>JACRGO010000018.1 GCA_016212295.1 Nitrospinota bacterium | reverse complement strand
GAGAGTTCCAAGGGGTTTGACGATCCCGGAACTTTTATTGAGATTGAACTGGTGAATGCCATCCGCCCACGGATCAGGAAATGGAGAGATGATGGGTATCCCGGAGTTACAGGGATTACAAAAAGACTTTTGGAACACTGGATGGAACCCGAAGAACGAAAAGACCGGAGGTTTTTCTTTTGCCAGCTTGAGGCCATTGAAACGCTGATCTGGCTTACAGAAGCGCCTGCTGCAGACCGCACAGGCATTGATATTCCGGGTGACGGCGGCGGTTTTTTCCGCTGGTGCAATAAGATGGCCACAGGCTCCGGCAAGACCATTGTAATGAGTATGCTCATTGCGTGGCACGTGCTGAATAAAGTAGCCAACGGCAAGGATACCCGGTTTTCAAAAAACATCCTCGTTGTTGCGCCTGGCCTGACCGTCCGCAACCGGTTGTCGGTTCTGAATCCCTTTGGCAGGGAAAACTACTACGAAGAGTTCAATATTGTTCCATCGGGGTTGATGGAGTCCCTGCGGCAGGGGAAGGTAAAGATCATCAACTGGCATTCACTGGCATGGGACAGCGAAGAAAGACTGGCAAAGAATAAGACCGTTGACAAGCGCGGCGCTAAGAGCGATGAGGCGTATGTCCGGGAAGCGATGGGAGATATGGCCAATGCCTCTAACCTCGTGGTGATTAATGATGAAGCCCACCACGCTTGGCGCATCCCGGCGGAAAGCAAGATCAAGGGTATAAAAAAAGAAGACATTGAGGAAAGCACTGTCTGGGTTGGCGGACTGGACAGGATACATAGGGCAAGGGGGATAATCAGGTGCTTTGATCTGTCCGCGACGCCTTTCGCGCCCTCCGGGAAAAAAGCGACTGAAGAGGCGTTGTTTCCCTGGATTATAAGTGATTTCGGATTGAATGACGCCATAGAATCAGGATTGGTAAAGACTCCTAGGGTTGTAATACGCGATGACGGAAATGTGGATAACAACCTGCGGTCAAGGCTTTACCATATTTACATGGATTTCGCCGTGAAGGACGATATCAACCGCAAGGCAGAAGATAGCGATCCGCTCCCTGACCTTATAAAAAATGCCTATCTTCTTTTGGGCAAGGACTGGAAGGCAACGAAAGACGATTGGGAAAAGGCCGGACATAAAATCCCACCTGTGATGATTACGGTGGCCAATACGACTTACACATCAGGCCGTATAAAGTTTTCATTTGACCGCGATGCCTTTTTGTTATCTGTTGCCGGGTTGGGTGATCTATGCGACCCGCGGAAAACCTTACAGATTGACAGCAGCATCCTTGATAAGGCCGAGGCTGAAACGGAAGAAGTGGCGATTGATGTGGCGGATGACAGCGAAGAAGATAACTATAATCCAAAAGAAAAGAAGCTGACCAGGAAACAACAGGCGGAGTTATTAAGAAGAACCGTTGATACAGTTGGCAGAATAGGAGAACCGGGCGAGCAGATTCAGAATGTGATCTCCGTGGGTATGCTCAGTGAGGGATGGGACGCCAAGACTGTTACTCATATTATGGGTTTGCGGGCTTTCAGCAGCCAGTTGCTGTGTGAGCAGGTTGTGGGGCGCGGCCTGAGAAGAAGTTCGTATGATACCAAAAAACAAATTGACCCGATAACTGGGAAAGAAATTGAGCTATTTGATGCAGAGTATGTAAATATTTTCGGCGTACCGTTTACATTTCTGCCGCATGAAGGCGGAGCCGATGGCCCTCCTCCGCCTCCTCCACCGCCCAAGACAAGGATAGAGCCTGTAAAAGAAAAGGCGGAACATGAAATTTCTTTCCCGAATGTCTTGCGGATTGACCATGTATACAAGCCGCAACTCACTTTGGATATCCAAGCGGTAAAACCTCTTGAATTGGATCCATACGAATCCATAATAGAGGCTGAATTGGCCGCTATCATCGCGGGAAAGCCCAACCCCGCCGCATTAACGGAAATTGACCTCAAGGGAATTGCTGAAAAATTAAGATTACAATCGATCATATTCCGCATCGCATCCACCATCTACAACTCAGAAAAGAAACCTGACTGGAAGGGGAGCAAGGAGATATTCCTGACTCAGCTCATAGGCATAATTGAGAAGTTTATAAATTCTGAAAAGATCCAGATAAAAAACCCGATGTTCAATCAGGATGAACTACGTAAACGCATTCTTATTATGCTCAATATGAACAAGGTGATTCAGCATATCTGGAATGAAATCAGAGCGGTCAATACCACGCAATTGACTCCTGTTTTCGATAAAGAGCACCCTATCCGTTCCACGGAGTATGTAAGAGCATGGTGGACAAGCAAGCCGTGCGAGAATTTCACAAAGTCCCACATCAACTTCACAGTCGTTGACAATAAATGGGAATTCCTTGAGGCAAAAACTCTTGATAACAGCAATGCCGTTGAATCGTTTGTAAAGAATGGCCATCTTGGGTTTGCGGTGCTTTATAATTTTCAGGGGGTGATCAGGAAATATTTCCCTGATTTCATCTTGAAGCTGAAGAAAGGCGAATTTCTGGTCCTTGAAACCAAGGGGCAGGATAATGAACAGAATAAGACAAAGAGGGCCTTCCTTGATGAGTGGAGCAAGGCCGTCAATGATCACGGGGGATTTGGGAAGTGGAAATGTGCCGTGTCATTTGATCCGAATGATCTTGAAGGGTTGTTGAATGAGGCAATTAAATAAATTTGGCGGTTAAATTTTTTCCACAACAAACAATGTCCGAATTCAGCTCCAAGGTATACGAGGCAATCCACTCCCCGCTCATGGCGGACGGGATTGATACCCTCCAGGTCAACATAGGAAGGCATTGCAACCAGAGATGCCTCCATTGCCATGTGGACGCGGGACCGGACAAAAAAACTGAATTCATGTCCAGGGAAACAATGGGCATGGTCCTGAAGGTCCTGGCGGAGAACGAAATCCACACTCTCGACATAACCGGTGGCGCCCCTGAACTGCATCCGGGGTTGGGATACCTGTTGGAAGGGGCGGCCAGCCTGGGCAAAAAGGCCATTCTCAGGAGCAATCTCAGCGCCCTCCTCCTTCCTGGGAACGAACGGTTGATCGGCCTTTTAGTTAAAAACCGCGTGGAGATAATCGCATCGCTCCCCTGCTATCTGGAGAAGAACGTGGATTCGCAAAGGGGCGCTGGCGTGTATAAGTTAAGCATTCAGGCCTTGAAGTTATTAAATGATCGAGGCTATGGAAAGGAAGGAAGCGGCTTGGCGCTCCATCTTGTTTATAATCCGGCAGGGGCTGTTCTGCCAGGACGCCAGGACGCCCTGGAATCGGATTACAAGCGCGAGCTTCAAGGCAGGCACGGAATAGTTTTCAACAAGCTCTTAGCAATAACCAATATGCCCATAGGCCGCTTCAAGGAGACCTTGTTGAAGGGCGGCAATTACGAGAGTTACGCCGCCATTCTGAAAAAGAATTTCAACAAGGAGACAATCCCGGAACTGATGTGCAGGAAAATGTTGAGCATCAGTTGGGACGGAAGGATTTTCGATTGCGATTTCAACCAGATGCTGGAGCTCACGGTGAATCATGGGGCCGCCTCCTTGTTGTCCGGCTTCGATTTAGAAGTGCTGAAAAAGAGGGAAATTATGGTGGGAGACCATTGCTTCGGATGCGCGGCCGGAAGAGGGTCGAGCTGCGGCGGGGAGATCCGCTCTGGCTTGGTTTTTTGAAAAAGAAATAGAACGCGGATGATGCTGATTATACGGATTTACACGGATTTTTTATGCTTTTTGTTTTTAATCATAGATAATAAGTGTCCTTCTGTGTCTATATTCTTTTCTTTATTTTTTAATTTTTTGTTTTTTTCAAAACACTAGATAGTTACAATTTTTTTTTATCCGCGCAAATCCGTTTTATCCGTGTCATCCGCGTTCCATTTAAATTTAAATCTTTTTTGATAGACTCACGATATGGAATTCGAATCCAGGCTTGCAGAGGTAAAAACCGCCACCATCGACCGTTTTTCGGAGGCGTGGCTGAATAATTACAGGGCCAACCGTCCGGCGGTCCTGCAAGGGACCGGGGTCCCTAAAATAAGGGGACAATTAAAGGACATTCCCTGTATTCTCGTTGGGGCCGGCCCTTCCCTGGACAAGAATTTAAAATTTCTTAAATGGGCTGCCCAGCGGTCCATCATAGTGGCTTGCGACGCCGCCCTTGCCACCCTGCTCTCCGAGGGGATCAAGCCCAATTTTGTTACCGTCCTAGATCCCCAGGAATCCATCATCAGGTTTTTTTGGGGCATTGACACACGCGGCCTTAGACTGGTCGCCCCGACCATAGTCCACCCCAAGATACTCCGCCTTTGGAAGGGGGCCGTCCTTTTTTTCAACAAATTCGCGCCGGACATCCCGGTACTGACCCAGATCCAAAAGGACGCGCAGCATGTTGGGGTCCTCACCCCAGGCGGGAGCGTCCTGACCATCTCCTATGACCTCGCCTTTCAACTGGGCGCCAACCCTATCATCTTCATAGGGCAGGACCTTTCCTTCCCCAAGGGGAAGGGGCATACAACCGGGACCGTTTATGACATGGTTGAAAACGATTGCCAGGACATCATCCTTCTCCGCGATGGGGAGCACATGGTAATGGAGAAAAATATTTTTGGGCGGGAGACCCCCACGCTCAAGTCCATGTCCGTGACCAAGACCTGGTTCAATTGGGCCTTCAAGGAGTGGAGCCGTCCAAATCCCTCCCGTCCAATAAATTGCTCGGAGGACGGGATTCTATCCGGCCTTTGCGAGCAAATGCCCTTAGCCGAGGGGATCAATCTTTTTTGCGGAGAAAGGGTGAACGTGGAATGGAAACTGGAAAAGCTTCTGCAACGAAAGGCCAAGTGAATTGTCAAATAACAAATAAATCCCGATAACCAAAATTACAAATGACAAACAAGGAAATGGAATTGTTTTGGGCATTCGGTAATTGTAGTTTGCAATTTATTTGTAATTTGCTATTTGTCATTTGTAATTTTGCTTTTTTTTTTGTTGCGTCAAACCCTGTCATCTATGCCCTCCGCCATTCCCATTGGAAACGGAGGTGACAATAATCCGGTATTCCCCCTTGAACCACTCCCTTTTCAGCAACTTATCCTCAAAGATGGACAAATGGTTTCTTTCAAGGAGGTGATAGAAATCGTGGTCGTAGGTGACCTTTCCGAAATCTATGGTGGTGAAATACTTCAGTTTTGGCTTCACGAACTCCATTAACCGTGAGCGCTTTTGAAACATGGTCTGGAAAAAAACTATCTTTCCCTCTGGTTTAAGCCAATGCCTTACCCGGTCCAGGACAATTTGCTGGTTATGAAAGAGCATGAAGCTCATACTGAAAAGAATAAAATCAAAGTACTCTTTTTGTGGAGGGGCATAGGCTTCCACTGATTTATGAAAAATCTGAATATTGTTCTCCAGTTGATAGGCCCGGATAAGGCGGTCGCAGTGGTTGAGATAGCTCTTATTTATATCAATCCCAGTGATCCTGAAGTCCTTGTTTTTTATCAAGGAATGGTAATTCCTCGTCATCACGCCGTTTCCGATTCCCACGTCCAGCACCCGCGATTTTTCCGGAAAGTAGGAAAGGCAGTTCTTGTAGCACAAATCCGTTACATCATCAATGAATAATTGGTAAAGTCTGTTTTTCATAAAAAATTATACTGTTTTTTTAGAACTTTCCTTAAGGAATGGTTTAATTTAAAATTTAATCATGGTATTATATATCATTACACGATGAGTTAAAAGTCTATACAATAATATAAAAACGGGCGGATAGCTCAGCCGGGAGAGCATCGGCCTTACAAGCCGAGGGTCACAGGTTCGATCCCTGTTCCGCCTACCATCTTTTAATGGCCAGGAAAGAACGGATAAAAAAGGGGAGGAAGGCCAAGTCGTAGAGGGCCGGCCAGAGCAAGACCAGGGAATTCGCCCCGTACTGGAAGAAGTCGTGCGTGATGCAATAATAAAGATATAAAGCAGGCCATCCCACCTTGGCGATGCAGGAAAGCAGGCAAAGGTCCAGGTTCCGCTCTGGTCTCATCCCCACCCGAAAATAACCAATCCCGAAAGTCACAACGCAAACCAAAAACCCCCGCAGTATCAATTCAAAATAGACGGAGTCCTTGAGCGGAAGCCGCATCACCTCCTTAAGCATGAAATCATAATAAAACCAGAGCCAGAGGGAGACCGCGAAATTAAGCGCTCCGGCAATCAAAAAGGCGGATTTTGAAAAGCGTGGATTTTGCATTTTACCTTCGTAAATGTAAAATTTAGCTTATATATACGCTCTGAAATTTGTGTTGTTCGCGCAAATTTTTCAACCGCTTCTTGTCGCGCCATGGGTTTAAGAGTTATTGCGCGCCTGAATTTCCTATGATATCATAAATTTATAGAGCTTTAATTCCCTCAAAAAATGATTTTTCCCCTCACTTACTTTTTTTTAAAGGACCCCTTATGAAACCCTTCAAATCAAGAAAAATAATCTCGCACAACATTTTGGCCGCCGGCCTCTTCGTCTTTTCCTTAATGGCCTTCCGTCCAACGGAAGCGGCCAATAATATAGGCGAAATTGTCGAAAAAAATATTTTCGCGGAAATAGCGAAAAAGGAAAACCCGGCGGTCGTGAACATCAGCACATCCACTAAGGCGAAGGAAGCGCCTCACATGAAAAAACGCTTCCGGGAGGACCCCTTCAACAACAGTCCGTTCCAGGATTTTTTCGACCGTTTTTTCGATCCTAATTTAAATGCCCCGAGGCAGAGCCTTGGCTCCGGCTTCATCATCGACAAGGAAGGCCACATCTTCACCAACAGCCACGTGGTGTCCAACGCGGATGAAATAAAGGTCACCTTGATGAACCAAAAGGAATACAGCGCTGACATTGTCGGCGTTGACCCCAAAACCGATATCGCCTTGATAAAGATAAAAGGGGAAGGCGACCTTCCCGCTTTAAAACTGGGGGACTCGGACAGGGTGGAGGTTGGCGAGTGGGTCCTGGCAATCGGCAATCCATTCGGCCTGAGCCATACGGTCACGGTCGGAGTTGTCAGCGCCAAGGGCAGGACCATCGGGTCCGGCCCATACGACGACTATATCCAGACGGACGCCTCCATTAATCCAGGCAACAGCGGAGGCCCGCTGATCAACACCAAAGGCGAGGTCATCGGCATAAATACCGCCATTTTAGCCGGGAATACGGGGGGCAATATAGGCATAGGTTTCGCCTTGCCGATCAACATGGCTAAGCAGATTCTGGAGGACTTGAAGACCAAGGGCTCGGTGACCAGGGGCTGGCTGGGGGTGTTGATCCAGAAAATAACCCCTGAAATGGCGGCTTCCTTTGGCTTGGCCAATACGGAAGGGGCGCTCGTCGGCGATGTGGTGAAGGACAGCCCGGCGGAAAAGGCCGGGGTCCGCCGCGGCGACGTCATAGTGGAATTCGACGGCAAGAAGGTTTCCAGCATGGAGGAATTGCCGAAACTGGTGGCAGCCACTAAACCTGGAAAGGACGCGGAGTTGACGACAATCAGGGACGGGAAACGCAAAACCTTCCGGGTGGTCATAGATAAACTAAAGGATTCAGCGGAAACGCCTGATGTGGTATCCAAAAAACTTGGATTGAACGTCCAGGAAATCACCCCTGATCTGGCCGACAGCCTTAAACTGGATTCATCCGAAGGCATTCTGGTTTCCGATGTGGAGTTCGGGAGTTCCGCCGGCGAGGCGGGCATCCGCAGAGGAGACGTGATTTTAGAGATCAACAGGAAAAAAATCAAGAACCTGGCAGAATACGAGGACACATTAAAAAACGCAAAGGCCGGCGACAACATCCTCTTCCTGATAAAGAGAGGGAGCGGGACTGTCTTCATAGCTGTCACCGTAAAGGGCTGACATGGTCAACGAAAAGTTGATCAGAATCCTGAACGACCTGACCTTCGAGGAGCTACAGGAGGCGAGGAATTTCATAGAAGAACTCCTTCGCCATACCGGAGAGAAATACGATCATCGCGCCGGTGGAGACCGTTTCAAAACGCGCATAGCAGGCGTTTGCATAATAGAGAGGGAAAGGGAGTTTTTCAATCAGGAGCACAAAATCGAGATTATAGACATTTCCCCGACAGGCTTGCGGTTTCAGTCTTCCGCCAATATTATCCACGGCGATATCCTGCAGATTTTCTTCAGGTCCCCTTTGGGAAAAATGAAGGAAATCTACGCTGAGGCGGTAAGGACGGAGCAATTCGACCAGAAAGGGAAAGCGGTGATGGAGATAGGGGCCAGGTCCGTTGACTACAAGGACGTGATTGATTATCGAAGGGCGCTGGTGAAAGGCAAAAGGCCCGTCAAGAAATAGCGCCACTCCACGTAATAATATCATCGAACGTTTGAGTGCATCGAAATTTATTTTGGTTGCGGCCATGCGCCGCGCTATGCCGGCATGCGGATAAAAACATGGGCTTTATTCCACGGCCAACCTGCTCAGGAATCGTCGTGGAATCTCCGAAGCGTTAAGCTTTTCCCCCCTTGACTATAGCCGCGGATTTTGTAAAGATAGTGCGGTTTCCTATTAAGCGGCTAAAACTTTAGTCACTTCAGCTCACTTCTAACTTTAGTTCACCTCAGTCACTTTTTACTTTCTTTTATCCTTATATATATGAATATTTTTCGCCGCTCCATCTTTTTATACGTTTTTTTAAACATGATTTTTTCCCCTCTCATGGCCCTGGCCGAGGAAACTCCAAAGGTGGAAACCGATAAATACACCTCCAGCGTTGTTTGCGGGAAATGCCATGAGCATATTTATAATAGATGGAAGGACTCCATTCATGCCCACGCCATGGACGACCCTATTTTCAACACCGCGTACAACCTGGCTTATCGCAAGACCTCCGGGGCAGCGAAAAATATATGTCTCCCCTGCCACGCCCCGACAGTAAGGTTCACGGGGGATTTCGATGAGAAGCTTCCAATAACCAAGGAAGGGGTCTCATGCGACTTTTGCCATACTGTAAAGGCGGTTGACCTCAAGGCGTCCGATCCTTATATAAAGGAGATAGGGCTGGTCAAACGGGGGCCGTTTAAGGACGGGAAGGACCTGAAGGGAAAACACGAGATCGCCTTTTCCGAGTTGCACAAGACCGCCGAGTTCTGCGCCGGCTGCCACGAATATAAATCGCAAAACGGGGTCTCCATCATAGGGACTTACGGCGAATGGAAGGAAGGGCCATACCCGGCCAAGGGCAAACAGTGCCAGGACTGCCACATGCCCGCGATCATGGGGCAGATAGTAGCCGGCTCCGACGCCGGCCCCAAGAGGACCATCAATGAGCATAATCTCCTTGGCGGCCACTCCCTTATGCAATTGAAGAAGGCCATAGATGTGAAGGTTATAAACATTAACGTGGGCGAGGCCCGCACCGAGGTCATGGTGGACATCTCCAATATGGGATCAGGACACAGGGTCCCCACCGGAACTCCTACCCGGCGACTGATTCTGAACGTGGAGCTGTCCGGCGCCGAGGGCCGTGTGTTCCGCGAGAAGATCGCCTATGAAAAAATTCTGGCCGATATGGATGGAAGGGAACTGAAGGATGAAAGCGAAGTGATGCTTGGCGGCCCCATGCAGATACTAAAGGACAATCGCCTCAAGCCCGGCGAGACCAGGCGGGAGGTTTTCACGTTCTACGCGACAGGCGCGAAATTGAAAAATGTAACGGCCTGGGTTGACTATGTGTACAGCCCGTTTATTCTGGACAGGACAACCATGCAGCTTGAAATGGCCAGGGACAGCATGGCGGTGCGGTAATAATTTAAAATTGACAATTGTCAATTGAAAATTGAAAAGGTAAAAATGGAAATATCCACGCAAAAAGATGATATAGGCAGAAGGTCCTTCCTGGACCTTTTCATCGCCCTCTTATTGGCCACCTTCGGCGGCGGGGTCCTGTATCCTATTATCCGCTATATATCGCCAGTTAAGATGGAACCCGGGGCCATGGAGGACGAGAAATTCTCCATCCCCCTGGCCGAGGTCCCGGAAGGCAGCGCCAAGATGGTCCGGTATAAGGACGCCCCTATAGTGATTATCCATAGCCAGGGGAAGGAAGTGGTTGCCCTGTCAGCCACATGCACACACCTGGGGTGCGTGGTCAAGTGGAATGAGGAAGCCAAGGAGTTGCAGTGTCCATGCCACGGGGCCGTTTTCGACAGGTTCGGCCAAGTCAAGGGAGGCCCGGCCCCAAAGCCGCTGCCGTCCTTCGAGGTCCGGGTGGATGGAGATAAAATACAGTTGGTTTGAAGGGGAAAATGAGGCATGTGTCATGAGCCATGAGTCATGTGTCCGGTAAAGACCCGCGGCGCATGACGCCCATCTCACAACTCACAACTCATGACCCATGACTCACCACTCATGACACATGACGTTTTATATTTATGATAAAATCCGTGTTCCAAAAAATCTGGAATTTTCTTGACGAGCGGTATGGGGTCTGGGAACTGGTGGAAAAGGACCTGCTAAAAAAGGTCCCTCCCCTCAACTGGACCTATTATTTTGGAGGGGCCACCCTGTTCTTTTTTCAGGTCCAGGTTATTTCCGGCATTCTCCTTCTTATTTATTACCGGCCCACCATCGAAGAGGCTTATGCCAGCGTAATGAACATCACCAACAACATCCCTTTCGGGTGGCTGGTGCGCGGGTTCCACGCCTGGGGCGCTAATTTGATGATCATAACCCTGCTGTTGCACATGAGCAGGGTTTTTTACCAGGGTTCCTATAAAAATCCCAGGGAGTTGAACTGGGTGGTTGGAGTGGGCCTGCTTTCCTCCGCCCTTGTTTTCTCCTTCACCGGATACCTGCTCCCCTGGACCCAGCTTTCCTACTGGGCCACGGTGGTCGGGACCGAGATACCCGCGGCTGTTCCTTATATAGGTCCCTATCTGAAAGCCTATATCAGGGGAGGGGAGGAAATCACACAGTACACCTTGTCCAGATTTTTTGCCCTGCACGTGGTCATAATTCCGGCCGCGCTTTGCGGTTTGCTGGCCCTCCATCTCCTGATAGTCAGGGAGGTCGGGATCTCCGAACCGGTTTCCGAGATAAAGAAGCGGGAAAGGAAACAAACTTAGTCAATGGTCATTGAGTCATTGGTCAATAGTCAATCAGTCATTGGTTCGGTTTCATGTTTCTTTTAATGACTCAATGACCATTGACCATTGACTAATGACTATTATTCATTCCGAGATGTAAATATGAAAATGACTGAACAAGAAAAGACGAAACTGGGCTGGACTACCCCTTTCTACCAGCATATTTTAAAGGAAATGATTTTGTCCGTCTTCCTTGTCGGCGTGCTGGTGACCTTGTCCACCCTCTTCCCCCCGGAGCTTGGGGACAAGGCCGACCCCTTCAGCACCCCGGCCCACATAAAGCCGGAATGGTATTTCCTGGCCGGGTACCAGTTTTTGAAGGTTGCGGAGAAGTTCGGCTTTCTTGGGGAATGGGCGCCGAAGATCATCGGGATCGCCGGCCAGGCATTGCCGGTCCTTATACTACTTGCAGTGCCTTGGCTGGACCGTGGGCCGGACAGACTGCCTGGCAGCCGCAAGCTGGTCCTGTTGATGGGCGTCTTGTTCGCCCTCAGCGCGGTGGGGCTTGCGGTTTGGGGACACTTCTCGTAATGAAAGAACGAACATCGAACGTCCGACGTCGAACATCGAACCCTGAACTTTTTAACCTTGAACCTTTGAACATCGAATGGAAGCCAGTAAGTATGACCTGGAGAAGAGGCTCCTGAATTTCGCGGCATCTATCGTTAAATTAACGGACCGGTTGCCAAAAACCAGGGCTGGAAATAATGTCGCCGGACAATTATTGCGCTCTGGCACATCGCCACTGGCTAACCACGGCGAGGCGCAGTCGGCTGAGTCTCTAAAAGATTTTATTCACAAACTCCGGATTTGCTTGAAAGAGCTAAGGGAAGCCCATAGTGGCTTTGCTTGGTTAAAAATGTTCCTCTCTTAAAACCAGCCTCTATGGTTGATTCAGTGTTAGTGGAGACGGATGAACTGATAAGGATTTTTGTTGCGAGCATCAAAACCGCTGAAAAGAAGAAAGTTCCCAATAATGCCAAATAATTCAATCTTTAATCGTAGCTCCTTTTCGTTCGACGTTCGACGTTCGATGTTCGATGTTCGAAGTTCAAGGTTCAAGGTTCAAGGTCCAGGGTTCAGGGTTCAGGGTTCAAGGTTCGATGTTCGACGTTCGATGTTCGATGTTGGACGTTCAATTTTTTATGTTCCCTTTCTTTTCTTTTTTATCTTCCTTTCTTTTTCATTTTTCCCCGCCGCCTCCCTTGCCCAGGACCAGCCGGATACGGCCACGGAAGAAAACACCTGCGCCGAGTGCCACCAGTCTTCTGACGACGAGCGCCTGAAAAAACCGGCGGCGGACTGGGAACTGAGCGTCCACAAAAAGGCAGGCGTGTCCTGCAAGGACTGCCATGGCGGCGACCCCTCCTCATACGACGCGGCAATGGAAGCAAAGGCCGGGTTCACCGGCAAGCCGAAAAAGGAGGACATACCCGCCCTTTGCGCCAGATGCCACGCCGACTCAAAAAAGATGCGGGTTTACAATCTTAGGACCGACCAGTATTCCTATTACCAGGAAAGCATACACGGCAAGCGCCTTGCCGGGGAAAGAGACAAAAAGGTCCCCACTTGCGTGGACTGCCACGGGACCCACGCGGTTTTTTCCAGGAAGGACCCACGCTCCCCCGTGCACCGGCCCAATATTATAAAGACCTGCTCCAAATGCCACTCGGACAAGGCATACATGGCTGAGTATAAAGTCCCCACTGACCAATACGACGGCTATCTCCAAAGCTACCACGGGAAATTGCTGGTTGAGAAAGAGGACCCCAGGGTCCCCACCTGCGCCGATTGCCACAGCGGGCACGGGGCAGCCCCGCCAGGGGCAAAGGACGTGACTGAGGTATGCGGCAATTGCCATTCGGTAACAGCGGAATTTTTTTCAAAGAGCAAGCATTCCCTGGCAATGGAGGAAACCGGAAAGCCCAGGTGCGTTAATTGCCATGGAAAACACAATATCCCATTCCCCGGCGTTGAAAAATTCACCGGAGACGGGCCTGATGATTGCCGGAGCTGCCATCCCCCGGATTCCCCCGCGTTCAAGGAAGGGGTAAGGCTTAAAGGTATGCTGGAAACCGCGGACGCGTCCGTCCGGAAGGCCAGGGACGCGGTCGCGGAGTTGAAAAAGAAAGGCGGGACCGGGTTCGAGATTTCCAATTTAGGGGACAAGCTGGATGACGCCAATACCAAGCTTGTCAAAACCGTGGCCATGACCCATACCATGCATATACCCTTGTTAGAGAAGAGGACAGAGGAAATCACCGGCGCGGCCAAAAAGGTGCATGAGGAAATCGAGGCAATATTCAAGGAGCTTAAAATCCGCAACATCGGGTTGATCTTCACCTGGGTGTTTTTGCTCTTGTTTATCTGGGCGCTGAACGAAAAACGGAAGAGCATACGAAAGGAAGCGCTTAGAAGAAAGAGGACGGAAGGCAGCAGAGGCCGGAGGGCGGAGGACAGAGGACAGAAGACGGAGGACAGAAGGCAGAGGGCGGGGGACAGCGGAGGACAGGAATAAGGGGGCAGGTATCAGGGTGCAGGGGGCAGGATGAAATTTGAGGACTTGGATGTATGGAAAAAGGCGGCGCGATTGAGCGCGAATATTTACAAGGAATTAGTCTCTCTTAGGGATTTTGGATTTAAAGATCAAATTACTCGATCAGGTTTGTCAATATCAAGCAATATAGCTGAGGGGATGGAAAGAGGATCAGAAAAAGATTGCATCAAGTTTTTGCAATACGCTAAGGGATCTTGCGGTGAATTGCGCACCCAAATTTATATTGGAATGGATATAGGCTATATTCCGGAAGAAACAGGCAAGCAGTGGATAAAGGAAACCAGGGAAATATCAGCCATGCTTGTGGGGCTTATTAAAGCAAAAGAAAATATGATAGAAAAAAAGCAAAATTAGCTCGTAGGATGCAGTTGTCAGGGTGCGGTTATCCGGCAATATACGGCTTTATTTCAAAATTATCCCGCCCCCTGCCCCCTGACAACTGCGCCCTATCTTTTAAAATTTTTATTTTTTTTACTTGACATTTGGAGAAAAATTTTGTTTAATAGAACAACTTTTCCCTCTCAAAGGGTTTTAGCTATTTCCATGGGCGGGAGGACACGGCAAGAAAAAGGTGGCCGTTTACAGTTCTCGGTTTACCGTGAACAGTTATTATATTAAGCGGGTTTTGACAAAATTTCACTAAGTGAAAGGAGGTGACCAGGAAAGAGAAGCAACCAGCGAGTTTTGCTTCCGCTACCTTGCCTTAAAAAGTAGGGGCGCGTAGGGGCACGAAGCATCGTGCCCGTACAGTTGCCCGTACAAAAGTTATTTATTAATGTAATGGGGAATAATATTTTCGCATAATTTTGAAAGGGGTATAGATAAATGAAAAAAGTGCTTTCAGCAGTAATAGCATTGGCCATGGCCGTTTCGGCCGGGCTGTTTTTCGGAGCGGATAAAGCTGAGGCGGTTCCCGCCTTCGCCAGGCAGATGAAGATGCCTTGCAAAAGCTGCCACTTCCAGCATTTTCCTAAGTTGAATGCCTTCGGGCGGGCCTTCAAGTCCAATGGCTACACGGACGTAGCGGTTGACACCATCGAAGGCGATTGGGGCACAAGCCTCCCTGCGAACCTGAATCTGTCCTGGGTCGAAAAGATCAGGTATATGAAAAAGGTTGCCAGGGATTCCTCACCCCAGGCTACGGGATCTACGCGAGGTGAATTCCAGGTTCCCGATGAAGGCGCACTCTTTTTTGGCGGACGGGTGGCCGAACATATCGGCGCCGCTATTGAAATGACCACTGCGGTCGGGGTGGACGGACTGAGTTGGGCGAATGGGACCCTCGTTTTCGGGCACGACCTGGAAAGCCTTCATACACATGTCGGCATGACCATCTGGTCCACGGACGCGCAAGGCGTTTTCTGGGGCAAGGAGCTCTTCAATACCGGCGTTCAGCAGGGCCTGAAAGGTTGGGAAAACAGGAGGGAGACCATGGCTGCTGTCGGCCCGATAGCGGGCGATTATCAGGGCATGACGTGGTATGCCACTCATGAGTGGTTTTTCGCCGCCCTTGGTTTTGCCGCCCCCGGACTACCTGGGGGGGTGGACTTTGGATCGGACGTGGGCGGCACCTACCGCTTCGCCATCACTCCTCCACAGGTCCTGGGCTTTGACTGGATGGTCGGCGTGTACGGACAATACGGCGGTTCCTCTTTCGGCGGGTCTTCCGCCGGTAACGACCGCACGGATGTAAGCCTGCAGGCCAACGGCGCGGACTTCCAGATCCAGGGCAACGTCACCGAAGGCATTACTTTGGAAGTCGATGGAAATTTTCTGTATGACACCGATAATCCCTCCGCCAGGAATCATTTTGACATTGGCGGGCAGGACTATCACAGGTACCAGATCGGCTTTGACCTTGGTTTCCTGAATGACCGCCTGATCACCAAGTTCAACTATCTCTATACCTCAGCGAGGGCGACCGGCTCTGTTCGAGGTGATGATGGTTGGCAGAGGAAAGGCGCGGATGTAGTCAGCCTGGGCGCTTACTGGAACATTCGTGAGAACGTCTCCCTCAGGCCGGAAATTTCTTGGACTGTGGGCAGCGACACCTGCGCCGCTGAAAACAATTGCGGCATGGCCAGAAACCAGATAAGGCAGGATACACAAGGCACTGTCATGTTGTTCTTCGCTTTCTAAGAACAGAAGCAGCGTTTAAATCATGAATCGGGCCGTCCGAAAGGGCGGCCCGATTTTTTTTTGTTTAATGGAATATAACCACGCAGGGGCAGCTCCCGTGGCTGCCCTGTTTTTCCTTGTTGTGGATTATTTGCGCCCTTTGTGGTTAATTCTTTTTCTTTTTTTTTACCACAAAGCGCGCAAAGAAAAGCCGCACAGAGAACACAGAGAAAGAAAAGATGACATGACCCGATGTCCTATCGATTCTACATATTCCCTTTCCTTACGCCTTGGACTGTTATAAAATAAATATGAAATGAAATTGTGGCCTATACTTTTTTATAAAAAAATAAAGGGACAATGATATGCGGTTTAGGATAACAGCTTTATCATGTTTATTTTTCTTCCTCCTTGTTTCCATACATGGCTATGCCGAAGAGCCTATTGAAAAAAGATTGGACCGGATGGATTTAAAGCTGGAAAAGCTGGACAAAATTGAGACGCAGGTCCTGGAAAACAGGGAAAGGCTTATAAGGCTTGAAGCCAGGATGGAAGAAGGGTTTAAGGGGGTGGATATGAGGTTTGCTTCCATGGATATGAGGTTTTCCGATATGAACCAGAGAATTACCGATATGAATAATCTTACTTATGTGGTTTTGGGAGGGATAATAGCTCTTATTGGGTTTGTTATCTGGGACAGGAGAACAGCGGTTGCCCCGGTGGCGAGAAAGAACAGGGAATTGGAGGAGAGGGAGGACTTGCTGGAGAAGGCGCTCAGGGAATACGCGAAAAAGGAGCCGAAACTTGCCGAGGTTCTAAGAAATGCAGGGTTGTTTTGATAAGGGCGGCCATGTGAAAGAACGCCGCCGCCTCGAACGAACGTATAGATCGGGCCGCCCGAAAGAGCGGCCCGATTTTTTTTTTGTTTAATGGAATATAACCACGCAGGGGCAGCTCCCGTGGCTGCCCTGTTTTTTCTTGTTGTGGATTATTTGTGACCTTTGTGAAAAAATCTTTGCGCCCTTTGTGGTTAATTCTTTTTTTTTATCACAAAGAGCGCAAAGAAAAGCCGCACGGAGAACACAGAGAAAGAAAAGATGACATGACCCGATGTCCTATCGATTCTACATATTCCCTTTCCTTACGCCTTGGACTGTTATAAAATAAATTTGAAATGAAATTGTGGCCTATACTTTTTTATAAAAAAATAAAGGGACAATGATATGCGGTTTAGGATAACAGCTTTATCATGTTTATTTTTCTTCCTCCTTGTTTCCACACATTGCTATGCCGGGGAGCCGATTGAGAAAAGATTGGACCGGATGGATTTAAAGCTGGAAAAGCTGGACAAAATTGAGGCGCAGGTCCTGGAAAACAGGGAAAGGTTGATCCGGCTTGAGACCAGGATGGAAGAGGGTTTTAAGGGCGTGGATCAGAGGTTCGCCTCCATGGACCAGAGGTTCACTTCCATGGATCAGAGGTTGACCGATATGGACCGGAAATTTGACCAGAGGTTCGCTGATATGGGGCAGAGAATTACCGATATGAATAATCTTACTTATGTGGTTTTGGGAGGGATAATCGCTCTTATTGGCTTCGTTATCTGGGACAGGAGAACGGCGGTTGCCCCGGTGGCGAGAAAGAACAGGGAATTGGAGGAGAGGGAGGACCTGCTGGAAAAGGCGCTCAGGGAATACGCGAAAAAGGAGCCGCGGCTTGCCGAGGTTTTAAGAAATGTAGGGTTGTTTTGATAAGGGGCGGCCATGCGAAAGAGCGGCCCGATTTTTTTTGTTTAATGGAATATAACCATGTAGGGGCAGCTCCCGTGGCTGCCCTGTTTTTCCTTGTTGTGGGTTATTTGCGGCCTTTGTGAAAAATTCTTTGCGTCCTTTGTGGTTAATTCTTTTTTCTTTTTTTTTCTTTACCACAAAGCGCACAAAGAAAACCCGCACGGAGAACGCAGAGAAAGAAAAGATTACAATCCGGTTAATTCTTTTTCTTTTTTTTTACCACAAAGCGCACAAAGAAAACTCGCACAGAGAACACAGAGAAAGAAAAGATGATGACGGAAAATGAAATATCAAATTTTTGAATCATGGCTGGAAAATGCTAAAATACTTAATACCTAAAACTTCTAACGCAACGTAAAATGAAACATAAAAACCCCCTCACTCTTATTTGTATTATTGCCTTCCTGCTTTTATCTTCAACTGCTTCCTTTTCTGGTTCCGGGAGCGACGAAGAAGCCCCATCCAAAAAAACCTTCAAGGTCATTTTGGCCTCAATGGGCGGAAATTATCCATCATCGGTCACTGGCAAGGACAACCAGCATCCATACGATATCCCGGAGGAGGTCTTTTCCCGCCTGTTGAGCAACCTGAGTTACAGGAACAAGAGAAAGGCCATGGGTGGATGGGAAGAAAATAGTGTTCCCATATATTCCGATAAAACGGCGGCTCAAGCCGCAAAGTATTTGAGAGAGGCTTTTTTGAAGGCCAAGCCTGGACAGAAAGTGGTATTCACCAACTACACCTCCAAGGGAGACACAATTTGCGATATCTTCGTCCAGAAGGAGACGATGAACTGGAAATTTTCATTTGTTCAAGGACAGTCCAGTACCAAGGCGATGTGGATGCTTGCCAAGGGCTATATGCAGGATTATTACGGGACCGGCACCAAGCTTTTGTCCGTGCAGGGACTTCTTGGCGGCGGGAATTATGAGGACCTGACCTGGGTGCAAATCCCCCTGATCCAGTATATAGCGGAGGTGAAGGGCGAGAACAAAATCGTCCAGGAAGCGGGCGGAAAGGGCGATAAAGGCGGCTCCATTGACGGGAAGGACAAATTGGAAAAAATGAAAAAGTTGGCGGCCATGTATCACAAAAAATTGCTAACCGAGGACGAGTTCAGGGCCAAGGCCGGGGAACTGATGCAGAAAAGCGCGGGAGAAAAGCTGGAGATTGAATCCGAGCTTGAATATTTGAAGATATTGAAGGATGAGAAGCTCATTTCCAAGGACGCCTACATGCAGAAGAGGAACATGGTTTTGGAGAAATTTTAGAGGCAGTTGTCAGTTTCCAGTTATCAGTTATCAGTTATCAGGGTACAGGTAATGCTTTTCTACCGCAACGTTAGCTTAGAGAGACTTGGGAATTTAAGAAGCTGTCTTGAAAAAAAAGTTTGCCCAGAAGGGCAAACATGCGATTGGTATAAAAAACCCGCTGACACACCCCGGCCTTCGGCCACCCCTCTCAAGAGGGGAATTTATAAGTGATGAGGGCATTAATGAATAAGG
>JACRGO010000153.1 GCA_016212295.1 Nitrospinota bacterium | reverse complement strand
GAGATGGTCATGCCCGGCGACAACGTGAGCATGACGGTCAAGCTCATTACCCCCATAGCAATGGATAAGGAACTCCGGTTCGCTATCCGCGAAGGCGGCAGGACCGTGGGCGCCGGCGTTATCAGCGAGGTATTGGAATAAATATGAGTGAGCAAATAATAAGGATAAGGCTTAAAGCTTATGACCACCGGATACTTGACCATTCCGTTGGCGAGATAGTGGAGACCGCCAAAAGGTCAGGCGCACGGGTGGTTGGGCCTATCCCTCTGCCTACCGTCAAGAATAAATGGACGGTTTTAAGATCCCCCCATGTGGACAAGAAATCCAGGGAGCAATTTGAAATCAGGAACCATAAGCGTTTGCTGCAGATCATTGATCCAACGCCGCAGACTGTTGACGCTCTGATGAAGCTGGACCTATCGGCCGGCGTTGATGTTGAAATTAAACTGTAAAATTCTGGGTTGATATGCTAAACGGACTTTTAGGAAAAAAATTGGGAATGACGCAGGTTTTCGTCGAGGACGGCAACTGCATCCCTGTTACGGTAATTGAAACCGCTTCTTGCGTTGTATGCGATAAAAAGACCCAGGAACGGGACGGGTATCAGGCCGTTCAACTTGGATTCGGGGAAATAAGAAAGAAAAGAGTTAAAAAGGCCCAGGCCAAGTCTTTTGAAAAAAATCAGGTCCCGGCGCGGAGAGTTTTAAGGGAGTTTCGTTGCGAGGAAGCCGGTGACGTCCAGATCGGCCAGACCGCTGACGCTGGGATTTTCGAGCCGGGAGAATTTTTAAATATTACCGGCACCACCAAGGGAAGAGGCTTCGCCGGTGTTATAAAGAGACACGGGTTCCACGGCGCTCCCGGCTCTCGCGGCTCCCATGAAATATTCAGAGGGGGCGGCTCGGTTGGAATGAAGGCATGGCCGGGCAGGGTATTAAAGGGAAAAAAAATGCCGGGGCACTATGGAAACACCCAATGCACTGTTCTCAATTTACAGGTAGTTAAGGTGGAAAAGGAAAAAAATCTGCTTCTGGTGAGAGGGGCGACGCCAGGGCCAAACGGCGGGTTATTGATTCTCAGGAAGACTAAAAGGGCGAAAAAGGGCTAAATGGAAATTACAGTAAAAAATTTAAATAACGAAGAAGTCGGCAAGGCGGACCTTTCCAAGGATATCTTTGAAGCCGAGGTAAAGGAGCATTTACTTCATAGCGTGGTCAGGATGCAATTGACCAACAGAAGGCGTGGAACAGTTTCCGTTAAAACGCGGGACCTTATAAGCGGCAGCGGCAAGAAGCCGTGGGCCCAGAAGGGAACAGGCAGGGCGCGGGCAGGCTCTTTGCGGTCACCACTATTTCGCGGCGGCGGAATTGTATTCGGCACAACTCCAAAGACCTATAATTTTAAATTGGCCAAGAAAGTTAAAAAAATCGCCCTTAAATCGGCCTTGAGCCTCAAGGTGAAGAATGGCGAGTTCGTGGTGATAGACGACATGGAACCTAAAAGCCACAAGACCAAGGAGATGATTTCCTTGCTGTCAACCATTAAACCGGCGAATGAAAAAATGCTCCTGGTTATCCATGAAATGAAGAAAAATATAATTCTTGGCGCCCGGAATATTCCCGATGTAAAGGTCATCCTGCCGGAGGGGCTGAACGTTTACGACCTGATTTTGCACAAGAATATTGTTTGCACTAAAGCAGCCTTGGAAAAGATTCAGGGGAGGATGCAATGAATTTGTATCAAGTCATCTCAAGGCCATTGATTACGGAAAAGAGCTCCTTTATCTCAACCGAAGAGGTGAATAAAGTCACTTTCCGGGTCCATGTCCATGCGAACAAGGATCAGATAAAGAAGGCGGTGGAAAAATTTTTCAAGGTTTCCGTGACCGAGGTCTGGACCATGCATTACAAGGGAAAGCCGAAGAGGATAGGCAGGAATTCAGGCACGTCTCCACGCTGGAAAAAGGCAATCATATCCCTGAAAAAGGGTGACAAAATTACTTTGATCGAGGGTGTTTAATCCATGCAGGTAAAAAAACTTAATCCAGTCACTCCCAGCTCTCGCTCCAGAACGATATCGCTTTTTTCCGACATTACCGTGGACCGGCCTGAGAAAAGCCTTTTAAGGCCCGCAAAAAGGTCAGGGGGAAGAAATAATCACGGAAGGATCACTGCCTACCATAGGGGTGGAGGTCATAAGCAGAGATACAGGCTCATTGACTTTAAGAGAAACAAGGACGGGGTGATGGCCAAGGTTGCTTCCATTGAATACGATCCGAATCGTTCCGCGCGCATTGCCTTGCTCCATTATGAGGATGGGGAAAAGCGGTATATCCTTGCCCCGGAGAGCCTGAAGGTGGAAGACAGGTTGATGTCCGGAGAAGACGCCGAGATCAGGGTTGGAAACGCATTGCCTCTTCGCAAGATACCACTCGGCACTTCGGTCCACAACATTGAAATGCGGGTAGGGAAAGGCGCGCAGTTGGCAAGAAGCGCGGGGACATCGGCCCAGATTCTTGCCAAGGAACGCAATATGGTGCATTTGAAACTCCAGTCCGGCGAGGTAAGGCTGTTTCTTGAGCTTTGCAGGGCCACGATTGGGACGGTTGGAAACAAGGAGCATGAAATTGTTTCCTTCGGAAAGGCCGGGAGGTCCCGGTGGCTTGGAAAAAAACCTCATGTGCGCGGAGTAGCCATGAACCCGATTGACCACCCCATGGGAGGCGGAGAAGGCAGGACTTCAGGCGGCAGGCACCCTTGTACTCCTTGGGGCAAGCCAACGAAGGGGTATAAGACCAGGCCAAGAAGGAAAAACTCTAGTCGCTTGATCGTTAAGAAGAGAGGGAAATAAACTATGCCCAGGTCGGTTAAAAAAGGTCCTTTTGTTGATGAATTTTTATTGAAAAAATTGGAGTGGATGAACAAAAAAGGCGAGAAGAGAATCCACAAAACATGGTCGAGAAGGTCTACAATCATCCCTGATTTTGTCGGGCATACCCTGGCTGTACACAACGGAAAAAAATTCATCCCGGTATACATTACCGAGAACATGGTAGGGCATAAATTAGGGGAGTTTTCTCCCACAAGGACTTTTAAGTCTCACGGCGGAAGGACGAAAAAGGCCGTTACAAAGTAGTTTTTGTATTTAACTTTTCAAATAAAAAAAAATGGCTACTGCAAAATCTATTTTAAAATTCGTGAGGGTTTCCCCTCAAAAGACGAGGCTGGTCGCTGATTTAATCCGCGGTAAAAAAGTGTCCGCCGCTGAGCATACATTAAGGGCCATTAATTACAAAAAAACCGCGCGTATTATGTCCGCGGGCCTGAAAACCGCCAAGTCAAACGCGATTGAAAATAAAAAGGTGGATAACGCCGAGGAAATGCTTATAAAGGAAATCAAAATCGATGGCGGGCCTTTTCATAAAAGATTCATGCCAAGGGCCAGGGGACGGGCAACCCCGATTCGAAAGAGAACGAGCCATATAACGATCGTTTTGGAGGGCGGGGAGTAAAAATCCCTTTTCAGGTTTTCATCTCTTCTGGAGGAGTTTTTTTGGGACAGAAAGTTCATCCAATCGGTTTTCGCTTGGGAATAAACAAGTCGTGGCAATCTAATTGGTACGCCAAAAAGGATTATGCCAAGCTGTTGCACGAGGATATATTCATTCGAAGGTACATTAAAAAGAATTTGTACCACGCCGGAATATCCAAGGTTGAGATAGAAAGAGCGGCGAGAAGGGCGAAGATAAATATTTACAGCGCCCGTCCCGGAATCATAATTGGAAAAAAAGGATTTGACGTTGACAAGTTAAAAGCCGATCTTGAGAAGATACTCCCGGAAAAACAGGTTGTTCTGAACATCAAGGAAGTGCGGAAGGCGGAGCTGGACGCGCAACTGATTGCTGAAAACATAGCGCTTCAATTGGAGCGGAGGGTGGCCTTCAGAAGGGCCATGAAAAAAAGCATTACTTCCGCGATGCGGTTCGGGGCTAAGGGAATCAAGGTCATGTGCGGCGGGCGCCTGGCCGGCTCCGAAATTGCCAGATCAGAATGGTACCGCGAGGGCAGAGTCCCCCTTCATACCATCCGGGCGGACATTGATTACGGGACCGCCGAGGCGAAGACAACTTACGGATTGATCGGGGTCAAGGTTTGGGTTTTTAACGGCGAGATTTTCAAGACCAAGGGAAATGCCACGAACGAGGAAGCCGAAGGGCATGATAAGGCGGAGAAAAAATAATCATGTTGATGCCCAAGAAGGTTAAATACAGGAAACGCCAAAAGGGAAGGATGCGGGGAACGGCCTATAGGGGATCCACCATCTCTTTCGGGACATTCGCGCTCCAGGCCATAGAGCCCGCCCTGGTTACACAGCGGCAGATAGAAGCGGCCCGCGTGGCCCTGACGCGCCATGTCAAGAGAAAAGGCAAGGTTTGGCTGAGGATTTTCCCGGACAAGCCTGTGTCGAAGAAACCCTTGGAAACAAGAATGGGCAAGGGAAAAGGCTCACCGGAACTGTGGGTAGCCAGGGTTAAAAAGGGGCGTATTTTATATGAGATGGAAGGCGTGACGGAGGAACTGGCTCGAGAGGCCCTGCTCCTGGCTTCACATAAGCTTTCCGTTGCAACCAGGTTTATTACTAAAAAATAAATAATTATGAAATCATCGGACTTGCGAAACTTGACCACCGAGGAGCTAACTTCCAAGGAGGAAGACCTTAAGGTGGAGTTTTTTAATCTTAAAATGCAATTTGCCACAGGCAAACTTGAAAACCCCATGAAGTTGAGGGCGTTGCGTAGGGAGATTGCCAGGGTCAAGACCATAAACATGGAACGACAGGCAAAAAGCTCAACAAATTAGTTTTAACGAAATTGTCCTTTGGAGAAATAAGGTGGCCGAATCCGCGAAAAACAGAAAAGTCCGGTTGGGAGAAGTTGTAAGCAACAAAATGGACAAGACTATTGTTGTCAAGGTGGAAAGAAAAATCAACCATCCGGTATTTAAGAGGATCATTAAAAAATCCAAAAAATATAAGGCCCATGACGCCGGAAACCAGTGCGAAGTGGGAGACAAGGTCAGGATCATGGAAACCCGTCCGTTAAGCAAGGACAAATGCTGGCGGCTTCTCGAAATCGTTGAAAAGGCTCAAAGGGTATAAGGGTTATGATACAATTGCGAACTGTAATGAATGTGGCCGATAACTCCGGGGCCAGGAAAGTGCAGTGTATAAAGGTCATAGGAGGAAGCGGACGAAGATACGCTTCCATCGGGGACATCATTGTTGTCAGCGTCAAGGAAGCCGCCCCGAACGGCAGTATAAAAAAGGGTGAAGTCAAGAAGGCCGTCGTGGTGCGGACAAGGAAAGAAGTAGGGCGTGAAAACGGGACCTATATTAAATTCGATGACAATGCGGCCGTTCTTATTGATGACGCGAAAGAGCCCATGGGGACCCGTATTTTCGGCCCAGTGGCGCGCGAATTAAGATCGAAGCGTTTCATGAAGATAATCTCTCTAGCGCCGGAGGTAATGTAGTGTTCGCGGAAAAGGTAAAGATAAAAAAGGGAGACTTGGTGCAGGTAATTGCCGGGCGCGAGTTAGGAAAAAAAGGAAAGGTGCTTTCCGTGTTTCCCAAGGAGGGAAAGGTAATCGTTGAAAAAACGAATCTGGTTAAAAAGCATTCGAAGCACAGGGGGCCAGAGCAGCCTGGTGGCATAATAGAAAAGGAAGCCGCAATACATATTTCCAATGTGATGGTGCTTTGCTTGAAATGCGATAAAGCCGTCAGGGTGAAAAGGAAACGTTTTGAAGACGGAAAAAGCGCGAGGATTTGCGTTAAATGCGGTGAAATTGTCGATAGAAAATAAATCTTTAATAACTTCGGATTGAAATTTTAATTATGAGCAGGCTTTTAAAAGAATACAGGGAAAAAATAGTTGACGACATCCTCAAATCCTCTGGATATAAAAACAGGATGCAGGTCCCAAGATTGAAAAAGATCGTTATTAACGTGGGACTTGGGGAGGCCACGCAAAATCCAAAAGTCGTTGAGCTGTGCGTGGAACAGATTGCCACGATTACCGGCCAAAAGCCGGTTGTCACCAAGGCAAAGGTGGCAATATCCAATTTTAAATTGAGGAAGGGATTGCCCATCGGGTGCATGGTTACCCTTCGCGGGAACATGATGATGGAATTTTTTGACAGGTTGGTGAGCGTCGCCTTGCCTCGCGTCAGGGACTTTAAGGGCGTATCCAGCAAGGCATTCGACGGCAGGGGAAATTACACCTTGGGGATCAAGGAACAATCCATTTTTCCAGAGATACACTATAGCAAGATCGACAAGGTCCGGGGAATGAACATTACAATCGTTACCAACGCCAGGACTGATGAGGAAGCAAAGGTTCTTCTTCAGAAAATGGGGATGCCTTTTAGGTAAAATTCTTGGGAGAAAAACATGGCCAAAAGTGCCTTGATAGCCAAATGCCGGAACAAACAAAAATTTAAGGTGCGCGAGTATACCCGATGCAGGATATGCGGACGGCCTAGGGGATACCTAAGAAAATTCGCCATGTGCAGGATTTGCTTTAGAAAACTGTCCCTGGCGGGTGAAGTTCCCGGCGTTATTAAGTCCAGTTGGTAATTAACGGAATGGCTTTATTTTTTTTGATTGGGTGGAAAAAATCCTTTTATTTTGGAGTGTAGGTAAATGGCAATGACCGATCCGATAGCAGACATGCTGACCCGCATCAGAAACGCCGTAATGGTGAAACATGAAAAGGTTGATATTCCTGCCTCCGGCATTAAGAATGAGCTTGCCTCTCTTATGAAGGAGGAAGGTTTCATACGGAATTTCAAGATCATCAAGGATCGGAAGCAAGACACATTGAGGGTGTATTTGAAGTACGAGACCGAAGATGCCATCAGTTCCATCCGGGGCCTGGAAAGGGTGAGCAAGCCCGGCAGAAGAGTTTATGTTGGCAAAAAGGATGTTCCCAGGGTCTTGAAGGGCCTGGGCGTATCCGTGCTTTCGACTAATAAAGGCATCATTTCAGATCGTTCCGCCCGTGAAATAGGAGTGGGCGGGGAATTAATTTGTAAAATATGGTAGGGACATGTCAAGAATAGGAAAAATGCCGATAAAATTGTTGCCTGGCGTGACCGCTAGCCTGAAGGACCGGACCCTGGAAGTGAAAGGAAAGCTCGGTAATTTATACAGGAATATTTCCACAGGTATAAGTGTCGAGATAGGCAAGGAAGAGATACTTGTCACGCGGGCCTCTGATTCCAGGACGGACAAATCTCTTCATGGCCTGACGAGGACCCTTATACAAAATATGGTGGTCGGCGTTGGAGAGGGCTTTAAAAAGGTTTTGCAAATTAATGGGGTCGGTTACAGGGCCTCTGTTGCTGGAAAGGCCCTTCAGCTTACCCTCGGTTTTTCCCACGAGGTCAAGTATCCAGCCCCGGAGGGAATAACCTTTTCCGTCCAGGGAAATGAAATATCCGTTTTTGGCCGTGACAAGGAGATGGTGGGCCAGGTTGCCGCTGAAATACGTTCCTTCCGGCCTCCAGAGCCATATAAGGGCAAGGGAATTTTCTATTTTGGGGAAAAAATCATAAGGAAAGCCGGAAAAACGGGGGCCAAAAAATAAAAATTATTTATTATAGTATTATTATGCTGAAAAAGAAAAATCCAAGATACATAAGAAAAATCAGAATCAGAAAAAAAGTCATCGGGACCGTGGAGCGCCCGCGCTTGTGCGTTTTCAGGAGCACAAAGCATATATCCGCCCAGGCCATTGATGATAGTTCCGGCAAAACATTGGCCTCTGTCTCCACGGTTGATAAGAAACTAAAAATCGAGGGGGCCGGGAACAAAAAGGGCGCTGAGAAGATCGGGGAATTGATAGCGGAAAAATTGCGTGAAAAAGGTATTAACAAAGTGGTATTTGATAGAAATGGTTATATCTATCATGGACGGGTCCAGGCTTTGGCGGAAGGCGCAAGGAAACAAGGACTGATTTTTTAACTCTGGAAAATCGGGAGGCTCAGTATTGGAAGAACGTGCCGGTGATAAACATGAACTGATTGATAAAATTATCAATATCAACCGCGTGGCCAAGGTGGTCAAGGGAGGAAGGCGCTTTGGCTTCAGTGCCTTGGTCGTGGTTGGAAACAAAAACGGCCAAGTGGGTTTTGGGCTTGGCAAGGCAAATGAAGTCCCTGAAGCGATCAGGAAAGGGATTGAAAATGCCAAGAAGTCCTTGCAAAAAATTTCATTGGTCGAGGGGACAATCCCGCATGAGTGCATCGGACATTTCGGCGCCGGCAGGGTTTTGCTTAAGCCTGCGTCCAAGGGGACAGGTATAATAGCGGGCGGCGCGGTAAGAGCTATTGCTGAATTGGCCGGGATAAAGGACATTTTGACTAAATCATTAGGAAGCAATAACCCCCATAACGTGGTAAGGGCCACCATGGACGGCTTGAAGTCCTTGATGGATGCCAATCAGGTTTCCATGTTAAGGGGAAAAACCATTGAGTGAAAAACATGAAATTGACTGATTTAAAACCTGCCGCAGGGTCGACCAAAAAGAGAAAGAGGGTAGGGCGTGGCCCAGGCTCTGGCCATGGAAAGACCTCCTGTAAGGGACACAAGGGACAAAAAGCAAGGTCAGGAGGGAACAGACCCCCTTGGTTTGAAGGCGGACAAATGCCCTTGCAGCGAAGGCTTCCCAAAAGGGGTTTTACAAATATTTTCAAGGAAAAATTCGAGATATTGAATATTTCCGATTTGGAGCGCTTGCCCTTTGAAGCCGGGACAATCACAGAGGACGCTCTCAGGGAGAAAAAGATAATCGGGAACAAGGGAAGACTGAAAATCCTGGGGAATGGCGAGCTAAGTAAAAAAATAATCATTCACGCCGCGAAATTCAGTAAATCCGCCTTGGAAAAAATCCAGGCGGCTGGTGGAAAGGCGGAGGTGGTTTAATTGGTTGGAAGCGGATTTAACCATCTTTTGAAAATACCGGAATTAAAGCGTAGGATTTTTTTCACTTTAGGCTTGCTGGCTATTTACAGGATAGGCGCCCATATTCCGACGCCGGGAATAGATTCCGTTGCCCTTGCGGAAATCTTTAACCAGACCAAGGGCACTATACTCGGTTTTTTTGACATGTTCTCCGGCGGGTCCCTGAGCAGGTTGACAATTTTCGCCTTGGGAATAATGCCATATATCAGCGCTTCCATTATTCTTCAGCTTTTAACAATTGTTTCCCCTCACTTGGAAAAGCTGAAAAAGGAAGGCGAGCAGGGCCAGAAGAAAATCACTCAATACACCAGGTACGGCACAATAGTAATCAGCATTATTCAGTCCAGCGGCATAGCTATCGGCCTGGAAGCCATGAGGAGTCCCTCGGGGGCGTTGATCGTAGCCGGACCGGGGTGGGGTTTTAGATTGATGACCATCCTGACGCTTACGTCCGGAACCGCCTTTATTATGTGGCTGGGCGAGCAGATAACCGAGCGAGGCATCGGAAATGGGATATCGCTTATAATTTTCTCTGGAATAGTGGCTGGAATGCCTGCGGCGATAGTGAACTCCTTCCGATTGATGGGCACCGGGGAACTGAAGCCTTTTGTCATGATTATTCTGCTGGTTTTCATGGTGCTTGTGGTGGCGGCTATTATATACATGGAAACAGGTCAAAGACGCATACCAGTGCAATACGCTAAAAGAGTCATGGGCAGGAAGATGGTTGGCGGGCAAACCACTCATCTTCCCTTGAAAGTCAATACGGCCGGCGTTATACCGCCCATTTTCGCTTCTTCTATTATCATGGTCCCGGCTACTATAGCGCAATTCAGCGGAAATCCAGCGCTGATTTCCCTTGCCGGAAATCTGACTCCAGGGACGGCGGTCTACAGCCTCATTTTCATAGCGGCCGTGGTCTTTTTTTGTTTTTTTTATACGGCGATAATCTTTAATCCACAGGACGTTGCGGATAACATGAAAAAATACGGGGGCTATGTTCCTGGAATACGGCCTGGCGTTAAGACCTCTGAATATGTGGACAAAATTCTTTCAAGAGTGACAGTGGTTGGAGCGATTTACCTTGCCGTTATATGCATTATTCCTGACTATATGATTAAATACATGAACGTGCCCTTTTATTTCGGCGGAACCAGCTTGCTTATAGTGGTCGGCGTTGCCATGGATACCATGCAGCAGATTGAGTCCCATTTGGTTATGAGAAATTATGAGGGATTTCTGAAGAAAGGAAGAATGAAGGGGCGCAGGGGCTAAAAGGATTTTAATTTCCGATACATGTAATTTAAATAAAACATAAGCTTGTGAAACGGCATGAGACTGATTTTACTAGGGCCCCCCGGTGGAGGCAAAGGAACTCAAGCAAGACTCTTGGCGGAGCGGTACAATATCCCTCAGATTTCAACTGGAGACATTCTCAGGGATGCGGTGAAAAACGCCACTGAGTTAGGGAAAAAAGCCAGGGAATTCATGGACAAGGGTATGCTTGTTCCAGACGATGTGGTAATAGGAATAATCGAGGACAGGATACAACTCCCTGATTGTGGAAATGGATTTATCCTTGATGGTTTTCCCAGGACAGTAAAGCAGGCGGAGTCACTGGACGCGGAATTAAGGGATTTGAGTTTAAAGATCGATGTGGTCCTTGATTTGTTGGTTGACTTTGATGAGTTGAATAAAAGGCTTTCGGGACGGAGGACGTGCGGGAATTGCGGAAAAGGTTATCATTTGGAAACCAGTCCGCCGCGCAATGAGGGAATATGCGATTCCTGCGGAGGAAATTTGATACAGCGGGACGACGATAAAAGCGAAACCATAAAAAAGAGACTGGAAGTTTTTCAGGAGAACACGGAACCTTTGAGGGGCTATTATAAAAAGCGCGGAATTTTAAGGCAGCAAAAGGGCCAAGGCGATATACAAAATATTTTCCAGGATATCTGCCGGGCCATAGAGGGCCTTTGAGATTTTTATGATAGTTATCCGGTCGGCCCAGGAGATCGAAAAGATCCGGAAATGCAACAGGATCGTCGCGGAAGTATTGGGTCTCCTGAAAAATGAAATTTCCGCCGGTGTTACGACTAAGCACCTGGACCAGTTGGCGGAAAAGAAAATAAGGGAATTGGGCGCGCTTCCGGCTTTTAAGGGATACAGAAACTATCCAGCCACCATTTGCGCTTCCGTTAATGAAGTTGTGGTGCATGGAATCCCGAATTCCAAAAGAAAGTTAAGGAACGGCGACATCATAAGCATTGATTTAGGCGTATATTGCGACGGTTATTATGGGGACGCAGCGGGCACTTTCCCAATTGGCTCTGTTTCAGATAAGGCCGAAAGGCTTATGGCGGTGACCCGTGAGGCCCTTTTTATAGGGATAGGCAAGGCAGTCGCGGGGAATTATCTTTATGAGATCAGCCAAGCCATTCAGGAATATGTCGAGGGCAATGGTTTTTCGGTGGTCCGGGATTTTGTGGGGCATGGAATAGGGACCGAGTTGCACGAGGAACCGCAGGTGCCGAATTTTAAACCTGACGGAAACGGCATGGGGCCGGTCTTGAAGAAAGGTATGGTTCTTGCCATTGAGCCGATGGTGAATATGGGTAAACATGATATAAAGGTGCTTGGCGATAACTGGACGGCGGTTACGCTGGATGGTAAACTTTCGGCCCACTTCGAGCACACCATAGCGGTGACGGAAGGGGAGGCCGATATCTTGAGTTTGGCGTCTTTATTGCGGACATGAGCGCCGCTCCAAGAAACGGTTGAAAGCTTGTGCGGAAAACGCAAATTCCTGAACGTAATAATATAGAGGTTTTAATGTATGGCCAAAGAGGACGCTATCGAAGTGGAAGGAATTGTGGTGGAACCTCTGCCTAATGCCATGTTCAGGGTTGAGTTGGAAAACGGCCACCGGATTTTGGCCCACATCTCCGGAAAAATGCGAATGAATTTCATACGTATTTTGGCTGGAGACAAAGTTAAGGTGGAATTGTCCCCTTATGATCTATCAAGGGGAAGAATAATTTACAGGTATAAGTGAGGATTATGAAAGTACGGGCTTCGGTTAAGACAATATGTGAAAAATGCAAGGTCATCAAGCGGAAAGGGGTTCTCCGCGTCATTTGCCCAAATCCCAAACACAAGCAACGGCAAGGATAAAAAAAGGAGGCCAAATGGCAAGAATTGCAGGAATCGATATTCCCAGGGAAAAGAGGGTTGAGGTCGCTTTGACCTATATCTACGGCATTGGCAGGCCTACATCAAAGGCCATTTTGGCGCGGGCCAAATTGTCTCCGGATATCCGCGTCAAGAATCTTACTGATAATGAGGTCACCCAAATAAGAAATATCATTGAAAAGGAGTACACCGTTGAGGGGGACCTCAGGAGGGAAGTGACCACCAACATCAAGCGCCTTATGGATACAGGGAGTTACAGGGGAATGAGGCATAAAAGGGGCCTTCCGGTTCGCGGCCAAAGGACCAGCACGAATGCCCGCACGAGGAAGGGGCCAAGAAAAACAGTTGGCGCCAAGAAAAAGGAAGGTTAATGGGAGAAAATCATGAATGATAAAGCAAAAGGCCCCAAAAAAAAATTAAAAAGAGTATCGCCAGAGGGAGTGGCGCATATAAATTCCACTTTTAATAATACCATTATCACTCTATCTGATATTTCCGGAAACGTGATTTCCTGGTGCAGCGCGGGTGTTCAGGGATTCAAGGGATCCAGGAAGAGCACCCCCTTCGCCGCTCAGGTTGCGGCCGAGAACGCCGCGAAGAAAGCCAAGGATCTGGGGTTGAAAAAAGTCGAGGTCTTTGTTAAAGGGCCAGGCTCTGGAAGAGAGGCGGCTATTCGTTCCCTTCAGGCCGTTGGGTTGGAGATAAGCACCATCCGTGACGTGACTCCTATTCCGCACAATGGCTGCAGGCCTCCCAAGAGGAGAAGGGTCTGATATTTTTTGAAAAATCAAGGAATGTTTTACTAACCCCAAAAAGGGAGATTTTTTTTGGCAAGATACAAGGACGCGGTTTGCAAGCAATGTCGGCGTGAGGGAACAAAGCTTTTCCTCAAGGGGGATAGGTGCGCCACGGAAAAGTGCGCCTTTGACAGGCGGAGTTATCCCCCAGGGCAACATGGGACCAGGAGAAGCAAATTTTCCGAATACGGCATCCAGTTGAGGGAGAAGCAGAAGGCAAAGAGAATTTATGGTATTTTAGAGGACCAATTTTCCCTTTATTTTCAAAGGGCCGAGCGCCAAAAGGGCATTACCGGGGACAACCTTTTAAGCTTGCTTGAGCAGAGGTTGGATAATGTGGTTTATCGATTGGGTTTCGCCCCGTCAAGGAACTCCGCCAGGCAACTGGTGCGGCATAACCATTTCATCGTCAATGGAAAAAAGGTGAATATTCCATCCTATCGCATTAGAAAAGGCGATGTTGTAGAGGTCAGGTTTGAAAGCAAGGACCTGAAGTGCATAAATACTTTTCTGAACCAAAGGGGTGAGAAATTCATACCCTCCTGGTTGAGCTTGGACAAGGAAAATTTAAAGGGAACAGTCCTTTCCTTGCCAAACAGGGAAGATATTAATTTGCCGGTACAGGAGCAGTTGATAGTTGAATTATACTCCAGATAGCGCGGCAGGCAGCAAAAAAAATAAATTTCGACGTATTTAAACGTTTGATGATATTATTACGTTCAGAAATTTACGTTTTCCGATGGAAACAAAGCCAGCGCAGAATGCTTCAAGAGAAATTTATAAGGAGATAACCAATGGATAATAGTTGGTGGCAGGAATTTAAAATGCCTAAAAAGCTGGAATTTGAAAAAAAGACCCTGACTGATACATACGGAAAATTTTTCGCGGAGCCCTATGAAAGGGGCTTTGGGGTTACCATGGGGAACTCCTTGAGAAGGCTTCTTTTGTCCTCCATAGGAGGGGCCGCCATTACAGCGGTGAAAATAGAAGGCGTTTATCATGAATTCTGTTCTATCCCCGGTGTTTTGGAGGACGTCACGGACATTATTTTAAATCTCAAGGAAGTGATAATTAAAATGCATTCCGAAGGACCCAAGACCCTTACCCTGAAGGTTGATAAGCCGGGAGAAATAACCGCCGGCCAAATAGCAACCGACGCGGATGTTGAAATTTTGAATCCCGGACACCATATCGCCACACTAGGTGAAGGCGGCGTGCTTAGCATGGAAATGCTCGTTAAACATGGGAGAGGATATATCTACAGCGAGGAGAGCCAGGACGAGGACCTTCCCATTCAGATGATACCGATCGACGCGGTTTTTTCCGCCGTGAAAAAAGTTAATTTTGAAATCGAGACGACCTCTGCGGGGTCTTCCGTTGATTTTGAAAGACTGATTATGGAAGTCCTCACTAACGGCAGCATCTCCCCTGAGGACGCAGTGGCTTACGCGGCCAAGATACTGAAGGAGCACACGCAGATCTTTATTAATTTCGAGGAAGAGCCTGAACAAGAGGAAAAGGTTGAAGAACCCGAAAAGGGCCCTGAAGTGAACATTGACCTTGGTCAAAACGTCGAGGAGTTGGAATTGTCCGTTCGCTCCCAGAATTGTCTACGGAACGCCGAGATAAAAATCCTGTCGGATTTGGTGTCTAAAACCGAGTACGAATTACTGCAGACCAAGAATTTCGGCAAAAAAAGCCTGAAGGAGATAAAGGACCTCCTGGTCAGCATGGGGTTAAGGCTCGGGATGAAGACTGGAAACTAATAAAGAAGGAAGGAATTCAAGTGCGACATTTAAAGTCCGGACGAAAACTAAGTAGAACATCGGCCCATCGATTGGCCTTGGCGCGGAACCTCATAACAGCATTGGTTAAATATGAGAGGATTGAAACGACCTTGCCAAAGGCAAAGGAAATGAGAAGTCCCGCGGAAAAATTGATCTCCATGGCCAAGAAGGGGACCCTTCACGCACGGCGAAACGCCTTTAGAATGGTCCGTGATAAAACGCTTTTGAATAAACTTTTTGAAACCATCGGCCCAAGGTATGCCCAACGAAACGGCGGATACACCAGGATTTATAAATTGGGAAACCGGCTAGGCGATTGCGCCCCGATGGCTATTCTGGAATTAGTGGACCGCGACCTTGCGGCCGCGCCTAAGCGAAAGCCGAGGAAAAAAGAGTCGGAAGAAAAAAAGGCTTAAGACGACCGGATAGAATTTTGGCCGTCGGCGCGCCGCGCATGACACATGACGTTTTGTGAAATCCGTGGTGGAAAAAATCCGCTTGACAAGCAACCGCGAAAGTTGTAACATCGGCGCGGTTTATTTTTTCCTGAAAAACCCATGACTTACTCCACTGGCGCGATTATTTCCTCGTACTCCCCAACTCTCGAACCAACCGTATCCTCTCCTCCTGGCTTTTTCTTTTGTTTGGAATTTTCGATAGTTAATAGCCCGTTTGAAAGGCCTGTATGAGGCTTCAAACGGGCTTTTTTATTTATTAAGGCGAAGCCATGAAAAAAAGCGTTTTTCTTTTGGTATTCACAATGTTTATTTTGGTTTTGGCCGGGGTTTTGCCGTCCTTGTTTCAGGACGCCTCGGCCGGCGCCCAGGGGAAGTCTCAAGCGGTTGCGCCCAGGGCGTCAAGCGCTGATACATGCGGCATTTCAGGGATCGTCACGGACCAAAACGATGACGCGGTTGAGAAGGCCACGATAAAGCTGAAGCAAGGCGCCAAGAACCTTGCCGCCAGGACGGATAGCGACGGCTACTATTGTTTTTACAGCAAGGCATTGAAAAAGGCCACCTACATAGTGACAGTAAGCAAGGCAGGTTATAAAACCAAAAGAGACTCTATAAAATACAACGGCGCTGAGCTTACCAAGGATTTTGTTCTTGAGCGGACCGGGAGTCCGGGCGGTTCCACCGGAGGAAGCTCCGGCGGCTCGACGGGAAATTCCGGATCTTCCGCTTTATCCGTCACCCCCAAGTCGAGGACCGTGGGTTATGGGGCCACCTCGACTAGTTTTAACGTGACCAATACCGGGACAGGGACCCTGGCTTGGACAGCCACGGTCAGCAGCGGAGGAGACTGGATGAGCATCTCTTCCGGCTCAAGCGGAACAAACGCAGGGACTATTACCGTGGCCTTTTCAGCTAATACCACGTCCAAAAGCCGGGGCGGGATCATCCGCGTGGAGGCGTCCGGCGCAACGCCTAAGTATGCGACAGTGACCCAGGAGGCAGGAGGGTCAACTGGCGGAACCTCAGGTGACACAGGCGGAACTACTGGAGGGACCACTGGAGGCGGCACATCCGGAGGATCAACGGGTGGAACTACTGGCGGTTCCACAAGCGGAGGAACAACGGGTGGATCAACCGGTGATTCAAGTGGATGGGGCTCTGGCGGCACAACTGGCGGTTCAACCAGCGGCGGCACAACCGGTGGAACCACTGGAGGATCGACTGGCGGAACTTCTGGAGGGGCTACCTCTTCTTTAACCAACAACGGTAACGGCACTGTATCGGACAGCAGCACGAAGCTAATATGGCAGCAGGGAGAAAATTCTTCAACTTATAATTGGTATGTGGCCTCCGGCACTTACAACTACTATTACAATAGCTTGTCTCTCAGCGTGTGCAAATCCCTGTCCCTTGCCGGTTATTCCGACTGGCGGCTGCCGACCATTGATGAACTGAAAACCTTAATCAAAGGCAGTACCGCCCCTGCAATAGATAAAACCTTTTTCCCGAATGCTTATTCGCTGGGCTATTGGACGTCCACTTCCGCTGGCAGCGACGTATATGGCTCCTTGTATTCATACTATGTCAATTTTTCAACTGGCGCCGCCGCCTATGACTATGCGAACAGCCCTTACGGCTGCGTCCGGTGCGTCCGAAATGGGCAGTGAGAAAGACAGGTATCAGGCATCAGGTATCAGGGGGCAGGGGACAGGGAAAGACGGAAGGTGAAAGGCTGAAGGCGGAGGACGGAGGGCGGAGGACGGAGGACGGAGGGCAGCGGCGCGCGGTCCATGGCGCATGGAATATTTATTGAAAAAAAAACTATAATAACCCATTGGTTACGCCTTTTTCGTAAAATAAATGAAAAATTATTGTAAGAAATTCGCGCGCCATGTCTCTATCTATAATATACACAAAAAAATTATACATGGGCCGCTCTCGCGTCCGGCAGGATGACAGGAGATTTAATATTTGAGAAGTTAATTTGTCCTGGAGGGCAAACGTGCGATTGGTATAAAAAGCCCGCTGACACACCCCGGCCTTCGGCCACCCCTCTCAAGACGGGAATTTATAGGTGTGGGTATTATTGAATAAGGCGCCGCGGCAAGCCCCTGAAAATTATACTGCTGGCGATTAAAATTTTTTCCTTTGAAAAATTCCCCTCTTGAGAGGGGTGGCCGAAGGCCGGGGTGTGTTAATGTTGCAAGGTTTTTTTAGGGCGCTCCACAATTAAAATCCGCATGGGTAAGCGGGTTTTGGAGATAAACGTGGATACAGGGTTTTCTAAAACCTGGAACCCTGAACCGTGAACGGCTACAGATATTTTAAATTTCAGATTGCGGATTTTAGATTGAAAGAATAAAAAACAAAATATCCTGTCTATCCCTGTTAAATTTTCTTTGGCAGGGATGGATAAGAAAGCAGGCGAGCCGCCTGCGGTACTTGGCAAGCCCATAAACACTGCATCGTTTGTATATTTCCGGGATCAAGAGCTTATTGCGGTTTAAAAAATCCTAAATCGTAAATCTAAAATCTAAAATTAATTCAGGAGGCATTATGAAAAAAGGCGTTTTTCTTTTGGTATGCTCCATGTTTATTCTGGTTTTGGCCGGGTTTTTGCCGCCATTATTTCTGGACGCTTCGGCCGGCGCCCAGGGGAAATCCGAAACGGGAGGGCCTCAGGCGTCGGATACCTGCGGCATTTCAGGGGTCGTAATGGACCAAAACGAGGATGCGGTTAAGAAGGCCACTATAAAACTGATGCAAGGCTCCAGGAATCTTGCCGCCCAGACGAATCAAGACGGGTATTATTGTTTTTACAGCAAGGCTTTAAAAAAGGCCACCTACATTGTGGCGGTAAGCAAGGCAGGTTATAAAACCACAAGAGACACGATAAGATATAAGGGCGTTGAGCTTGCCAGGAATTTTGTCCTTGAGCAGTCCGGGAGTTCAGGCGGGTCAACCGGAGGAACGGGCGGCGGCTCCTCCGGGGGGAGTTCAGGCGGCTCGACGGGCGGTTCAACCAGCGGCGGCGCGGGCGGCGGTTCGGGGTCTCCCACGCTGTCCGTCACCCCCAAGTCGAGGTCAGTGGGCTATGGGGCCACGTCCACCAGTTTCAGCGTGTCCAATACCGGCGGAGGGACTTTAACTTGGACAGCCGCTGTCAGCAGCGGAGGAGACTGGATGAGTATCTCTTCCGGCGATAGCGGGACAAACGCCGGGACTATTATAGTGGCCTTTTCCGTTAACACCGCTTCCAAAAGCAGGGGCGGGATAATCCGCGTGGAGGCGTCCGGCTCAGCGTCCAAGTATGTGACAGTGACCCAGGAGGCTAATACTGGAGGCGGCACGTCCGGCGGGAGCACTGGCGGAGGTTCAACGGGCGGCTCGACGGGCGGTTCCACAACTGGCGGTTCAACGGGTGGAACAACCGGAGGCTCAACCAGCGGAGGCACATCAGGCGGAAGCACGGGTGGTTCGTCCGGCGGCAGTACTGGTGGAAGCACTGGCGGCTCGACTGGAGGTTCAACAGGAGGCAGCACGTCCGGCGGAACTACCACCACCGATACCACGGACCCGACGACCACGGCCAGCCCTGCTGGAAGCACATTTTCTTCCACCCAATCCGTAACGCTTACCTGCGCGGACAATTCCGGCGGTTCCGGGTGCTACAAAACCTTCTATACCACGAACGGTTCAACTCCCTCAACTCCCTCAACTCTTTCAACTCTTTATACAACTCCAATAACCATCTCCTCCACAACCACATTGAAATATTTCAGCGTGGATAAGTCCGGCAATTCGGAATCCGTGAAGACGCAGACGTATACCATAGACTCAACAGCCCCGGCCACCACTGCCTCCCCTTCCGGCGGCAATTTTTCATCCGCCCAATCCGTGGCGCTTACCTGCGCGGACAATTCCGGCGGCTCCGGGTGCTACAAAACCTTCTACACCACGAACGGTTCAACTCCCTCAACTCTTTCAACTGTTTATACAACTCCAATAACCATCTCCTCCACCATGACCTTGAAATTTTTCAGCGTGGACAGCGCGGGAAATCAGGAGACGGCGAAGACGGAGACGTATACCATTGACTCAACAGCCCCGGCCACAACTGCTTCACCTTCCGGTTCCGGCGCCGGCTTTTCCACCGCCCAATCCGTAACGCTTACCTGCGCGGACAATTCCGGCGGCTCAGGGTGCTCCAATACATATTACACCACGAACGGTTCAACTCCCTCAACTCTTTCAACAGGGTGAATTTGTTCTTTTCCCTATCTCACTGATATATAAGAGAGAACCATCGACTCCTGGACATTGAACCGCGAATGGGGTATAGTGTTCTTCATTAGCGTCTAATCTTGGAGGACAGTATGGACATTAAACAAAT
>JACRGO010000158.1 GCA_016212295.1 Nitrospinota bacterium | reverse complement strand
TATGGGACTGCTTCAAAATTGACAAGTTTATATTTACTGGTTTTCAATTTACCCATAGACCCTAAAATCCTAACTCATTGATTTTGTTGGGTTTTTTAAAATTGATTTGTTGTTTTTTAATTTATGCGTAGGCTCTATAAATTATACCTGTGAAACAGCTCCTTCAGAAAATGCACGCCCCTGCGGCCGTAAGTGTTGCAAATTTCATCGGCGTCCTTTTTCAGTTCCGCGTCGGAATTTTTTCCGGCGAGTTTATATATCCGGTCCATCAAGAGTTGAATCTCTTCCTGTCTGAAGGCAGGGGTACAGCCTTCCAGGGCTTTCAGAAATATTTTTCCCGTCCGTTTGACGCTCTCTTCATCCGTAAACATTGCCAGATACTCAATAAAAAAATCCGAGTTATGGTGCCTGTCAATGTGAGGGGCGCACAACAAAAGCCAATTCGCCTCTTTTTCACCAATTTTATCCGGAAAAACCGTTAATCTTGAAAGTTCTCCGAGAAAATCAAGATATTGATCTCCTAACTGGTCCTGTACAAATTCTTGCTCTTCATACGTCCATTGCCAAAAGGCAAGCGCTTTCTCTTTTACCTCCTTCAGCCGCTCCTCTTCCTTTTCGGTATCGCTCTTTCTTCCCGACTTCTTCCAGAAAAAAATAACCACGTTGGTCCATCGGTTCCGCCTGTTGACCGATTTTGCCTCATTCAGCATTTTCCGGAAGAGGCTGGGTTTCCCATCCGCATTGGTTGCTTCCAAAGCCTCTCCATAATAGAGGTGCCCGAAGGAAATATGCCCGGCCAGCCTTTCATCTTCGCGATCCTCAAAACCGGAGCTTTCAAGTGCTTTTTCATAGTTTCCCCTCATTAAGTGATAGATGTTCTCGTATATTGCCCCCCCAAAGAGATATCCTTCCATGAACATCCGCCACTCAAAATCATCCGTTGTTTTATCTGCAAAGGCATTGATTTTTTCCCGGGCATAGCTTTCATCCAAATAATTTATTTGCGGCAAATAACTACCTAACCAGATGGTGGTTTCAATCCCTTTTTCAAAGAAGCGTTCAAACTTGTTCTTGCCCCAATCCGGTTCTTTTTTCCCGGTTGCCCTGGCCACCCTTAAGGAAAAGGAGACATAGGACATCACCGTCCGGCCAAGGGTTGTATTTAACGCGTAATTCAGGGCGTCTCGTTGGGTATCGGGATGGTGTTCTCCTTTAAGCAAAAGATAAACAAGTTCAAATATTTTCTCGGCTTTAGGAAAATATTCCGGTTCAAAGGCTCGCTTGTCATCTTTGGAGCCGTCGGCGATCAGGTCAACAATATCTTCCACAATCCAGATATATTTTCCTTCACCGCTGTCTTCTCCCTGCGCTTTTAAGGATTCATTGAGGAGTTTTTCCTTATCCTGGTCAAAATAGGTGACGCAGAAATCAAATATTTTTTCCCAATCAATCTCTTTGCCTTCATTCCACGCATCCTTAAAGGCCCTAAAAATACGGTGTAAATAATAGGGGCTTGTATCAAGAAACGCTTTTAATTCATCCGCAAATTTTTGGGGATCTTCCTTCACCGCGCTTTGCAAGGTTTCCGCCAGCCCTTCTTTACTGGGTTTCCCCTCAAAACTCCTTTCCCAGAAATCCGCCCCTTTGAATTCCTTTAAATACCTTACTATTTCAGGAATGGGTTTTTTGAGCAACTCTTCCTTGGATATGGGAGAATAATGGGTAACCACCCCCCCTTTAATGGTTTCCCGGTCCGGCGCATAATCTTTTCCATCCATAGGCTCCACCTTTTCCCTGGCCTCTTCATAGGCGTCTTTAAAATAGGCATGGTCTTTGAGTGCGGCGAGCCACTGATATTTCCAGTAAGCGATCATTCTTTCACCTTTTTCCTGATAATACCGGGGGACGTTATAAATGAGTTCTTTCAGCTTTTCAATAATGGAAGGCTCAAAATCCTGATGATGATTTTTTAAAAGGTCAAAGAGTTCCACTTTATAGTCCGATTCATCCAGGGCCTTGGGAACGACTTTAATGAATTTTGTCAACAAACTTTTATATTCATTCCAAAATTTATCCATGCACAACAAAACAAATCGCCTGAAGGTAGGAAAGGGATATTGCCCTGTCAGGAATTTTTCTAATATCTCCTTTCCCGCCGCTGAATCCAATTTGCATTTGGACAATAAGACATCCCGCAAAATTATGATCAAGACTTCCTCGGCCCGGCTGAGGTGTTTTCTCCCGCCGTCAGCCAAGGATTTGAGCCATATGTAGCAATAATCGGAATTCAACTCATCATATAAATTGTTGATTCTTTTATTAATAACTTCTGTCCCGGCCAGGTTTAACTCTGGAGGCAACTTATCTTTTATCTCAGAGATGAAAGCATTCCTACTGTCCGCGGAAAATTTAAAATCTCCGAGAATAATTGCGGCATCCGTATAGTGCAAGGAAAAAGGTTCCTTTTCGTTATCAGTGTTTTCAATTTGATCCGCCGTGAATTGCCCAATAATGCACTGATACTCCTCTTCCTTAAAGGTTGTCTCCGCGTCCTTTTCTTTAATAGGGACTCTAAGGACTTTTATTTGATACCTATGATTATCTATTTCAATGGGCACGGCATAGCATTGCTGTTTATAAGACAAGGCATTTTTTAACTTGTCCGCGATATTGAAAATAATTTTTGAAGAACATCTCTTAGCGATTTTTTCATGGTTCCTTTCAAAGGCATCCAATATCCAATATGGTTTCCATAAAAGCACAACCTCCTCTCGGCCTGAAAGAGAAGTTTCTGTTGTGCCTTCCTTAATCCGGGTAATCACGTCAATGATGGTTTCCGCGTATTCGGCGGTGTAGGCATCCTCAAGAAATTTGGGCAAAAGTTTTCTGGTGATATCCGTGACATTCCAATTGCTCCCCAAGGATGGGTCCATCATGGCCAGGAGCAGGGAGCGAAAGCCATGGTGAATTTTACCGTTTTTATTCCAGTCGTCAATGGGCAAATCTTCAGTGATGACTTCAGGTGGAAGGTTGTGGATGATTTTTACAAAATACCACCATATATGGTAGTTGTTTATTCCTTTTTTCCCATCACTCAATAGTTGGTTCGAATAGCTGACGGTATCATTTATAATATATAGCAATTCTTTGCCGTATTCTTGGTAATCTTTAACCTGTTCGGATACTCGTTCGAGATAGTCAAGGACGTTCCAAAATTGAGCGTTGCCGTTTTTATCGGGTTCAATTTGCTTTGGGCAAAAGTAGTCATTATCTCTCAGTGAATAAAACCATTTTAAATTTTTTGCTCTACTCCAAAAATATCGTGCATGATCATTATCTGATTTTATCAGGTACAATACTTGTTGTTGTTCTGGGGTGAATACACTCATAGGTTATTATCAATAATTTGATTAAAGTTATAAAAAGGGTCGCCTTGCTCAGGCTTAGTCAATTTATCTTTCCAAACATCTAATACATAATAGAGTTGATCGTATCCTTTTTCATCAATGGCATATGGGATAGGAGTCATATTTATCTGACTGAAATATAACCTTTCATATTTAAACAAAGTTTCTTCATTTTTAAAAAAAGGCAAAAGAATGTAAAATCGATTTAAATATTTTGTTAAAGATTTTTCTCCTTTGCTATATTTTTCAGCCATAAAATCAATAATTTCCAGCTCATCCACACCATAGCCGATAAATAAAATACAGTATTTTTCATCAAAAAATATGTTTTCTAAGAATCGGGTAAAGTTAGTATTTTGGTAACGATCAACATATTCATTCATGGTTAACACAAGGCTCTTAGGCTCGCTCAAAACCCCATGTAAGTGAAAAAGGTTCTTGACTTGGAAATCGCTCTGAAAAAATTTATTTGGATCTGTATGAATTTTATTTTTGTCAAACAATTCATCAAAATTGGAATCAATATTGGTCGTTATAAAAACTGCGTTTAACGAAAATAAGTTTCTAAAAATATTGGGCATTTTTTTCTTCCTGTCCTCTAAAACTCCCAATGTTTTTTCTAACTCCGGCAAATACTTACTGTCTAAAATGTTTTTTGTAATGGTTATAAGCTTTCGAGGTGAATCTGCATATTTATGCAACAATTTGTTGGTAGCCCAATAATCGAGAAAACCATGCTCATAACACCTATGGACTAAAGCAGAAGCCATATTTTTCCACAAACTACACCCCCAAAGAGCAGGCACACCGGCTCCAATAAAAACGACCAATTTTTCATCTTTATGACTATTAAAGATATGTGGATAATGATAAATATCAGGAACTAAATTAATGTTCATCCGAAATACCTTTGCATTAGGGCATTAAAGTGATTGTCCATTTCGGCTAAGGATGCGCGCATTTTTTGTTTTGTTTGTTCGACTTGTTCGACAATGGAAACGAATTTGTTTTGTATATCTAAAGAGGGTATGGGAATATCTATTTTTTTTATATCCTGAAGCCCAATAAATTGTTGTGCTCCACCCAAAGATATTTTTCTAAGTACATCGTTCCTCACAAATTCATAATTAAGGAATGACTCTATATATCGTGGAGCAACCTTTTCTTTTGTTAATTTCAGCAAAGCAACGTTTTTCATGCTAAAGGGATATTCCGCGGTATTTAGCGCTGCTGTTCCCACATTTACACCTATATTGGTATACAGAACATCTCCTTTCTCTGGATTGCATCTTCGATAAATTTCTTCATGATCACTTCGACTAACATAATCAGAGTTTTCATAATCAATCTTAAAAGGTTTTATGTGTTTTCCTGTAATAAATTTCACTCCAGAATCTAATCTTTTAGGTTTATCATGTGTGCCATCCGTAACTTTCGAACAAATATCTAACATCTTAAACACCTTCCACCCCTTTTCATTCCTCACCGGATCGCCGAACATTTCGAGGAAGACGGATTTGAGGTAGTCGTCAATGAGTTTGAGTTGTTCCTTGCGTTTTTGGCGAAGGCTGTCGGCGGTGTCGAGGATTTGGACTATTTTTTTTTGCTCAGATAAAGATGGAAAGTTTATCTTTATATTTCCAATATCTTCAAAAGTGATAGCATCTAAGCCAGTAGTTTTTTTAGTGATATTATCTAACCGCTTTGTACAAAGAAAATAATATAAATACTCATTAAACAATTCTTTTGATATCACTTCTAATGCACAAATATGACTTACCATAAAAGAGTCTTGACCAAGAATTGCTCTATGATTTAATGCAACTGAACCGCTTCTTGGTAATAACACTGAACCTTTTTTTATGATCCTCATATTTTTTTTTCTTCCAAAATTAGGATCGATTCTTGTTTCAATTTCCACCAAATTATTTGTTAAATGCGCTTTGCCTAAATCCTTCATTTTCACGAATGGCAAGGCTTCCGCAGAAGAACTAAAGCCCTCTTTTGGAGCAGGATTCCCTCCGATTATTTTACAGACTTCTTTTAACTTCATTTCATCCTCAAAGTTTTTATGCTTGCTATAATCTCTTTCTCCAACCCCTCAATCCTCCCCAAAATCACCTCCGGCTTATCGTATTTTTGAGGCGCATAATCAATCTCCTTATAGCGATTAATGCTGAGGTCATAATTATTATCAATGATTTCCTGGACCGGGACAAAGAAATTTTTCTTCTTCCTGTCATTTTGAGCGGCTTTCAAATCGCCCCTACTATTCCACGTTTTTACAATATCCGGCAGGTCATTTGCCTCGATCCTCTTCCGCTTATCGTCCAGGGAACGCCCGTCCGCCTGCATGTCGTAAAACCAGACCCGTTTGGTTTCGCCTCCTTTGACGAAGACCAGAATGGCCGTGCTTACCCCCGCGTAGGGCTTGAACACTCCCGACGGCATGGAGACCACGCCCTGGAGTTCGCACCTTTCCAGGAGCATCTTTCTTAAGTCCTTATGCGCGTTGGAGGAACCGAAGAGGACGCCGTCCGGCACGATGACGGCGGCGCGTCCGCCGATCTTCAGGGAATTCATCAGGCGGTTTACAAAGAGAAGCTCGGTCTTGGTGGTCTTGAGCGAAAGGTTTTCGTTGATGTCCCCTTTATCGATGCTTCCTTTAAAAGGTGGATTGGCGAGGATAACGTCATAGTGATCGTCTTCATTATATTTCTTGGACAGGGTGTCGTTTCGCCGGATGTTGGGTTGAGTGATCCCGTGAAGGAGGAGGTTCATGAGTCCGATCCGCACCATGGTGGTGTCGAAGTCATACCCGAAAAAGGTGTTTTCCCGAAGCGCGGCCCATAAACGCTTGTCCGTGAGCTTGTCCCCGAACCCATGTTCAAACCCGTCCTCATCCACGGTTCTATGGTTCTTGCTGGTATGGGCGGCCAGGATATGGTGATAGGCCCCGAGGAGGAATCCGCCCGTGCCGCAGGCAGGGTCCCCGATGGTCTCGCCAAGTTTCGGGCTGACCAGTTCGCACATCAACTTGATGACATGGCGCGGCGTGCGGAACTGTCCGTTCTTCCCGGAGGTGGATATCTCGGAAAGCAGGAATTCGTACATATCCCCCTGGGTATCGTGAAAGTTCTGTCCCGCCTGGGTCTCTTTTTCAATCTCCGCGTACAGGGCGTCGATAATGCTCACCGCCTCCACCAGGAGAGAGGGTTTGGGAATGATAAAGACCGCGTCCGCCATGTATTGGGTAAAGGCGCTGTTTTTGTGGTTGATCTGTTTTATGAAGGGGAAGACTCTGGTTTGAACGTGGGTAAGCATTTCTCCCCCTTCCAACTGCTTGAAATGGCTCCAGCGAAGGGTCTTTTTGTCGATTTTTTCCCCCGTGCCGGGCAAGGTGAAGGCGCCTTTAAAAATGGAGGCGTATGTCTCACTCGTCCATTCGGCGTCTTTTTGGAGTTTCATATCCATTTCATCAAGGCGGCGCATGAAGAGGAGGTAGGAGAGCTGTTCAATAGCCGTGAGGGGATTGGCGATCCCCCCGCTCCAGAAATTGTCCCAGAGCCGGTTGATGAGGGATTTCATTTTGGGGCTTAGCATGATTTAGTCCTTTTTATTTTAAGAAGAATTTTTTGGCGGGATTACAGGATGGACAAGATTTCTTTATCCTGTTTATCTTGTTCATCCTGTCAAAATTCTATCTTTATCTCCTTTGCCATTTCGCGTTCCGGCCCTGGCCGGTACTGAAAATGGCGCCTTCATCGCGGAGTTGCCGGAGGATGTGCCTTACCATGTCCCTGCTGGTTCCGGGACATTCCCGTTCGATGTCGGAGATGGAAAACAGCCCTGTCTTCCGCTCCACGGCCTTTCGAATCTGCTCGGTCTTGGACCCCTTGCTCGCGCGGATATTCCCGACGCGATCTTCAAATTCCTTATAGGCCCTGAGGAGCACGCCCCAGAAATAGGCCATCCAGGGCGTGACGTCGTGCCCGGCCTCATGCCAGCCCACGGAACTCTTCTCCAGGCTCTCGTAATACGTCTCCCGCGATTCCTCGAAGATGCGCTCCAGGCTGATAAACCTCCCCACCTCGTAGCCCGAATGATAGAGCAAAAGGAGGGTCAAAAGCCGGGCCACGCGGCCATTGCCGTCGGTAAAGGGATGGATGCACAAAAAATCCAGAACGGCGAGGGGAATGACCACCAATGGCTCCCTATTCTCATGATCCCGGGCCGAATGATAATACTCCAGCAGTTTCGCCATCTGCCCCGGCGTGGCCAAGGCGGAGGTGGGTTCGAAGCGGACCCGTTTGATGCTCCCGTCGGGGTTCTTATCCACGATCCTGTTGTCCGTTTTTTTCCAGAAACCTCCCTCGGAGGGCAGATAGCGGTATATCATGGAATGAAGTTGTAGTATGACATTTTCGGAAAAGGGCATGTGTTCGGCGGATTCATGGATGAGGTTCAGGGCGTCGCGGTATCCGGCGATTTCCTGCTCCGACCGGTTTCGGGGCTGGGTGGACTTTAAAACGATCCCTTCGATCCGTTTGTGGGGGGCGGTGATCCCTTCCAGGCGGTTGGAAGATTCGATGGACTCCACGATGGAGACCTTTTTGAGGGTGTTCAATATCTCCGGGGTTTGAGTGAAAAAGAGGGTCTGTTTCCCTTTGCACTCCCCGATGGACTTTAGGGCGGAAACGGCCTCGGCGTCGAAGGCCAGTTTTTTTATATATGGAAGGGTTAAAGAATGCACGGAATCCTCTTCATGATTATTCGGGTAAGGTAGCATCTAAATCGGGTAATGTCAACAAAATATTACCCGATTTAACTATCTTGTACCCCTATTTCTTGAACCAAACCGAGGATTTCCTCTATTTCATGAGGCGGGAAGATGCCGCGAACGCCTTCCGGGTGAAGTTGGGTAAAGGGGGGATGGATCAGGTCCTTCTTTTCCACCATGCTTTCCTTGAGAGCCACATATCGTTCCTCATCGCCGGACAGCCGGGCGGTTTGGGCCTCGATGCCGTCCAGTTCAAAACGCATGGCCTTAAAATCCGAATTGGAAAATACGCGCATGAGTGGAGCAACCTGCATTCTCAGGTAATCCAACTTTTCTTCCGTTACACTTATCCAAAAGTTGTCATCCGATGTCTTTGCCATGCACTCCTGATTATCCAGGATAACCACGGAATTTTGAGGCAGGGAGGCGATGTCCTTTCTGATGGCTGTGATGGTTTTCTTTTGAATCGCCTCGTCTTTTTTTCCTTGCGCCACATGGAGTTTATCAATCCGGGCTTCAAACAGCCTAACCGGAAGCGGGCGAACCCCCTTGGGTTCCTTGCCCCTGGGCTTCATTTTAAAAAATTCAAAATTCTCCCAGCAGTCCATGATCAAAAACTTCTCCTTTTCTGGACACCATGGTTTAATGTTGTCGGGGTCCAGCACGCGGGTGCCGCGACCGATCATCTGCCAGAATTTCGTGTAGGAAAAGACCGGCTTGGCAAAGACCAGATTGACGATTTCCCGCACGTCAATTCCTGTGCCCAGCATATCCACGCTGATGGCGATTCTCGGCATATCCATGGTTTTGAAACGGTCAAGGATTCCCCCTTTTCCATGAACGCCTTTAACGTCCGAAATAATGACCTCCGCGAGACGGCCCTTATATTCGGGATACAGGGCATTAAAGATTTCGCATAACCGGTAGGCGTGTTTTTTAGAAATGGCGAAGAAAACGGCTTTCCCAGGCACAACGCCGTTTGGATCCTTAATGCATTCTTCCATGAACTCTCGCACAATGAGGGCGTTAGTTCCCTTGTTGGTAACTTTCTTTTCCAGTTCCGTCCCCTCAAAGTTTATCTCATCCGGGTCTTCTCCATCCTGGCGCAGCCTGTTTTTCTCCGCTTCGGCTATGGTTTCACTGTTGATTCCTTCCTGCTGGAATCTTGTTCGTAACTGGAGGACTTCAAAGTCGGATAGATAGGGAGGGGTGTTGGTAATCGCTTCCTCGTAGGAATAAGCAAAGGTGGGCAGGCCGTCTTCGCAGTTAAAGAGTTGAAAGGTGTTGTGGTCTATCACATCCGTGGGCGTTGCGGTGAGTCCCAATTGTATGGCATCGAAATATTCAAAGATATTTTTGTACACATTATAAATGGACCGGTGGCTTTCATCGGCCACGATCATATCAAAGTAATGGGGATTGAGGGGACAATCCTCCTGCTGAATCAGGTTGAGCATGGCGGGATAGGTGGCGCAATAAATCCGCCGTTCATTTTTTGGATATTTTCGGCGTAGTTGCGCGCCTGTTCCTTTCCTATTTCCGCGTCAACGGACGTCTTCTTGGCTTCCACAACGGCAATGGGTTTGCCGTTTTTTGAAAGAAGGGCGTAGTCCGCGAAAAGATGCCCCTGATAAGGCGTTTGCAGTTCTCTGATCTCTTGAGGCAAACCAACCCAAATATCAAGTTCCTGGGTTACCTGAGACGGGTCCCTGACATCCCAACCGGCAACTTTAAGCCGCTTATCAATGATTTCTCTTCTGGTTTGGGCCTCGCTTATTGTCATTTTTTTTTGCATTTAACCAAGGAAAATTCGTGTCCATGGCAGCCTTTGACTTACGCCCTTAAAATTATCCGCGCATTTTAGAATAGTTTCCAAGGTTAAACAAGCCTGGTGAATGTTTCGCAAAATTAAATCCGTCCCTCTCCTGATTTGGACGGCGATAAATATTCTCTTGCGGCATTTACACAGTCAGAAGCCCTGTTCAAGGTCACTTCCGTTTCTTTTTATTGATGCTGTTGCCATGCGACTGGCTTAAAAAACTTGCGCCTGTCCGCGTGCGACGCACAGGCAGGCGGACAACGCAAATTTCTGAACGTAATAATATAGAGCCAATAAAATTGATATGGGTTTATGCATGTGCTTTAATGTCGTGACATAGTGACTTAATATGTCAATATAAAGGCCACGAGGTGATCCTGACCGACAGGGGAAATCCCGTTGCCGTCATCAAGCCCGTGTCCGCGAAAAAGGAAACAGAGGAAGACCGGCTCATGCATATGGAGATAGTCACATTAAACGAGGAGGTCCTCCAACGGGGCGAAGACATCGCCCTTCATTCCAATGCCCGCGCCATGGACGCGCTCCATATCGCTTCCGCCCTTATATTCAAGGAACATTCCCGTTTTGACCTTTCTTTTCTTACATCCGATAAAAAACAGGATCAAATAGCCAAGGCCCTGAGGTTAAAGACTTTTTTTGTGGAATGAAGCTTCCAGCAGCAAGCTACCGGGAATTACCTGATTAATTGTTAAGAGGATTTCTGTGTTTTGTCTATCTCGAACCATCAGGAAATGGATATTGCGTCTCCTTTCAGGCGCCATGCTTTTTTTTCCTTTTCATGCCTTCGCGGCCACGGAAATATTGCCCGGCCAATGGGAAATCGGAGGTCTGCCCGGCCAGAGGCTTGAGGGAAACCGCGTCTATTTCGACAAGGCGGCGGTTTTCACCAGCCGTTCGGTTTTTCTGGATCTCCATAAAAACAAGACGGCATCCATCCTTTTTCCTGAATTAGAGGGGGTCTTTCTTCTCAAGATCGAGGTGGAGTGTTTTTTCCAAAACAGGAGCGAAAAGGTAATTGAGTTCGCCACCCTTTCTCCAGGAAAAGGGCTCCAAAGGGTCCGGTTCGATTTCACGAACAAAGCCTCCTGGAACGGCGTAGGAAAAAACGTGGAGCTTAAATTGATCGGCAAGCAGGCGCAAGCGGTCCCGCCACGCCTTACGCTGGAATCGTCCACCCTTTCCACGCGGCTGGCCATCTTCGCTGAAAATTGGATCAGGCCGGTCCAGTTGAAGGGACTTGTGACAAACCTGTTCCGCTGGCCGGAATTTTCAGACATCCCAACCACTATTGCCCTTGCGGCCTTATGGCTGGCAGGATTTTTTGTCCTTTTATTATTACCGCGCTATAAGGACCGGCAAAGACTGGCGAAGGCTGTTGTTATCTGGTCGCTTGCGCTCTGGATAACAATCGACCTTTCTCAAAAATGGGCCGCATGGGGGACGCTTGAGAGAGTTAGGGCCATGAACGGACATTTTTCCGACGCCCTGGGATTTTTGGAAAGTGACGCCAGGGCCTTGTCCGCCATTTTAAAAAAGAATGGCGTAAAGCGCTTAAACTTTTTGGGGAGCGGAGAGAATAGCGCATACCTGCGTTTTGCCATGCTTCCAGCGCGGCTGGAGCCCGAATCGTCGCCGGAACGGATAGTTATTTGCGAAAGGGGGCTCGATCCCATGATAAGTAAAGACCTGCTCACCATTGGTGGCCGTGTTATTTTAAAAAGTCCTGCGGAGTTGGAAGGCACGGACCTCTTCGCCGTCTATTCAGGAGACCCGCCATGAGCCCCTGGCTGGGATTAATAGCCATGACCGCCCTTGGTTACGGAGTCCTAAGGCTCATAGGATTGAAAATGGAGCCATTGGAGTCGGCTGCTCTCGGCTGGCTGATAGGGAGCGTCCTTGTGACCTTCTCCCTGTTTTGGTGGGGATGGCTGGGGGGCTGGTCCATTGCGCTTGCGCTGGCAATGGGCATATTTTTCTGGGCGGGCGGCCGATTTTTAAAGTCCTCCTCTCCCTTGGAATCAGCCAGCGAAGGATCTGATGCGCCATACTACAATGGTTCCTTGCAGTCAAAAGGGTTCATGGCCCTGGTATGGATACTCATAGCATTTCAACTTGTTTATGCCCTTGGCTGTGTGCTTTGGCTTCCAACTCAATATTGGGATTCCTTTCACTTCTGGCATCTCAGGGCAAGATATTTTTTCGTTGAGGGGACGCTTGGATTTGGAGACGAGGCCGCGTGGACTCTGGGTGGCGAAAAGATACACTATCCCTTGCACCTTCCCCTGCTCAAGGCGCTTTTGTGCCGTATCGCGGGCGAATGGAAAGACCCCTGGGCCCTGGGTGTGGACTTAATTAATTTTATCTCTTTCATCGCCCTGGTTTACCGGTTCATGAAACGGGCTTGCGGACGCTCAGGCGCGGCCATTGCCGTGTATCTGACAGCCTCTCTCCCCTTGGTGGGGATTCATCTCTCCGCCGGATTGGGGGATTTGACAGTGGCGGTTTTCCTTGCGCTGTCGGTCCTGTTTTGGGAGCGATGGAGGGTTCGGGAGGACGAGAAAAGCCTTGCGCTGAGCGGGTTCATGATGGCGGCAGCCGCGTGGTCAAAGAATGATCCCCTGGCGCTCTATTTGCCAGTCCTTTTTTTGGCAACGATTTTTTGGGCAAGGGCGGCGCGGCCCTTGGCAATTTTTTCAATTGGGGTTTTTCTCCCTCTCTCCCCGTGGTTTATATTCAAGGCAGGGACGGGACTTGGGCTCAACCCCAACCCCGCTGATAGGATATTGGAGTTTCATCCTGAGGCATTCGCCATGTTTCCAGCCGAGTTTTTTTCCTTCAGCGGATTCGGCATGCTGTGGATTTTAGCGGTCCCGCTGATTTTTTGGAGGACCAGCGGCGAAGCCTCGAAGTCCCTTTGGCCCCTGGCCTGGGGATGCCTCGCAATGGTTTTGGCCGTTTACGCCTTTACCGTGAATTTTGAATTCCTGGCCAACAGCATGACCGTCCAGCGTTCGCTGCTCCAGGTCGCCCCTCTCATGGCCATCGCCCTGGCGGCAAGGGCAATGGATGTGCTTGGGAGCAGGCCGGAACTTATCGCCTTCGGCGAGCTGAAAAAATAGAACGCGGATAACGCGGATTAGCGCGGATAAAATTTCAAATCTCAATTGTCAAATAACAAATAAATCCCAATAACCAAAATTACAAAGAACACAAAAGAAAATGGAATTGTTTTTGGACATTCAGTAATTGTAATTTGTTAATTCGTGGTTCCAGGTTTTTCATTAATCAATTTGCGAAGCTATGTTCCATTAAAACAATCAACTTTCAGATATCTATTTGATTTTTAAAAATTTAAAATGGGATTTCCTATGCTATATTGCTATTTAATGCCTGTTTAGGATAAATTAACTATATAACTTCACGCCTTGGACGGAGCTTTCCTCGCAAATCGCATAGGGAAAATTTTTTCAGCCTGCCGTGTTTCTTGTTGTGAAAAACTAAAAATCTTATAAAAAGCAGGGATATGGAATCCATCGGACAATATTTAAAAACAAACCGGGAGGCCAAGGGCGCCACCCTGGAAGAGATCGCCAAAGCCACGCATATCAACAAGCGTTTTCTGCTGGCCATAGAGCATGAGGATTTTAAAAAACTCCCTGGTGAGATTTTTGTGAAGGGGTTCATAAAGACCTATGCCCAGTACATTGGCCTGGATCCAACGGAGGTTCTTGAAACTTATCATGACCGCTTCGAGAAAAAGGAGCCGGAAAAGGTCGCTGAGACCGAAATAAAGTATGAAGCCATCCCGGTTGAATCAGGCGTGAAGCCCAATAAATTCTGGCTGGCGTTCGTGGCATTCCTGGTGGTGGTAGGGGTGAGTTATTATTTCAGCGAATACTCCAAGCGAAGCCGCAATGTCCACCAGGAGCAAGGTGAGGGTATGCCTATTTCCGCGCCTGACTCCACTGAAACCCCGGATTTAAAAGAAAGCGGACCAGTAGTTCTTTCCGAGAGACCGGCCCAAAAAGCGGTGATAGAAGAAGGTGAGGCAAAAGACGAAGCAGCGTCCGCTGGCGTAGCGCCCGGGAAGCCTGATAAAAAAGAGGAACTGGTCGATGCCAGCGCAGGGAAAAAGCCTGCCGCCGAGGATTCTGTACCACTGCCTCCAAAGAACCCCTTGGAAGTTCCAGTGGCAGGGGAACTACTGCTTAAATTGGCGGCCAGCACCGATTCCTGGTTATCAGTGAAGATAGACGGAGAAACCATGAAGAGGAACCTCATCCTCAGGGCCGGGGATACCGCCACTTTCAAGGCCACGAAGGATTTTTCCATTTCAACAGGCAATTCCAAAGGTGTAAAGCTGTCTTTAAACGGGAAAGAAATATCCTGGCCTAGCAAGGAAGTGGTCATTCATGATTTCATCATTTTAAAGCCCAAGGAATAATGATTAATGAAGTGCGTGGTTTGCAGGGTCGAGGCAGGCGGGGAATTCAGATGCGAGGTCTGCGGCTCCGAGGTCTGCGCAGCCCATTACGAAATGGAAGAGGAAACCTTGAAGTGCGACTATTGCCTGGGGAAAAGAAGTCCCTTTGATGACAGGGACGAAGATGACTTTGCCGGGACCGAGATGTAGATTGTGTTACGCCACGAATTTCAGGACCCTTGGGAGGAATTCCTCCACGCCGGCGGTCTTAAGGATAAAATCATCCGCCCCCAAACGCACCGCCTTTTCCCTTGTCTCCATTTCCGCGTCGCTGGTAATCACAATTATCGGAATCGATTTGGTCCTTGGATTCCGATGGACGCGCCTCATGAGCTCAAAGCCGTCCATGACAGGCATGAAGAGATCGGTGATTATCAGGTGGGGCGTGGCCTTTTCAATGGCAGCCAGGACAACGCCTTTTTTCTCGGCCAATGGAAGAAAATTGTGCAAGACGGAGCGGATTGGCATGTTCATCTCCATGAACTGAAGGGCCAAGGCGATCTTTCCTGACTGGAGCCTGCTGATTTTAAGGAGGCTGTCGATCATATTGACCATGCTCTCCCCCCCGTCAAGGATTCTCCTGACCAGGCCCCTGTGTGTTTCATGAAGGGGATGGGCCTGGTCATTGATCATTTTTTTCAAAAAGCCCATGATCCAGACAAATGGGGAACGAAGGTCGTGGGCCACCAGGGAAAGGAATTTGTCCTTGAGTCTTGTGGCCTCCTCGGCCCTTTCCTTGGCGCCGTTCAATTCTTTCTCCACCATTTTGCGTTGGGTGATGTCGGTAATCACGGACAAGCGGACAGTCCGCCCGTCCACCCAAGGTATTACCCTGTCCTGGATATAAAGCCACCGTCCGGTGACTGTGTTCTCTTGCTCCCCTGATAATTCCAAGTTTTCTGAGTTCAATTGAGGAGCTTATTCTTTTCTATGGGCTTCACTATGTAGGCGGAGCAACCCTTCATGAATGCCTCTTTAAGTCGCCAGTATTATAGACAGGAGCACCCGGCTGAAAAAATCGTCATCCACGATTAAAATTCTCATAATATCTTTTATAATAATATGTCATAGGCGTTAAATCCACCCGTCCATACCGTGAAAAGCAATTCCTTTAATTAGAGCCTTAACGAAAACCCTGCTTTCTTAATTATATTTTGTTCGCAGTTCCGCCTTCATGCGGCTTTTTTCTCCTTTTAAAAATAAAAGGTCCGCTTTTTCTTCAGGTTTTTTCATGCAGGGTCTTTTGGTAAGCCCATTAATGGTCAGGATGGCTATAGACAACTTAGACAACATAAAAATTGCGCTTAATAACAGGTCTGCTTTATTGCAGTTAGAATAGGGTGCCGTGGTGCATATATAAATATTGCCAATTATTATGTCGCTATTAAATATCTCTAAAAATCAGTAGTTATATAGTGATATCTTCATAGTATTAATCCTTTTTTTATTGTTGGCTATCTGTGAGGATATGTGGTTCCTGGTGATTGGGATGACGATTTTAAACGGGGCAGGCCATATTGCCAGCCAAGTCATAGAGCTGCCTATTTCGCAGCGATCTTGGTGGAAGGGAGTATTTGCACTCCCCTTTCTGGGCGTGAAGCTGAGGAATTATCATATTTTTCTGCTCTCTATGGAAAAGACGGTTTTGAATGTTTCTATATTTTGGAATAAATTTTGCTGTGGAATTTGCAGTCAAGATTATGACATGTAATCTATCTGTTCAAATTAACACAAGGAGGACCGGTTATGATGGATACAGGCAAAAAGCCCCCCAAAGACAAATCCCAGGACCATCTCCCCCTTTACCGCCTTTTAAAACAAAAGGTTATACTGTTGGTGGAGGACGATCCCGGCACAAGGAAAATGCTGAAAATGATGCTGAGGGAGGCCAATTTCGATTTCGTGGAAGCGGACACCGGTAGGGACGCCCTGGCAAAATTATCGCGCCACCCGGAGATTGATCTGGCGCTGATAGATATCAACATGCCACAGATTAACGGTATTCAACTTATTAATATCATAAGAAAGCAGGGGGAATACGCCAAAATCCCCCTGGTAGTGGTTTCGGCTATGACTGACCAGAAATCACTGGTCCAATCGATCAAGGCCGGCGCCCAGGATTATGTGGTGAAACCGGTTGACAAGAAAATCCTGCTTGAAAAAATTTGCAAGCTTTTGAATTTGCAAGAAAAAGCTGACTTAAATTAACGCACATGAATAAAAGGGTTATAACCCTGACCACGGACTTCGGGCAAAGAGACCCGTTCGTGGGGATAATGAAAGGGGTAATCCTCCGTATTAATCCCCAAGCCTTGATCGTGGACCTATGCCACGAGATCGAGCCTGGCAATATCGTCCGCGCTTGTTATTGTCTGGATTCCGCCCTTCCATTCTTCCCCAAAAACTCCATACATGTCGTGGTGGTTGATCCCGGCGTGGGGTCGAACAGGAAAAAAATCATAGTGAAAACAGGGGAAACATATTTGGTGGCGCCCGATAACGGCGTTCTCACCATGGCCATGAAAAACATGGGCTTTGACTTTGCTGTGGAGGCGATGAACGCTGATTATTTCATCCGCCCCGTAAGCTCGACTTTTCATGGACGAGATGTTTTCGCGCCCGTGGCGGCCCATCTATCGCTTGGAAAATATCCGGCATCCTTTGGTAAGAACCTGGATAGGCCTGTCTTGCTGGATTTGCCGGAGCCGGAGTTTTTGGAAAATGGGGAGACCCAAGGAACCATGGTTTTCAGGGACAGATTCGGGAACATGGCGACTGATCTTCGCCCCGCGCCTGGCGAAAACGCGCTAGATTACCGGCTGAAGACCGTCAACAAGAAGCATATCCCCCTGGTGACCCATTACGCGGCTGCTAAGGAAGGGGAACTTTCCGGGCTTGTAAACAGCTCAGGTTATATTGAACTCTTCGTGAAAAACGGCAGTGGAGCGGATGCTTTCAATCTTAAAGAGGGGGACTTTGTGTTTCTGAAAAAAAAGACCGGCGCGGCGGGGAAACGGCCATGAAAAATCCGAGGGTTGGAATAGAAGATATCCTTAAGGCCCGGGAAAGGCTACAGGGGGAGGTGCATAATACCCCGCTGATACGCTCCAGGACCTTTTCCCAAATGTCGGGCGTGGAGGTTTACCTTAAATTAGAGAATCTCCAGCGCGGCGGATCATTTAAAATCCGGGGGGCCTATAACAAAATATCCTCCCTGGATAAACGGACCAGACAAAGAGGCGTGGTTGCTGCCTCCGCCGGAAACCACGCCCAGGGGGTCGCCCTGGCGGCCAATAAATTCGGCATTCCGGCCACTGTTGTAATGCCCGTCCACGCCCCTCTTTCCAAGCAGAGCGCGGTTATAGGTTACGGGGCGAAGATGGTCCTGGAAGGAGTTACCTTCGAGGACGCCTACAAAAAGGCGTCGGAGATCGCAAGGGAACGCGGGGCCACCCTGATAGAAACCTTTAATGATGAAACCCTCATAGCCGGGCAAGGGACCATCGGGCTGGAAATAGCCGAAGCCCTGCCCGGCGTTGAAACAGCCATTGTTCCCATCGGTGGCGGAGGATTGATTTCCGGGATAGGGATCGCCCTTAAGGCGCTTAATCCCAAGGTTAGGGTTATAGGGGTTCAATCGGAGCATGTCCAATCAGCACGCCAATCTTTTTTGCAAGGCAGGATAATTGAGACCAAACCGGAAAAGACCATTGCTGACGGTATTGCCATAAGAAAGCCAGGCAGCATTACCTTCCCCATTATACGAGAGGTGGTTGATGATATTTTCACCGTTTCGGATGATGAAATCGCCTTCTCCATTCTGCTCTTGATGGAGCGCAAAAAAATAATAGTGGAGGGAGCAGGCGCGGTTCCCCTGGCGGCCTTGCTGTCAAAAAAAATACGCAAACCAGGAAGGAAGGCCGCGCTTGTACTCACCGGAGGCAATATTGACGTGAACCTCTTGGAGCGTATAATTGAAAAGGGCCTCATGAAGACCGGAAGAATACTGCGGCTAAGGACGGAAGTCCCGGACACGCCCGGCGCCTTGGGGAAATTGGCGGACCTTTTAGGAGGGATAAGGGCGAATATCCTTGAGATTTCCCATGACAGGATGTCGGTCCGGACGGATATCGGGCATACAGGGATAAGCGTGACACTTGAGACCCACGGGGACGGGCACAATCAGGAAATCATAAAAGATTTGAAGCGCGTGGGATATAAAATTTCTGTGGCGGTTTAGCGGCTTTATCTTATTACTCACAATGAAATAGATGAACAGGAAGAATAATTTTCATGTTCGCTGGTGAATGCCCCAAGGTTTTATTCATAGTTGCCGTAAAAAATCATGTTTATCTTTCTGGCGTTCGACGGAATGCCCTTCAACTTCTTAGACCATGTCCCTGATTTGCTGTCCCCGAAGGTGAACCCGCCAAGCTTTTTCGAATAAACCCGCGCGCCGGAATAGCTATATCCAACGACTTCCACCCTAAAGACCAAAAGGGCAAAGGCGATTTCTCCAGGGGCCACGTTTCTCCATACCTTGAGAGTAAGGTCGCCCCCTTCATTTTTCATGGCAAGTTTTATAGACGCCTCAGCGGTCCCGCCTCCGAAATATTTGTCGTCGAGCGTGGCGGCCACCCCGGCCGAGCCGGAAGCAGAGGTCCCGCCCCATCCAATGGAGTAATCTTCAAGAATAGCGTCTTCGCCGAAGGCGGCGCGCGGCGCGACTGTCCCTTTAATCAAGAGCGCAAGGCATAGAAAAAAGAAAAGGAACTCAGTCCGCCATACCCTCCGCCGCAACGTTTCATTCATGGCAAAGCCTCCTAAAATAAAATGAAAGCCAATATAGTCTGGCTCGAACGCGGCAATCCATTCAAACTCTCAAGGCCGCTGATTGACTCTCTCCTTTATCGCGGATAAACTTTAGACATGGAGTTTTCCCCTCGCATATAAGAACCAATGCCGGACTTATTATAATTAAATAGCATAGGTATTTCCATTTTTATCGCTTATGAATCAAAGTATTAAAGGAATTTTATGAGCCAGTCAGTAACGGAAAAATTAAGAGATATCCTGGCCCCGGTGGTGGAGTCCGAGGGCATGGAACTCGTGGAGGTGGAGTATAGAAGGGAGGGGCGGGGCTGGGTCATCCGGATCTTCATAGACAAGGAAGGGGGAATCACCATAGAAGATTGTTCCCTGATCAGCCGGGAGGCAGGCCCGATCCTTGACGTTGAAGACCTTATCCCTCACCATTACACGCTGGAAGTCTCCTCGCCCGGCCTGGACCGGCCCCTGAAAAAACTCTCCGATTACCAAAGGTTCCAGGGCAAACTTGCCAGGATCAACACCTTCGCCCCATTGGGCGGGAGGAAAAAGTATTTGGGGAGAATTCTGGGAGTGGAGGGAGAAAGCGTCCTCCTTCATATCGAGGCCGAGGACCAAAAGGTGGCCATTCCCCTTAGGGACATAGCCAAGGGGAACCTGGAGTTTGAGTTTTGACAACTCCCGGAAGACTGTGTTAATTTCATTGTAAATGTGTCATGTGTACGGCGTCATGCGTGATGCGCGCAGATGCTTTTCACCTCAACTTTAGCTCACTTTAAACTTTAGTCACTTGTAACTTAACATACTTCGCCAGGGGTGGCCCGATAAGGGCCTGAGAGTATACCCACTGAACCTGATCCGGATAATGCCGGCGTAGGGAAGGCAATGATGGAATCTTTTGCTCCTTTTTTCCTGCCTTTCTCGCCCCCTTTTAAAATCCGCATCTGGTATTTAGCCACAAAAATGTGAGGTGTCCTCTGTGCTAGTGAGCCTAAATTCATTTTAGAGATAATCTCACACAAAGGCACAAAGATCACAAAGAAAAAATCTTAGCGCCTTCGTGGCTTTGTGTGAGACATTCTTTCAAATATATGAGACGAACATTCAGCAATTGTTATTTGGGATTTTGTTTTTCTTACAGATAAGGGACTACTAATTGAAAAACCGCAATACAACGGAAAATAACACCCAATTCATCATTGCGCGAAGGGGAGACGTCTCAGGCGAGATGCGCTTCGTGGCGGAGAGGGAGGGTCTGGACCCCGAATTCATCCGCGCCGAGATCGCGGCGGGAAGACTCATCATCCCGGCCAACATCAGGCATAACGGACTCGAACCGATGGCCATAGGCAAGGCCGCGCGTTGCAAGGTGAACGTCAACATAGGCAATTCCCCCCTTGGCTCCGGCCTGGAATGCGAGCTTGAAAAATTACGCCTTTCCCTGAAATACGGAGCGGACACATTGATGGACCTCTCCACCGGGAGCGACATCAACGGCATACGGGAATCTTTAATTACCCATAGCCCGATCCCCATAGGCACGGTCCCGATTTACCAGGCCCTGCAGGAAGTCGAGAAGGTTGAGGACCTGTCAATTGAGGGGGTTTTGAAAGTCATTGAATACCAGGCCCGGCAGGGAGTGGACTTCATGACCATCCATTGCGGCCTTCTGCGCGAGCTTGTGCCCCTTGCGCGAAGGAGGGTCACTGGAATCGTCAGCCGCGGCGGCGCGATCATGGCCCAGTGGATGGAGCATCACGAAACGGAAAATTTCCTGTACACGGATTTCGGCAAGATCCTCGACGTCTGCCTGAGGTACGATGTGTCCCTCAGCCTGGGCGACGGACTGAGGCCCGGATGCCTTGCGGACGCGAGCGACGAGGCCCAGTTCGGGGAGCTGAAGATTTTAGGCGATCTGACAAAAACGGCGTGGGATAGGGGCGCGCAAGTGATGATCGAGGGTCCGGGCCATATTCCCATGGACCAGATCGCCATGAACGTTGAAAGACAGATGGCGCTATGCCACGACGCGCCTTTTTATGTGCTGGGCCCAATCGTTACTGACATAGCGGCGGGATATGACCACATCTCCTCCGCCATAGGAGCGGCAATGGCGGCCCAGGCCGGGGCGGCCATGCTTTGCTACGTGACTCCAAAGGAGCACCTCGGACTTCCAAACGCGGAGGACGTCCGCTCCGGCCTGCTGGCGTATAAAATAGCAGCCCATGCGGCTGACGTCGCCAGGCACCGGAAAGGGGCAAGGGACAGGGACGACGCAATGGCCAGGGCAAGGTACGGCTTTGACTGGGAAAGGCAATTCGAGCTTGCCCTGGACCCGGACCGCGCCCGCGAATACCATGATGAGACCCTGGCCGGGCAGGAATTTAAAACCGCGGATTACTGTTCCATGTGCGGGCCTAAATTCTGTGCCATGAACATTTCAAGGAAGGTGACGGGAAGATGAAAAAGGGGGCAGGCATCAGGCGTCAGGGGGCAGTTGACAGTTAACGGTTGGCAAAGGGCTGTCAAAAGATATTTCAGATTTCAAATTGAAAATTAAAAAAATTAAAAAATAGCCGCCTCAAATCTGAAATCTGAAATCTAAAATCTAAAATTATTTTCATGGCTTTAGCCACTTAATTCATGAACAACAACGATCCTTTGATTATCGCAGGGAAGGAATTCAAATCAAGGCTCATGATGGGAACCGGCAAATTTCCCTCCCATGAGACCATGGCCGCCGCGCTCGAGGCCTCCGGGTGCGAGATCGTAACCGTCGCCTTGAGGCGCGTGGACCTCACCGCCCCAGGCAAGGACATCCTTGATTTCATAGACAGAAAAAAATACCACCTGCTCCCGAACACCTCCGGGGCAAGGACCGCCGAAGAGGCGGTGCGGCTGGCAAGGCTGGCCCGCGCCGCAGGACTTTCGGAATGGATAAAGCTTGAGGTCATTCCTGATCCACGCTTTCTGCTCCCTGATCCGGTCGGGACCCTTGAGGCGGCGAAGATCCTCGTGGACGAAGGCTTTGTGGTTCTTCCCTACATCAACGCCGACCCTGTTTTGGCCTTGAAACTGGCCGACATAGGCACAGTAACGGTGATGCCCCTTGCCGCCCCCATAGGCACCAACAGGGGCCTTATAACCAAGGGGAACCTAGAAATCATAATCGAACAGGCGAGGGTTCCGGTTGTTGTGGACGCCGGACTTGGGGCGCCTTCCCATGCCGCGGAGGCCATGGAGATGGGGGCCGCTGCGACGCTTGTTAATACCGCCATCGCCGTGGCCGAGGACCCTGTGGAAATGGCCAGGGCCTTCAAACTTGGAGTGGAGGCGGGCCGCAAGGGAAGGCTGAGCGGCCTTGGCTCTGTAAGGTTCGAGGCCGAGGCGTCCAGTCCGTTGACCGGATTTCTCAGATGAACTCCTTCCTCGAGGAATTAGAGAAACACGACATCAAGGCCCTGGCCGGTTCCGCCTCGGCCTTTTCAACCGCAAACGTAAAAGCGGCGCTTTCCAGCAGCCACGTAGGACTTCGGGAGTTCCTCTGTCTTCTTTCGCCGGCGGCCTCCGATATGCTGGAGACCCTGGCCCAAAGGGCGAGGTCCATCACCCTTTCACGGTTCGGGCGGGTGATTCAACTCTACTCCCCCCTGTATTTATCTAATTATTGCCTGAACAACTGCCTCTATTGCGGGTTCCGCAAGGACAATCCAATGGAGAGAAAGATCCTGCCGCCTGACGCCATCGTTAAGGAGGCCAGATTCCTTTTCGATCAAGGTTTCCGGAGCATTCTCCTGGTGGCCGGGGATGATCCGGAAACGTGCGGCCTTGAATATCTTCGCGAGGCGATATCAAGCATACACGAATTTCTTCCATCTGTTTCATTGGAGATAGGGCCGCAGTCCCAGGAAAATTATATCGAGTTGAGGAAGGCAGGTGCGGAAGGAGTTGTCATTTACCAGGAAACATATAACAGGGAGCTTTACAAAAGACTGCATCCCGAAGGGAAGAAACGGGACTACGCGTGGAGGCTGGAGACCCCGGAGCGTGTCGCCTTGGCCGGATTTCACCGCGTGGGCATTGGGGCGCTGCTTGGGTTGGGAAATCCAATGGAAGAGGCCGTCGCCCTGTTCCTGCACACTTCATTCATGTTGAAACGCCACTGGAAAACCAGGCTTACAATCAGCTTTCCCAGGATGCGCCAAGCCAGCGGGTCAATCAAGCCGCTGAATCCAGTGGATGACCGAGCCTTCGCCAGGATAATCTGCGCCTTCAGAATAGCCTTCCCGGACGTTGGAATTGTCCTTTCCACCAGGGAAGAGCCCAGGCTGCGGGACGGCGCGGTCCGGTTGGGCGTGACTCACCTGAGCGCGGGGTCCAGGACGGAGCCTGGCGGATACCTGGATCCTGACCAGCGGAAGGAGCAGTTCCACGTTGAGGACGGCAGGTCACCCGCTGAGGTTGTGGAAATGCTGGTCTCCAACGGATATGATCCCGTTTGGAAGGATTGGGAGGCTGTTTTGGTTTGAAACAGGGACCGTGCGCGGCTTTGCCGCAATCAAAGCTAAAAAGATTTTTCTCGCGGAGCCCGCTAAGTGCGCAAAGAAAAAGAAGTAAATTGATATAAAAAATCTTTGCGGCCTTTGCGAGAACTGAAAAAAAATCTGTACAACAAATACATAAAACTTTGCTAAAAAAACAAAGTTTTATGAAACTCCAAATCTCAATTGTCAAATAACAAATAAATCTCAATAACCAAAATTACAAATGACAAACAAGGAAATGTAGTTGTTTTGGACATTCAGTACTTGTAATTTGTAATTTATTTGCAATTTGCTATTTGTCATTTGTCATTTGTCATTTGGGATTTGGGATTTTGTTTTCCCTTTGGTTGCGGCTATGCCGCGCCATGTAATCTGTGGTTAACGCTTATTGATATACACAATGCTCAAATTCCACCTTAACGGCGAGCCCAAGGAAAAAAATGAAGGGACCACCATAGTCATGCTTATCGAGGACCTGAATCTTCCTCCCAGGTCCGTTATAGTGGAATACAACAACGAATTTTTAGAACGTGAGTTGTTCGGCTACACTGTCCTTAAGGAAGGCGACAGTGTGGAAATAATCCGCGCCATTGCCGGAGGATGATGAATATATTTAAAATTGCGGATTTGGGATTTAAATCCCCAATCTTAGAAGCTGTCTTGAAAAAAAAGTTTGCCCAGAAGGGCAAACATGCGATTGGTATAAAAAACCCGCTGACACACCCCGGCCTTCGGCCACCCCTCTCAAGAGGGGAATTTATAAGTGATGAGGGCATTAATGAATAAGGCGC
>JACRGO010000157.1 GCA_016212295.1 Nitrospinota bacterium | reverse complement strand
CCACAAGGTTCCTTTGAAAGGTTTCATACTTCGACAAGCAATCCCCCTTTCCTGAGCTTACTTGGCGCGACGACGTTCGACGTTCAATGTTGGATGTTCGATGTTCAATTCTTTAAAGTCCGCCCGAAGGGCGTTAAGTTCAGTCTCCTTCACCTATGCAACACTCGATACGGGTGGGTGGTTAACCCTTGCCCGACTGGGACTTGCACCCCGCAAAAGGCGTCAAGCTTCGCTTGGCGCACCAAAGTTTTTCTTTAAAAATCCACGGGATTGCAGTGCGAGCGCCTGAAGTGAGCTAAAGTTTCAAGTGCCTGAAGTTGTGGAAGTTATTTTCTTTCTATAAAATAAAGAAACCTACCATAACTTCAGGCGCTTTAGTTCACTTGACACTTCAGGCGCTCGAGCTTTTTGGAAAATCAGCTATTTTAATTAACCAATTTGCGAAGCTATGTTCTTGCCAGGAAAGTATAAAATCAGGCGGTCTTCCAAAAAATTTACAGGACGCACTATATATTTTGTTTTTATATTTTCCAATCCAAAATCCGCGATCTGAAATTTAAAATATCTTTAAATAAGGGGGCAAGAAAGCCATGGACGCCGAAAAGATAAAGCTATTCATGAGTGAAATCCCGCAATTCGATAAGTTGTCCTATGAGGAAAGAGAAGTTTTATCGAGGCACATGGATTTCAGGGAAGTCCCGCCGGGAGAAATGCTGGTCAGGGAAGGGGCCTTTGGCGACTCGCTTTTCTATATCTTGAGCGGCAAGATTGAAATAGAGAGGGAAAACGTCAAGGGACACCAGGCCGTCCTGGCGCGCTTTGGAAAAGGGTCCACTGTGGGAGAGATGTCCCTGATCAACGACCGCCTGGCCCGCTCCGCCACAGCCAGGGTCATTGAGGACACCGAGCTTCTGATACTTACAAAGCAGAGCTTTGACAGGATCGTCCTTGAATATCCAAGAATCGCGATAAAGATATTGCAAAACATAGCGTCCTCGCTCAGCGACCGCCTCCGCCACACAAGCGGACGCTTCGCCGATATCCTTGACTGATTGTTTTTTGCCTGGCCCGGTTCCGCCACAACAAAAAATCCTAATTTCGAAATGCGAAATACGAAACAAATCTGAATGTCATAAGGCGAAATCGCCTAAACCAAAACCTTGCCAATGCTATGTTAATTACCGATTACCGGACGGCGTGAGATTTTTCCAAGGTTAAATGTTTTCCCTCCAGAATATCCATTTCCATTTTCATTAAAAGCATGTAGTGCTCCGCTATATGTTCCGGTAATTTATTAAAAAGCCTCCATAATTCCTTTTTATCGGTTTTTTTGCAAACCACCTTTGTTGGCTCCAGCAAACAATAATCCTTCTTTTCCTCCTCCTCAAAAAGAGCGGATATCGGGACGCCAAGGGCTGCCGCTATATCCAGAAGTCTCCCTTCGGAAAACCCCTTTTTCCCGCTTTCCAATTGATTGATGTATCCCTGGGAAAGACCGGATTCAAGGGCCAATTCCTCCTGGGTAAGGTTCCGTTTCATTCGCCATTTTTGGACGTTTTTCCCCGCTATATTTTTACGTTTTTCTTCCATGCAAGCCATTTTATACCCCACGGCAATATCCCACAATTCCTAATAGCAATATTTTTCCTTGACAAAATATTGCTATTAGGAATAACATATCGGAAGAAAAAAAAAGAAAATTCATGTTTTTCGCTATGTAAAGAACCAGCAATTCTCGGTGAATTGGCATGGGCTTGAGATTGCTTCGCTTCGCTCGCAATGACAAAAATGGTTTTCGTGGTGTCATTGCGAGGCGCGCCTTTCAGCGCCGTGGCAATCTCGCTTTTTCACCGGGAATTGCTGGAAAGGAACAACCTTTTATAAAAAGAGGGGCTTATGAAAAAATGGACTATTTTTATTTCAGCGTTGATGGTTTTTGTGGTTGCTGGCGTTTTTTTGTTTCATGGGGACACTGCGGCTGGGGGAAATAAAAAAAAAGGAACGTTGATCGTCAAGTCCGTTGACTCCCAGGGGGCAAAGGTCGACGCATCGATCACGGTTGAGAGAAAGAAGGGGAAGGGGGAGATGAAGCTGAGTCTCCCCCCTGAAAATTGAGCCTGTAGAATTTGACGAACTGAAGAATTACTGAAGGCTGCCTAACTTTTTGGGAGAAACGAAAATGAATAGAAAAAGAAAGTTTGCTTCATTTATTTTGTCAGGGATTTTAATGGGAGCTTTGTTTTTTGCAAGTCCTTCTGGCGGCGAAGAAAGTTGTGGTGGGCTAAACCATCCATACTCCGGCATGCTGGCGCAAAATCCTACCTGCAGCCAGAAATGGGACTTAGCAATAGTTGGTGAAATAATATGGCCGGAAATTCAATTCAAAATAGATACAGTAAACGCAAAAATCGAAAATATAATAAGCGACGTAGAGTATGCTCAAAATTTGAAAACTTTTATAACGGTTATCGATGGGGCTAGCGTGCTATCAAAACCAAACATTAAGGTTATTGATGGGCATAAAGAGATAGTAATAAAAAACATTGCTGATAAGTTAAAATTTTTAGGCACATATGCAATTAAAGAAAAAGCTGGAAAAAAGACAAAGATTTTTTCCTTAATTGCAAATGAGGCATACGCAGCCGTGTCAACAATTTCTAAAGTAAAAAGTGGAGATATTAAGAGCGTTGCAGAATATATTGCAAAGAAATCATTTCAAATTATATTAGACTATTTTAGTGTTTTTAATTTGTTTAGAACAGATGGACTCAGAGAAGAAGTTAATGATTCTCTTATATTAATGAACCTTTTAATAAATTATTATAGTGCTGGACAGGACTTCAGCTTAGTGGCCGATAAATATAAAATCAGAGCTAATTCATCAATTGGTGAAATAATTGATGCAATAGCGGTGAAGTCCCGAATAGAGGAAAATAAATGGTATGCAACTAATTATAATCCAGATTATATTAGTGAAAATTTTGATTTGATGAAGAAAAGAATCATAAAGATTCGAACAGCTCTTATTAAAGAAAATAGTAGTGGCGACACGACCACGGCCTCTACGCAACCTACTGTAAGCAATGTTTCTGTAAGTTCCACATCAATAACTCAAGGCAGTAGTCTAACAATAAAATGGTCAAGCACAAATCAGGATAAATATTTTGTATATCTTTATGATTCAAGCGGCACGAGCGCAATTAACACGAGCAGTTTCTTAAGTGCAGGCTGTTCTTCCGCGGGGAGTACCGGCATAGATGGATGTATCGCTCAGGAAAAGCCATCAAAAAGGACTTCAATTCCATGGGAAATTTCGACTAAACTTGCGGCAGGGTCATACAAGGTAAAAGTGGCGGTATGGAATTTGGATAGTCAGCCTGCTGGTGCGCTTTCTAACACATTTACAGTGAATGCGGCGGATACCACGGTAAGCGCCACCCAGCCCAATCTCACGCCTTACATGCCGCTTGGTTGGTCGGACAAGATCGTGGTCTCGACCAAAACTGGGGCAACCTCTGACAGCGGCAGCTTCACCACCAGCGACACGATCTATGTGCGCTGGGCTGTGATCAATAACGGGACAGCGGACATAAATGCCACGTTTTCTACGTATTTGTATGTGGATGACGTTCGGAAGTTTTGGGGGCCCAGTACTACTTCGCTCAAAAAAAACAACAGCATCCTGTCGTCGAATTATATCTTGAGGACATTGAGCGCCGGGTCCCACACCATCAAGATAGTAACCGACGCCACTAATGCAGTGGCGGAAAGCTCTGAATCCGACAATGAGTACAGCAGAACAATAGCTGTGCAAGGCGTTACAGGAACCACAGATACCACGCCCCCCAAGAACACCACGGCTCCCAATTTCATAAACAGCGGGGCAGCCTCCACAACGTCCGCGTCCGTGACGCTTTCCATATCGGCCACGGATGCTGTTGGCGTGACCGGCTATTACATCTCGGAGAATTCCACAAAGCCCTCGGACTCGGCCCCGGGATGGGTACCCATATCTTCCACAACAATCTATAGCAGCCAAGTTTCCTATACCTTCCAGTCCAGCGCGGCAGGGACCAAAACGGTGTACGTATGGTTCAAGGACGCTGGCGGGAACGTTTCCACCTACCCGGCGAGCGATGGGATTTCTGTCATTTTTACCGGAGGAACAAGCGGCGGTTCCACAAGTGGTGGTTCCACGAGCGGAGGGTCAACAAGTGGCGGATCCTCCGGTGGAAGCAGCGGCGGCTCCACGAGCGGAGGGTCCAGCGGTGGATCAACGGGGGGATCAACCGGCGGTTCCACAGGGGGAACAACAACAACGACAACCGACACCACGCCGCCGACCATCTCCGCCATGAGCATAAACAATGGATCAGGCGGCGTTACATCGGTTGCCATGGTCTATATAAACGCGAGCGGAGGAACGGATAATGTCGGGGTTGTCGGTTATTATTTGTCGGAAAGCCCCCTCGACTCCCGCGCCTTCAGCCGCCGGTTGGACATCCGTAGCTTCCACGACAAATTTTGGCCTTGGGTATCAGCCATACACTATCCAAAACACCACGACAACAGGCGTTAAAACAATTTATCTATGGCTCAAGGACGCCGCCGGAAATGTTTCTTCTCCTGTCAGCGCATCTATTACCTTGACCGCAACGACCGTATCCGATCCCACTGCCCCAGCGAGCCCCAGTATTATCATAAATGGCGGAGCGGCCTATGCCTCATCTTCCACTCTTAGCCTCTCCCTTTCGGCCACTGACGCCGTGGGCGTGACCGGTTACTCCCTTCTTAGCCTCTCCCTTTCGGCCACTGACGCCGTGGGCGTGACCGGTTACTCCCTTGACACGAACCCCGTTACTCCCACGAACCTGATAGGCAACTGGGTTTCCGTGACTCCGGCGGCCTCCTTCAGTCAAACGGTGTCCTACAATATCGGGGGCTCCAACGGCACTCAAACTTTATATGTATGGTTCAGGGACGCGGCGGGAAACATCTCCTCAATGGCGAGCGACTCGATCTTCAATGACACAGTGCCTCCCACCACCTCGGCCTCGCCCAACGGCGGGACCTTCACGTCCGCCCAAACTGTGACATTGACCTGCGTGGACAATACCGGCGGTTCAGGAGGCCCTTCCGGGTGCGACAAGATTTATTACACCACGGACGGAAGCGCGCCCACCACCGCTTCCACTGTCTACTCCACCGCCATCCCCATCTCCGCCACAACCACGCTGAAATTCTTCAGCAAGGACATAGCCGGAGCACAGGAAACAACGCAAACCCTGACCTTTACCATTACGTCAGGAGGGAGCGGGGTTACGGTAACGACCCTGGCCGGATCGCCGACGGTTTCAGGCTATGTTGACGCGACAGGGACGGCGGCAAGATTCTGCGGCATTAGTGGCCTTGGAGTAGACTCTTCGGGAAATATATATGCGGCGGACGACTGCTACGCTAAAATAAGGAAGATCACACCATCAGGCGTTGTAACCACGTATACTGGAGCTGCATCAGGCATATCCGCATTCAATGTTGGCGGCATCATAGATGGTCCCTTGGCAAGCGCCACCTATACCAGCATAAAAGATGTTACGGTGGATTCCACAGGAAATTTCTATATGACGCACCAATGGTGGAATGGGCTTTTAGGCCAGAATGCCGACAGCATCAGGAAAATAAGCTCCACAGGAACCGTATCCACCCTTGCGGGAGCGAACAGCGGCGCTGCCCAGGCGTATGCTGATGGGACAGGATCAGCCGCTAGATTCTCTAATCCTCAAGGCATAGTCACGGACTCCTCCGGGAATATATTCGTGGCGGACGCGGGTAACGGCAGAATCAGAAAAGCCACGCCCGCCGGAGTAGCGACAACCTTTGCCGGGAGCGGTACGGGGGGCGGGATGTCGGATGGGATTGGCACTGCGGCCAGTTTTGGCTCACTCAGGAAGATCGCCATCGATTCTTCCGACAACCTTTACGTGACTCAGTCAGGCGGCGTTGCGAATGCAATCCGAAAGATAACCCCCGCTGGAGCCGTTACAACCCTGGCCGGGAGCGGTACCTCGGCGGATGTGAACGGGACTGGCACAGGGGCCAGCTTTATGTTACCTGATGGGATAGCAGTGGATTCATCAGGAAACGTCTATGTGGCAGATATGACCGCCCACAAAATCAAAAAAATAACCCCGGCCGGAGTTGTAACCACTCTGGCTGGAACCGGCACATCAGGGAACACGGATGGGACCGGCGCCACAGCGACCTTTAGTTCCCCTGGGGATATAGCCATTGATTCTTCCGGGATTCTATATGCTCAAAGCGGTAACGCAATCAGAAAGATCACTATCGCCGCTCAGACTGCCTTGATGGGCGGTTCCGTGCAGGGCGCGGCGCTGACTCTCACGACCAGCAGCCAGGTCAGCACCCTGGCTGGCTCAGCGGGCTTAGCAGGCTCCACCGACGGCACAGGCACAGCGGCAAGATTTATATATCCTAATGACATTACCACGGATGGGACAAATTTATTTGTGGCGGATCAGACTAGCCAAACGATCCGCAAGATTGTCATTGCCACAGGAGCGGTGACCACCCTGGCCGGTTCCGCAGGCTTAACAGGCTCCACGGACGGCACAGGCACAGCGGCAAGGTTTAAAAATCCCACGGGCGTTACCACTGACGAGACAAACCTCTTTGTCGCGGATTTTTTGAACAGTACGATCCGCAAGATTGTTATTGCCACAGGAGCGGTAACCACCTTGGCCGGTTCCGCAGGCTTGACAGGTTCAACTGACGGCACAGGCACAGCGGCAAGATTTACATTTCCTTGGGGCATTAGCACGGACGGGACAAACCTCTTTGTCGCGGATACTTCTAACCATACGATCCGTAAGATTGTCATTGCCACCGGAACGGTAACCACCCTTGCTGGTTCCGCGGGCTTGACAGGTTCAACTGACGGCACAGGCACAGCGGCAAGGTTTAATTTTCCCTGGGGCATAACCACTGATGGAACAAATCTCTTTGTAGCTGACTCGGGTAACAATACGATCCGTAAGGTCGTTATTGCCACAGGAGCGGTGACCACCCTGGCTGGAGCCTCTGGTTCAATAGGTTCCACGGATGGCACAGGGTCAGCGGCAAGATTTAGTGCTCCCAAGGGCGTTACCACGGACGGGACAAGCCTGTTCATATCAGACGGGAATAATCACACCATCCGCCGGATGCAGTAAGCGCTGGAAATAAAATAAAAACAGTTGACAGGATAAATAGTCATTTGTCATTGGTTATTGAGTCATTGGGCGAAAGGTGAAGGGCACAAGACTGAGGACAGCCTAAATTGTCAATTGCCAATTTTCAATTGCCAACGAGAGGGGGGACAGGGGAATGAAATATTGAGGATCAGGGATTGCGGATAGGCGATTTAAAATCCCGAATCCCGAACCACGAATCCAAAATCAGAAATTAAACTAAGAAAGGGGAGAAGAGCATGAAAAGAATATTCCTTCATCCGATTTTATTATTTGCATTTGCCTTTTATGGCCTGTTGTTTGCAGCGGATAACCCATCGGAGGCGGCGGGTAATGCTAAAACCGGGACCTTGAAAGTCACAGCGGTTGATACAAATGGGAAAGAGGCTGTGGGGATCGATTTCCTTGTTTCCTATACTACAGCTTACGGTGGTTGGGCGAACAGTAATAGCTTTACGATGAAGATTCCGGCTGGAAAATATGTAGTATCTATCAATGGCACACCATCCCATTATTCAATCAAAAGCCCCAAGACAGGGAAAAAGACAGTGTCTATTATAGCCGGGAAGACAACAACAGTGAAGTTTGTATTTGCTTCAACTTTCATGGACAACAAAGACGGCACGGTAACGGACACCGGGAATGGCCTCATGTGGCAGCAAGATGAAAATCCGCCATGCAATTGGTATGAAGCTTCCGGCACGTACGACGCCGACTATAATAGCGGGTCCGCCAGCGTGTGCGGCTCTCTCTCCCTGGCCGGTTATTCCGGCTGGCGGCTTCCGACCGTTGATGAATTGAAAACTTTAGCTGTTCAAGTCACCAAAGGGCCGGTAACATATACAGCCTTTTTCCCCAATGCAATGCCGTACTCCTATTGGTCTTCTACCTTGGATGCTGATGGACTCCCGTATGGCCTTGATTTCCGCAGTACTGGAACCGAGATGTCACTGGGCACGAATAGTAGTAGTGTCTATGTCCGGTGCGTTCGGAGCGGGCAGTGATAAAGGCAGGCGCCAGTTTCCAGTTATCAGTTTACGGGGAGTTGGTCGTTTGAAATTAGCCATTGGCCATTGAGTCATTGGGCGGAAGGTGAAGGGCAAAAGGCGGAGGGCAAGGTTCAAAGTTGGATGTCCAGGGTTCAAACTTCAGCCTTTATACCTTCAGCCTCTGCCTGGTTCAAGAGTAGCTGGTTACGAGTTGCGGATTGGAAGCGCGATGTACGAACGACGAAGTACGAACGACGACTTGCCGGGGCAAGACAAGTTACAGTTTAAGGAGCCTTTTAATGATTTCGGCGGCGACGGGATTCATTAGGGTGATGGCGATGATTGTAAGAACCACGAGGAACCGGATCTCGGCCTTGATCAGGTTCATTTCTCCCTTGAGGGAGACCAGTTGCTCATTAACCTTGCCTATTTCAATGGCCAGTTTTTTTTCCAGGCGCTCCTCGGCCAGGGCCAGGGCGTCTTTTCGCGCGTCGAGATCGATTTCCTTGACGAAATCTCCAAGGGCTTCGGAGGCATAGTCGCCGAGTTTCTCTCTTAAAGCTTTAGGAATGGTAATAACAGGCATGAAATTATTATACACCTGGGATAGGACCTTGGCAATATGAAAATTCAAGGTTCAGGGGGCAGAGAATTACGAATTACGAAGATAGTCATTCAGCCTTTGCGCCTGGTTCAAGAGTTGCGGGTGAAATGACCAATGATCCAATGGCCAATTTTTAAAATGAGAGAAGAACATGAAAAAAATATTCCTTCATCCGGTTTTATTATTTGCATTTGCCGTTTATGGCCTGTTGTTTGTAGCGGATAACCCATCGGAGGCGGCAGGCAAAGCTAAAAAAGGGACCTTGAAAGTCACAGCGGTTGATTCAAAGGGGGCTCAAATTAACGCTCCGATCACGGTTAAAAAAGGGAAGAAGGCCGTGGAGCAAGGTTCCGGCAGCCTTACGGTTGATCTTTCTTCTGGTATGTACATAATAACCTTTGGAGATTTGGCGGGTTATTCCATAAAGGACCCCAAGGCAGGGGCAAAAAACGCGCGTGTAAACCCGGGGAAGACGACAACGGTGAAGGCGGCATACACCGCCATAGCGCCTTTGTTTAAAGACAACGGCGATGGCACGGTCTCTGACACAGCTAATAACCTTATGTGGGAGCAAGGAGAAAAATCAGGAATTTACAAAGGGTATGAGGCTTCGGGAGATTACAATAAAACACACAACAGCGGGTCTGTCAGCGTGTGCGGCTCTCTATCCCTGGCCGGCTATTCCGACTGGCGGCTGCCGACCATGGATGAATTGAAAACTTTAATTGACACAGGCCGTTCCACCTCCCCATATATAGACACAACCTTTTTCCCGGACGCGCAGCCGTCCTACTATTGGACGTCCACCATTGGAGGCTTCACCCTCGACTACAGCACTATCTACTGGGTTCTCATCAATTTCGCCGATGGCGTCGTCTACAACACTGATGGGTCTTTCTACAACTATGTCCGGTGCGTTCGCGACGGGCAGTGAGAAAGGCAGGGCAAGGGGGCAGTTGTCAGTTATCAGTTTACGGGGAGTTTGGGCATTTGAAATTAGTCATTGGGCCAAGAGTCATTGGGTGAAGGGCGAATGGCGGAAGGGAGGGGACAGAGGCAATTGACGATTTACAATTGACAATTTTCAATTGGGACAGAGGCAGAGAGGCGCGCGGCCCATGACTCATGGCGCATGACGGGAAGGCTTTTGCAGGCAACCGGAAACCGGGGTTGCCGCGGAATCAGGTTTAAAATCCTAAATCTCAAATCCAAAATTTAATAGGGATGGTCAATTATTGATAATGGTCGTTCACATCAATGATCTCAACACTATCTTTTTCATGAAATATAAAAATCACTCTGTATTTTTTGTCTATCCTAAAACTCCATATCCGCATCTTTCTCGGTTCAAGGAGTTCTGTTTTTAAGCTTGGGTGGAAGGGATTCTTCTCAAAAAATCTTATCTGTTTCTCAAATTTTTTCTCAAGATTTCTCTTTTTGAGATAATCGATAATCTCTGGATGGAGGGGAAGAATTTTCACTTTTTAAAATAAGAAGAACGTCCGAGACCTTTCTCTAAACTTTCAAGAAACTCTTGTTTGTAAAGTTTTTTTTGTTTGAATGCCTTAATAATTTCTTCCACCCTTTTAGTAGGCGGAGGGGCAAAAATATCTTCTTCAATAATTTGACGAAGGTATTCATAGCGAAGTTTCTTTTCAAATAATTCCTGATATTCTTTTTTAGAAAGAGTGATTGTATCCATTGAATAACGCTATCACAATAAGAAATAAAAATCAAAGATTTCGGGGCTTTTAAAAGGTGGGGCATTCTACTTCATAAACCCCTTGATCACCTCTGCCATCACGGGGTTCATCAGGGTAAGGGCTATGACCATTAGGACTATCATGAAGTTTAACTTCTGATTCAACTTCTCAAACCTTCCCTCAAGCCTTGCGATATCCGCGTCCATCTTTCCTTCAAGCCTTGCCATATCCGCTTTTGTGGCAAGCTCCTTCGCCAACTCATCCTTGCTCTCAAGTTTTTTCTGTAAGGCGACCCCTTCCGCCCTTTTTTCAATGGCATCCAATGAGGCGTCGATTATCCTTATTACCTCCTTCGCCTCATCCCGGCCAACCTTCCTTTCAAGAATTTCATATATTTCCAAAGGCAACGCGGTCGCCATGTCGAGCCTCCCGTTCCTTATTAGCCGTTTTCCAATTGAATTCTATTTGAATTCTATAAGAAAGGGGTTTATTTGTCAATTCAATTTTTAATGTGGTGCGGCTTGGAATCAAAAGGGAAAAGCGGGGTTTAAAATCCGTTTCGGAATGTGAACTTGGCTCAGCTTCTCCAGGACCATTCGCCGGATTTTTTTCGCTGCTTCCCTGCTGAATGTTTCCCGGCGTTAAGGGCTTTTTTGCCATCCACGAATAATGGCATTATAATTAATGCCCATGAGGATCGGAGTGGACATTCGGGAACTGGCTGACGGGAAAATGACCGGCATTGGAAGATACCTGCTTCACTTCCTGAAATGGGCCGCAAGGGAAAGGACTGAAGTTAATTTTTTTCTTTACGCCAACCAGTTCACCAGGTTGTCCCTGGAGGCCCAGAATTTCCGCGTCCGGGTGATGCCTGAAAAAATCACCTTTTTATGGGACCAGGTCCTCCTCCCAGTCCAATTGAAAAAGGACCGGATCAACGCCTTTCTTTCCCCCTATTACAAGGCCCCAATCTTTTCGCCCTGCCCGGCCTGCATTACAATTCACGACCTTCTCTTTCTTGAAATGTATCACGGAGGCGTCAGGGAAAAAATGAAAAATTTACTCTTTATTCCCCTGGCCATGCTCATATCCAGGAGGGCGGCGCGGATCATCACAGACTCCCATTTTTCCAAGGCGGACATCCTCCGGCGGTTAAAAGCAGATAGCGGAAAAGTCGAGGTGGTCTATATCAATACTTCGGAGGGCCTTTTCCCGGAAAAGGACCTTGCTGAGTCGGAGAGGGTCCGCCGGAAATACGGCGTCGGATACAAGTACATCCTCTACATCGGAAATTTCAAGGCGCACAAAAACGTGGGCGCGCTGGTGGACGCATTCCGGCTTCTTCAAGAGGAGGAGGTTTTCAAGGACTACAGTCTTGTGCTGGGCGGGAACAAGGACGCCCGCGCGACTGCAATCGAGAAAAAGATACGGGACTCCGGACTCGAAGGCCGGGCGCTGTTCACCGGCCATCTGGAAGAAAGCGACCTTAGGGGATTATACAGCGCGGCCTCTCTCTTTGTCTTTCCTTCCCTGTATGAGGGATACGGGCTTCCTGTGATGGAGGCAATGGCCTGCGGGACCCCGGTGGCTTGCTCCAACCGGACCTCCCTGCCGGAGATAGCCGGCGGCGCCGCTGTTTTGTTCGATCCGGAAAACCCGGGGGACATGGCCGAAGCCATAAGGCCGATTCTCCTGGACGAGGCAAAACGCGGGGAGCTGATCCGCAAGGGGCTGGAGAGGGTAAGGAAGTTAAATGAAAAACCCTGCCCTGAGAGGCTCTTTGAAATCCTGCTATCCTCCGCCAGGCAAGGACAAGGCGGAGCGGCCGGAAATCCAATATGAAATTCAATTCTTAATGAAATGACAGCCGGTGGACATGGGATTCATGAGCGCGGCGCGGGCGATGATCAACGCGGTCTGGACGCCGTTACGCAGTCCGATCAGGTCATCCGTCAGCTTGGCGTCCTTGTAGAACCGCTCTATGCGCCGCTGTAGATATTCCAGGTCGTTTACCGCCCTTATGAGACGTTTGGAGTTCCTCGATATTCCAACGTAGTTCCACATTGTTGAGCGGATGTTCAACCAGTCCTGAAAGATCAACGCAGGGTCGATTCCGGCGTTGCCATCCGGCTCCTTCCAGTCCGGGATATTCAATATCCGCTTTTCAAACTTCTCTTTCCCCGGCGGATTTTCCACTATCCCGTCCACCGCCAGCCTGGCCCATACAAGCCCCTCAAGCAGGGAAGAGCTCGCCAGCCGATTTGCGCCGTGGACCCCGGTGCAGGAAACCTCTCCTATAGCGTAAAGGCCGTCAAGGGAAGTCCTTCCGGCATTATCTGAATAAACTCCTCCGCATTGGTAATGGGCGGCCGGGACCACTGGAATCGGTTCCCTGGTGATGTCCAGTCCGTACTCCAGGCACTTTTGATAAATATTAGGAAACCTCTCCTTGGGGTCTATTCCGTTTTTGGACAGATTTTCCAGGTCAAGCAGCACGTAATCGTGCCCGTTTTTGATCATCTCCTCCTGGATGGAGCGCGCCACGATGTCCCTGGGCGCCAGTTCAGCGTCCGGGTGGTATTCCTTCATGAAGGGCTTGCCGCTGATGGTGGTAAGCTTGGCCCCTTCGCCTCGAACGGCCTCGCTTATGAGAAAACGGTTGGCGTCTCGGTGGTAAAAGGTGGTGGGGTGGAACTGAAAGAATTCCGCGTTGATGATCCTCGCCCCGGCTCGCGCCGCCATCGCCATGCCGTCGCCTCTAGCTCCCTTGCAGTTAGATGAATGTAAAAATATACGCCCCGCGCCGCCGGAGGCCAGGATGGTTATGGGACTAAAAAAGGTCCCGACCCTTCCGCTTCCCTGGTCAAGAACATACGCCCCTACCACCCTCGGCTTTTTGTATCGCGCCAGGGGGTCTTTGGAGTGGTGGTTCGGTGTGATAAGATCAATGGCGGTATGGGAGGTGAAGAGCCGGATACCCGGCAAGGAGCGGACCTTCTTGAGGAGGGCGATTTCGATCTCGCGTCCGGTGGCGTCAGACGCGTGGTAGATGCGGCGGACCGAGTGTGCGGCCTCGAAAGTGGTTTCCAGCCGGCCCTTTTCGTCCTTTGAAAAATTCACTCCAACCTTATCTATCAAAAATTCATGCAGCAGCTTCGGGCCTGCTTCCGCCAGTATCCTGGCGGCGTTGGGATCGCACACCGGGCCTCCGGCATTCTGGATATCGCGGACGAGTTTTTCAGTGGAGTCGTCTTCCCCGTATCCGATGATCCCTCCCTGCGCGTACCTGGTGTTGCACTCCTCCGGCTCCGGGCTGTTAGTCAACAGGGCCACGCTTAATCCTTGCTCCGCTGCCATGATGGCGGCGGAGCAGCCTGCGACGCCGCAGCCGATTATCAGGACGTCAATGCCGTTTATTCGAAGGGAATTCATGGAAATCAGCTTTTAATCGTGCACGGTTATCAGTTTACGGTTCACGGTTTAAAGGGGAAGCATTCAAGCCGGCTTTTGTTTCCTGATCGCGCAAACCGCAAACCGTAAACTGTGAACCGTCAACAGTCAACGATTATGATTTTTTTCCGCGCTTAATCGCCCTTGGCCGGCCGGGACCCTTTGGGGACAATGGTTTCCATTGCCTCTTCGATCAACTCCGGGGTGATCTCTCTCGCCCCTTTGCCTTCCGCGAAATCCTCGATGGCCTGTCTGGCCATGTCCCTGACAAAGGGCGGGGCCTTTTGCAGTCTTTCCTCGGCTGATTTAGTCCAGACCAACTTCCCTTCCGCCCCCGGCGGTAGTTCCTGAAAATATTTCTGAAATTTCTCGATGATGAGCTCATTGGCCTTTTCACGGGATTTCAAAAGAGATTCCATCAGGTCCAGCGCCTCCTGTTTCCTTGCCCCTTTCATCTTTTCCCTGGCACGATCAAAGGCCCCCATTTGCAGCTCCTCGAAGCCCATGTTCTTCATGCGGCGCGCGGCAAGAAGCATGGATTCATTCCGGATCTCCGTGAGAAACTCGGAAGTGATGGTCTTGATCCCACGTTCCCTGGCCCGCCTTGGCATAAGCTTGAGGATGCCGGGCCGGACGAAATCCGGGGCGTTACTTACTCTCTTCAGCGCTTCTTCGGTCCAGATGATGTCCATTGCTTTCAATCTTTTAAAATCAGTGACGAGTGGCGAATGGCAAGTTGCAAGTTTCCTTGCTCGTCACTTGTCACTCGTTACTCGTCACTGCCTTTAGAGTATTCTATTGCCTCACGGCGCTCAAGGCAAATAGGCGGGCAAAATGTCGGACGAATTCCTCCATGATGATTTCAATGTCCGGCGCCCTTCCGTTGCATTCATGAATCGAGGTCATCCCACGGTCTCGAATTCCGCAGGGGATGATCCATTGGAAATAATCCGGCTCAGGCTGGACGTTCAGGCAGAGTCCGTGCATGGAGACCCCTCGTTGTATCCGCACACCCAAGGCCGCTATCTTGTCCCTTCCCACCCAAACGCCGGGATACTGGGGGTCTGATTGGGCCGCAATCCCGAAGCTCTGTAATGTATGAATGGCCGTTTTTTCCAGGAGAGATATAAAAGATCGTACCCCTCGATAATGCGAATCCAGTTTGATGATGGGATAGATAATCAGTTGGCCTGGACCGTGAAAGGCGACGTCCCCCCCCCTGCCGGTATGAATGACCGGAAGTCCTTTTTTGGCTAACTCTTCTCTGGAAATCAGAAGACAGGAAGTGTTGCCCTTCTTTCCGAGTGTATAAACCGGGGGATGCTGAAGGAAAAATACAGTCTCGGAAATTTCGCCGGCCAGCCTTGATTGAACGGTCCTCCTTTGAAGTTCAAGCGCGGATAGATAATCCATAACGCCCAGGTAGGAGTAATGGAAGGTTTTTTCGTTCATCCTTCTTCGCCGTCCTTAACTTCCTCTTCCGCGTCGAAATATGGCTGTACATCGAAATACCCGTGGATTTCCAACTCCTCCGCCTGGGTGATTTCCCCGGCATCGGAAGGGGCCGGGGCGTCGAAAATAACCGCCTGGGACTTAGAGGCGGACACTTTCCCGATCCCTTTCCTCTCCAGTATCCCTTTAGGCAAGAGCAGGGTCTTTCCCCTGGTCCCCAGCAGTCCTCCAATGGTGATCATGCAGTACCTAAGGGCAAAGCTTTCCGGGTCGACGAAAAGGGCGTCTATCCTGGCGATTTCCTCGTCATAACAATCGTACAAAAAGCAGCCGACGATTTTATCCTCGTTTCTCAGCATGTAATCGTTGTCTCTTAATTTTTTCAGTTTCATGGCCGCGCTAAATCCATTATTTAATGAAAAACCTCGGGATTTAAAATTTCCAGGGCAATCTCCAGGGAAAGGGCGTTTAACAGTTCGTGAAGGTCCTCTAAAAAGGACGGCGAGGCGAGGAGTTCCAGTATGCCGTTTCGGTTATCGAGGGTGCGGACTATGGCCAGATGATCATACGCCTCCAGAATTCCATGTATATAAATGATCTCCTTTGGATTTACCTTGATACGGACCTGGGTGGAATCGGTTGGCGCGGAGAGAGGGGGCATTCAGGATTTGAGATTTATATTATTACGTTCAGAAATTTGCGTTGTCAGCGCTATGAAACTCCAAATAACAATTGTCAAATAACAAATAAATCTCAATAACCAAAATTACAAGGAAAAAACAAGGAAGAGAAATTGTTTTGTGCATTCGGTAATTGTAATTTGTAATTTATCAGTAATTTGCTATTTGTCATTTGGGATTTTGTTTTCCTTTTGGTTGCGGCAATGCCGCGCCATGTCTTCCGTCTTCTGTCTTTTGCCTATGTGCCTGAGCAGTTATTCAGGCTTCCCTGGCCTTCAAATCGTTTACTATATTCGCCACATCATCGGAAACCACTTTTGCGTGAGCGTCCTTATTCACGACAATAATAGGGGCAAGGCTGCACGCGCCTATGCAATTGACGCGCTCAACAGTGAAGATATTGTCAGCCGTTGTTTCACCCGCCTGGACGTTCAATGTCGCCTGAAGGCGGTCCAATATTCCAGGCGCCCCCTTTACATGGCAGGCCGTGCCGCAACAGACCTTCATGATATACTTGCCGCGGGGTTTTAAGTGGAACTGCGTGTAAAAGGTCAACACGCCGAATATCTGGCTCGGATAAATCCCAAGCCTGTCCGCGACGAGGTAAGCGGCTTCCTCCGGCACGTAGCCGTACTCGTCCTGGACCTTTTGCAGTATGGGGATGAGCGCTCCCTTTATCGTTTGATATTTCTCAAGGATCTTTTCGGTTTTTCCAAGGTCTATTTCATTTTCCAGGGTTGTTGCTTTATTAGCGCACACGGGCCTACCTCCCTAAATGCTTGAAATTCTTTTGTTAAAAAGATATAGTCAACGCTTTTAATAAAAAGCGCCGTAATTTTCAGGCACGGAAGCAAATAGTAAACGCACCTTCCGGGTATTCTCACATTTTTCATAATTCTTGTCAATCATGGACCAAAATACAAAAATCAGGACCGCCGTTGTTTTAGTGGACGGTATATGTCCCTTTTCTCAAAATGAGGGCATAATCAATCCGGTTTTTCAGAAAAAGATAGGCGGGTTGACCCTTTTCGAGCGGATAGCCCATGTGTCCAGAAAGGCAGGGGTTGAGAGATTGCTGGTTTCCGGGTGGAGCGAGCCTGAAGCCGTGCGGCTGCTCCAAGGGAAAGTTTTTAGGGACTTAGAAATAAAATTCCTGGATAGCATGCCCAGCGCAACAGGAGACGCCTTCAAGGACGTTGAGGCTGAAATTCAGGGAGAATCCAATTTTTTTTTCATATCCGGTGATTGTGTCTTTGAGCCGAATACACTCAAGGAATTAAACTGGAAAGCCGACCTTCTATGCCGATTCGATGCGATAGCCGCGATCAGCGAAAGCGGCCTTTCCGGCGATTGTCCTCTTGGGCTGGAAATACAGGGAGACCATGTTTCACGGGTTTTCTATCCGAGGGAGACAAAAAACGATTGCGTCCCATGCCCCGGACTTTTCCTTGGCAACCGGAATTTCCTTGATGCGGTATTGAAGGCACAGGCAACGGAAAGGGCAGGATGGCTTGATGCTTTGCAAAAGGCTTGTGAAGCCAAAAAACTTGGCCTCCATGACGTAGGGGACAGCCTCCTTCTATACGCTGGCGCTAAAAAGGCCCTGCGTGATGCGGAAAAAAAAGTTTACCAGCGTCTGATAAAAAAAACCGACGGTTTTTTAGCCGCGCATATAAATCGCAGGATATCCCTCTTCATCACGAAATTTCTGGTCAAGACCTCCTTGACCCCCAATAATGTAACGCTTATAAATCTGGCTATCGGATTAATCGGCGCCGTGTTCTTCGCCGTTGGCGGCTATGGTCCGGCACTGGCCGGGGCCTTGGTCTTCCAGCTTTCCTCCATTACGGACGGGTGTGACGGGGAAATCGCCAGGCTCAAATTCCTGGAAAGCCGCTTCGGCGGGTGGCTGGATATTTTTTGCGACAATCTTACCCATATCGCCGTTTTCGCCGGGATCGCTTATGGGGCCTACAGGATCGAGCCTGCCCCGTACCTGTTTTACTGCGGGTGGCTGGCCGTTTTGGGGACTTTGATGAGTTTCCTCCTCGTGGCATTCCAACTTTACCGGAAGGAATCAACCAAGGGGCCTCTTTTTACTTCCGTGATGGAAAACAGGGCGGGCATGGGGAAGGGCATGGAAAATATATTAAACGCGCAGGACTCCCTGGCGCGGCGCGATTTTACGTACCTCTTGCTTCTTTTCGCCCTTTTGGGCTATTCAAAATATTTTTTGGCGCTCACCGCGATAGGTTCCAATATATTTTGGATGCTTCTGGTTTTTTCCTGGATAAAAAGACCTCCCAGGGGTATAATAATCACATGCCTGTAATCACTATAGAGCCTACGCATAAATAAGAAAAAGTCTTTTAAATCAACAAGGTATTCTTTTTTATTGGATAAAAAAATTGTAAAAATTTCACCTTCCATGCTTATGCTCATTTACAGGCATGGCTATTTTACAGGCCGTTATG
>JACRGO010000156.1 GCA_016212295.1 Nitrospinota bacterium | reverse complement strand
ATGAACCTCTTTGATACCAGCAGAATCGGGCTTTCCTGTGCATGCCTTGCGACGAGAATAACGGGTGAGCCGTATTAGTGGAAATCTCTGTCTACGGTTCGACGAGGACCCCGGGATTAAACCCCCGGGGTTACTCTACTGCCTACTTAGCCATTCTTTAACTTGCATTTGAGTTATGCTCAGTCAAATCAAAGATTTTTACAGTCAAAACAAAAGCGAACTTGGGCTAGTCTTGTTGATGGTCTATGTTTGCCTGCTTGGACTAGGAACAATAGGCGAGGTCTGGAAGGTGGAGTGGATACTTGATATCCCTCTTTTCAGGCCGCCTGGAAAATATATAAACTAATTTTGTTAGGAGGAAAAATAATGGCGTTTAATAGTTGGAGCACCCGGGAACAAGTTTATTCTGGATACGGCCAGCCCGTTCCGGTGGCGCATGAAAGCGTGGAGACCCGCCTTAATTTCCTGAAAAAGGTGTACTCATTGCTATTTGTTTCAATCCTTTTCGCCTGCGGGGGCGCATACATGGGAATGACGTCCCTTGCCCCTGCCATTGCAGGGAACTACTTCCTGTTTTCCATACTTGAATTCGGGATGATCTTTTTCGCCATGGCCGTCAGGCAAAGGGAAGGGCTGAATCTTTTCGCCCTTTTCGGATTCGCGGCCATGAGCGGCATGCTACCCGGTCCTTACCTGGCCCTCCTGGCCCAGACCCAGCCCGGAGTCATAGTCCAAGCCTTTGTCATGACGGTTGGCATTTTCGGCGGGCTTACTCTCTATGTATTCACAGCAAGGAAGGATTTTAACTTCATAGGGGGTTTTCTTTTCGTAGGCTTGCTGGCCATCATCATTGGGGGAGTGGCTAATATCTTCATCGCCTCCTCTGTCTTCCATCTTGCCATCTCCGCCTGTGGAGTGCTTCTCTTCTGTGGATTTATTCTGTACGATACATCCAATATTGTGCTGAGATATCCTAGCAATGAGTATGTGGCCGGGACCCTGTCTCTTTATCTCGATTTTCTGAATCTTTTCCTGAATTTGCTCAGCCTGCTCAGCCGCGCCACTGACGATTAACAGAAACAGTTGTGTGAGCGGCTAAAGTGAGCTAAAGTTTCAAGTGGCTAAAGTTAAAAAAGCTGATTTTAGATTTAAGAAGCTGTCTTGAAAAAACATTACGGTCCGCCGGCTTGCAAACACAGCCACGAAAATACTTAACACACCCCGGCCTTCGGCCACCCCCTCTCAAGAGGGGAATGTATAGATGATGGCGCCTTTTCAGCAGGCAACTATGGGATTAACTAACTATGCCTGGTGGCAAGCCGCTGGAAATCATGCTGGCGGCGACTAAAAAATTTATTCCTTTAAAAATTCCCCTCTTGAGAGGGGTGGCCGAAGGCCGGGGTGTGCCAGCGGGCTTCATATTCCAACCGCATGCTTGGATAAACATTTTTTTCAAGACAGCTTCTAAATCTAAAATCCGAAATTTAAAATATCTTTTGTTTTCCCCATGAACCGTATACGATTCCTTGTATTTTATTCATTGCTTGTTATCTTTTTTGGTCCCATTGGATGCTCGTGGTTTCACGACGATTCAGATGAAAGATTTTGGGAGGAGACGGCCAAGACAAATGAGGGCAAAGGAGCCTCAACGGCGGAAATCAACGCCATGAAGGCGAAGGTCGAGAAAGTGTCCAAGTTGATCAATGACGCGGAAGCCAAGGTGTCAATCCTGGAGGATGGGGCGTCTGACGTCGGCTCCAAAATAAAGCAGGAAAAGGAGTACCTTCAAAATGTCCAAAAGTTGCTGAATCAGCAACAGCCCGGTGGAGGCTCGCCAGCCGAAGAGGCCAATGAACTGAGAAGACAGATAAGAATCCTGGAAAATGACGTGGAATGGTTGAAGTGGATTCAGAAAAATTTTTAGGGCAACATTCTCATAGCGCGGCATGGCCGCAACCAGAATAAATTTCGATGGATTCAAACGTTCTATAATATTATTACGTTCAGAAATTTGCGTTTTCCGCTTGAAATAAAACCGGCGTTGAATGCTTCAAGCGAAATTTATTTTGATTGCGGACATGCGCGCTCCAAGACGCGGTTGAAAAATTTGCGCGGATAACGCAAATTTCTGAACGTAATAATATAGCCAGTAGCGATTTCTTTTTTTCCTCATGGTTTCCTGGGTTCCTTATAGATATTCGTGTATTAGAAATCCAGGAAGACAGGAGAAATATCTGAATAAAAAGTTTAGGTTTAGTCCTTGCCTCTCGTCTCAGCGGTCCCTAAATAACTTCCAGCAGCGCCTTCTTTAACTCACGCAGGAAGTTTTCATCATGGACCGGCCTGTCATTTTCGTCGGTCACATAAAAGGCGTCTATGGCCTTGTTTCCCTCCGTGTCGATCTTCGCCAGGTGAATATTAAGGCCCATCTTGTAAATGGCGAATGTTATGGATTGGACCAGCCCTATCCGGTCATCGGCCTCTATTTCTATGACCGTATTGGCGGGAGTGACATTGTTTTTGATTTCGACGCGTGGGGCCGAAAGAGGGACCGCCCGTCCGCCGTTTTTTTGCGCCGTCCACTTTGTCGGCGGCTCCTTGTTCCATACCACCCTGATTACTTCCTGCTTGATTCTGTTCAATTGATCGTTGTCTCCCACCTGCTTTCCGTACCTGTCTATGAAGCGGAATATGTCTATGGAAGTGCCGTCTTTTTTCCTGAATATTTTCGTCTCAAGTATGTTTATTCCTCTTGAGGAAAGGACCCCCGCCACACGGTTTAAATTTCCACGGCGGCTTTCCGACAGCAGAACCATTTCCGTGAAATGGGAGCCGTCATAATTATAAATCCCGACCGCCGGTTTTTTTTCCTCGATTGACGCGCTTAGTGAGATGTGGCCGATAATGCTATGGATCGGGACGGAGTTGAGGTAACGCGTCGGCGCGGTTTCCAGGAAGTCCAGCGCCGATTCCATCGGAATTTCCCTTGGCAGGTATTTAAGGATTTTCTTTTTTTGCGCCTCGACCTTTTCCTCGTCGCCCGGGCGGTCGGACTCATCTATATTAAGAAAATCCGCCGTGCGCTGATAGAGGTCCTCAAGAAGGAAAGCGGACCAATTGGACCACACCCCTGGCGCGACGCCTTGCATGTCGGCATAGGTTACAAGGTAGAGCATGTCCAGTTTTTTTCTGTTTCCTATGGTGTCGGCCAAGCCATGTATCGCCTTGGAATCATGCGTGTCGCGCCTCCTCGCCAAGTGATTTAAAAGGAGGTGGTGTTTTATCAAAAAAATCGTCAAATACATTTCCATCTCGGATAGGGCCAATTTAGCGCATGTTTTTTCGGCGATTTTAGCGCTGACCTGGGAATGGGAGCGGCTTTGTTCCTCTTCGGGTTTTCCTATGTCATGGTGCAGAATAACCAGTTTGACGAGCCAGTTTTCCTCGATCCTTTTATATATTTCCGGCAGGGTGCCAGACTTCTCGTTTTCGAGGGCCTCCAGGTGCGACAGGGCCTGAAATGTATGCTCGTCTATGGTGTAGGCGTGGTAAGAGTCATAAGGGGTGGCATGGGTGATCTCTTCAAATTCCGGGAGAAAACGGGAGAGGACCCCGCTTTCATGCATCATTCTGAGGATAGTGGTGGACCCTCTTTTTTTTAAAACTGAAATAAAAAATTCCCTGAACCTGGCATTGGAGAAAAAGCCAGGGTCCAGGAAGTCCAGGGAGTCCTGTATCTTCTTCTGAAGCGGCAGACTGATGAAGTGTCCCTCGTCCTGGCAGAGTCTGAATATATCGAGGATCAATTCAGGGTTTTCCTTGAACAAAGTGGAGTGGTTTCCGGAGAAGAAAATTTCATTTCCGAAAAGGGTGAGCCCCTTCTCCGTTTTCTTGAAGGGCACCGCGCCGCTTTTCTTGTATATGCCCTTGCGGTAATTCCTGGACCTGTTGAAGAGGCCGTCGGAAATTTCCTTAAGATTTTTCACGGAGCGGTAATAATCTCCCATGAAATGTTTCACCATTTCCTGCGGCTGGCCCTGGTAGCCCAGCGCGGCGGCGGTTTTTTGCTGCACCTCGAAGGCCAGGGAATCGTTTTTTTTGTTTTCGTTGAAATGGAGTTCATTGCGGACGCGGAGCAGGAAGTCGAGGGATTTTTCCAATGATTCCAGATCCTTTTCAGTCAGGATACCCCTTTGGCGGAGGGCCGTCGGGTCATGTATTCCGAATCTGGCGTAAGCGGCCCAGAAAGCGGTCTGCAAGGCCCTCAAGCCGCCTGCGTCCTGCTTAATGTTCGGCTGTGTGATCCCTAACGGGCGTGTTGAGGTGGTCTTGCGCATTTCCTCAAGGTATTGCATGAAGGACTCGATGTCCTTTCTCACCGTGTTTTCCCATTGGGCATTCCTGAATTTTATATAAAGGGAGCCGTCTCCCCATACCAGCCTGCTTTGGATCAAGTTGGTCTTCACCGTCATGTCCTTTTTGGACATCTCGATGGTTTCATGGATGGCCCTGAACACGTGTCCTACCTCGTAACCTATGTCCCACAAGGCCGGGACCAGGATGTTGGCCGCGTATTCCGCTGAACGGGCCATGCCGCTTTCGTGGAGTGTCAGGAGGTCGATATCGGAGCCGGGACAAAGCTCGCTTCGGCCGTACCCGCCCACCCCAACCACTGCAAAGGGCTGTTCTGACATCTCCGCCGGATTTTCCTTCAGCGCCTGGTCCAGAATTCCCATGATGATATTGTCCGCGCACTCGGTAAGCTTGCGGACGATTTCCAATCCGCCCGCGCCTCCACGATGCTCGGCGAAGATGGCTTCTCTTTGGCCGCGAAACTTTTCGCGCAGTTCCTTGATATTGAGCATAGCTATGTTGTTAACGTTTAACTTCTCATTATATTATCAGATTTTGCATCTTCCTGAATAGGAATCAAATTTTTGCAAACCCTGCGAATAAACAGGGAACGATTACTAGGGCCGGGCAAAGTTGGGCTGAGGATGAATTAAAGAATGAGCCTCTTGCAAAATTATGAAATTCGGCGAAATGTCATTCTGAGCGCAACGAAGAATCTCATAAAATCAATAAGTTAAGAGACTCTTCACTTCGTTCAGAGTGATAAAACGAAGAATTTTGCAAGAGGCTATAATGTGAAGTTATTTTTTCGCGCCCCCAAGTATCTACTCCACGATCACCGTAACCATTTCATCCTCTGTTAAATATTTCCCGGCGGCGGATTTAATATCGGACGCGGTGACGCCTTCCATCTTCCGCGCCTCCTCATCCATTGACCCAGGATTTTTTCCCATGAATTCCCCAAGGCCAAGGTAAAATGCCTGGCCGATCCTGGTAAGGGTCCTCATCAGGCGCTGGGAATTCAATTGCTGGACGGCCCTTCGGACGTCCTTTTCTCCTATGTCCTTCCCGGCAAAACCGGTAATCTCACGCAGCAATCCCTCTTTAGCGGCCCCGATCCTGTCAGGCGTTGTCCCAATGCCGGCGGTGAACAGCATTGTCCCTCCATGTGAAACAATACTAGCCCCGGCGGAATAGGAAAGCCCCTCTTTTTCCCTCAACTGAAAAGAGATATGGTCGGACAGGAGAGATGAGAGAACTTCCAGCGCTCCCTTCTCTTGCGGACCGGCGGCCAATCTTTTTCCCACGCGGATATAGGACTGGGACTTGCCGAGTTTTTCCCGGATTATCTCTGGCTTTATCCCCTGTGAAGCCTCTTTGCCCTGGACAGTCGGCGGCTTGACCGGCTGGGGCGCCGGACCCTCCATGTCCCCGAAGCTGAGACGCGCCTGTTCCATGATTTCCTCAACGTCCCTGCCTGACACGATGGAAAGGATAATGTTTTTGGGTGAAAAATATTTCTTGTGGAATTCGCGCAGGTCCTCGACTGAAATGGACTTTATGCTAGCCTGCGTCCCTCGCGCTGGTCGATTGTAAGCGTTCTTGCCCAAGAGCGATTTAAGCAGGAGCGAAGCGGATGCGCTGGCCGCGTCCCTTTCCTTTTCCTTCACGGCCTCGGCCTGGCGTCCCTTCTCGCTCTCCACTTCCTTGGCGTCCAAAAGGGGATTGCGCATTATGTCCGATAAAAGCTCCAGCCCCTCCTTGAGTTGCTCATCAGTGGTCTCGAAGCGGATATAACTATACTCGTTGCTGAAATAATAATCGTCGAAGGGAATGGAAGGATCGTCCACGGTCTTGAGATTGGCGCCAAGGTCCATGAGGTCCGCCCGCAGCCGGTCCTTGTCCCTTGAGGTTGTCCCCTTGTTCAGCAGATCATGCAGCAGTTCCGCGATTCCTTCTTTCCCCTCCGGCTCAACCGCGGAGCGGCCCTTAATCAGGGCATGGACAGCGAAGATGCCGCCTGTCGTGGATTTCTTCACGAGCGCTGTCAGCCCGTTGGGAAGAACTGTTTTTTTTATTTTCGCGTCTTCCGTTGGTTGAGCGGGTTTTCCCTCTGGTCCCGCATGCCCTGCTGCGAGGCTTGCAGCCACAGGCCTTTGTCCCGCATTCCATGACTCCACCAGTTTAAGGCTTTGGCCGGATGGAGAGGACGCTTCCCGAGCGCCTGTGTAATATTCCTTTTTTTCTTGCTCAGCGGGGTCTCTGTCCTTTCCGCCCGGGATCAATGCTGTGGCGGTCAAGACCGGATTGGAGAAATATTTTTTCGCGGCTTCCTTCAACCGTTCATTGGAAACCTTTTCCATCGCGGAGGTGAACCCTGAGGCTAAATCCCATCCGCCTACGGCTATCTTTGCCGCTGCCGCCATTCCGTAATAGTGAATCCTCTCGCGCAATGACAATTCCTCCATTTTCATGGAGGCAAGTATTCCACGGACCGTTCCAGGCGAAAACTCCCTGGCCGCCAGGGCTTTCAACTCCTCAGCCACAGCGGCAATGGCCTTGTCAGCGTTTCCTCCCGAGGAGAGAGTCAAGCGCGCGAGCAGAGTGGAGTGGCCCTTGGTGAAATCCACGCCCAGCCATGAGTCCAACGGTTCCTTTTCTCCAGCGGCCTGGAGCAGGGCCTTGACCCTGTCCTCGAAGTCAACCGACTCCAGCCGCACAAGCAGATTGTAAGCGAAGAAGTCCTCGCTGTCCGGGACCGGGGCGGGCGACCCTATTTGTATCATGGTCTTGCCCACCTTCTTTTCTGATTTGAAGATTCGGGAAGTCTTGGGATAGTCAACGGGAGGGGTGGTTAAATCCGGGACCAGGCCAGGGGCCGCATTCCCAAAATATTTTTCCAGCTTCTCCTTCATGTCAGCGCGTTGGAAGTCGCCCATGACGATCGCTGTCATGTTGTTCGTGACGTAATACTTTTTGTAAAAGGCGAACACCGCGTCGCGGTCCATATTCTTTATGGTCTCAGGCAGGCCGAGGACCGGGAGATTATAAGGGGTCCCGTGGTAATACTTGCGGTTGAAGAATTCATCAGCCAGGTAATCGTCCCCCATCATGCTCATGGCGATCTCGTTCAGCACGATCCCCTTTTCCTTGTCGAACTTGTCCCTTGGGATGATGGAGCGGAACAGCATGTCTGACTGGATATCCAGGGCGCGCTCGAAATTTTCCCTGGCGGAGAGGACCATGTAATTGGTGTACTCCCTGGTTGTGTGGGCGTTGTTGTAGATGCCGCGCAGGTCCTGCTCGTCGTAAAGGGTTTTCTGGTCCCTGGTCTCGGTCCCATTGAAGAGGAGGTGCTCCAGCATGTGCGACATCCCGCTTGTGGAGAAGTCCTCGCGGAAGGAGCCGGCCCGGACCATCACCACTGAGGCGATCACGGGTGCGTTATGGTTTTCAACTAGGATGGCCTCGAATCCGTTGGAAAGCCGCACTGTTTCCGCGTCCACCCCATTGGAAAGGCAGAGGGCAGGCTGCGCGGCGGCAATGAGAGCGAATAAAAATAGCTTGAGGCAATCAGCAATCATTAGATACTTACTCGCCTATAGTGAAACGTTTTATGGCAAAAAGAGATAAATTTTCGGAATAGGCGAGTAAGTATCTCCAACCGTGAAAAAACATTGCGCCTTTTTTGAAAATTTCAAATATTTCTGGCTAGTTTTCAAAAGATATGAGAAGTTTGGAAAACGTTTTTGGGGCCGCCATCTGTACTACAAACTTCTAACACTACTCAGGCCAACGTGGTTTGGTATATTGAAATTTGGTTATCCGGATTTGTTTCGTATTTCGATATTCTGTATTCGGATTTTGGTTGCGGACATGCGCGCTATGCCGGCTAATGATAAGAATAAATCATTGCACCACGCCGCCGATCACCGCCGGGGCCTTGTCCACCTGTGGTTCATCGCCTATGGCCGGGTCCTCCCAATCATCCAGCGAAGGAAGCGGGTAGGAGGTGGTGGAAAGGGAAGAGCATTCTGCAAGGTCGAGCGCCTTCATCCTGCGTTCCTTTTCGATGCCCTTCACGAAGTATGTGGTCTGGCTGTCTGAACCGTCCAGCACCGTGGACCCATCCGGAATGGAGAATTCCGGGATCCAGCGGATGTCTCCTCCCTGGCCGCAATTCACGTCTTCTCCAGTGTTCCAATCCACGCATTTTCCAGGGACGCCTACAAGGTCGCCAAACCCGTTATACTCCAGGTTGAAGGTGGAGGTGGTGTTGTCCGCCCAGGTGTGAATGTACTTTACGCTGAGAGGGGGATCGAAAGTAAGAAAGTTCCCGCTTGAATCCTTGAGCGCGGTGAATTGGTTCCACTGGTTTGGACCTGTTTCCCATGTGTAGAAAACATTCAGGCTCCATGCCTGATATGCGCAGGTTGAGTTCGGGTCCCAGTTGCAGGCGAGTTTATCGAGATTATCCTGGCTCGGTTCGATCAGCGGGCCGCTCATGACTCCCTGATCCGCGCTTCGGTTTACCTTCCCCAGGACCACTTCCTTTCTGTTTGTTTCGAGAAGCATTGTGTCCCTCTTAAAGGAGTAAGGGAAATTCAATGCCTCCGAGGGAGAGACGGCCTGCTGGGAGTAATTCCCCTCAGTGCCCATAATGGACTGGGAAAAATATGGGTCCGCGCCTGTGATATTGTCCGGGTCCGGGCATCTCTCGAAGCATACAAGTGAATCCGGGACCGGGTCTGAAGGATAAACAAGGTCTTCCAGATAGAAGACCACCTCCGTGCTGTCGCTGAGAGCGGCCGATTCTCCGGTTTCCGGGTTGTTAAGGTTAATAAAACCGCTCCCTCCCAACGCCTCTGACCAAAAACCGAAAAATGGATTTTCCTGGCCCAAGATCAATTGTTCCGGGGGGCTTATATCTTCCCACATCCAGGTGCCTTCGTTCATTTTGGCGACTTTATTCAAATTTGTCCCGTCCCACTCAACCCGATAGTTTTTATTGTCCTGATCACTGTGATACTGGAGCGGTATATTCCGTATGTCGCCCAGGTTCAGGGATTTTTTTGTATGTTTTTTGAGTTTGCCGTTGGCTTTTAATACGGTTAGTTCTTCTCCGGAGTTTCCGTTAGGGCCGAACTCGAGTTTATTCACGGCGGCCCCGTTGGTGATGTCAACGTCCTCCGGGAACCATACCCCCCAGTAGCCTATCCATCCAAAATATTCCTGGCCGTTGAATGTGGTCTTGACTGGAAACCCGGAAGACCGGTTGACCCTCCCGCCGTCGCTGGATTGGTAAAGTCCATACCGCATGGAGGTCTCGTCAAAATCCGCCCTGCTGAAACATTTATCGCCGCTTCCGCTGTTTCGCAGGAAGCGGTCCGTGTCAAAGGCAACGTTGAATTGTTCCGACTTGTCCCCTTTGCGCGTGGATAGCGTTGTCATTATAGTGCCTCCGCCGCCGGCCCCGTCTTTTGCCCGGCTTAAAGCCACTTTCTCCGACATGGAGCCTCCCATTTGTGGATCAGAAAAAGAATCCACGAACTTCAAAAGCACCTGGTCCGATCCGGCGTCTTTTTCCGTTTTCATGAAGCCTTTCATATTAACTCTGCTTGTGTCCACTAAGTCCCCGTTCATGGGATAAGCCTTGAAATTCATGCCGAATATTCCGTATGGATTATTGCCGCTCATGCCTTCCGTTATAGTCGTTTTCACCTCTATAAGCTGGTTCGTGCCGTCCATGTTTTCATGAATCCAAGTCTTTCCGATAAGGGGGGCTTTATTGTCGGCCCTGGAGGCATTCATGGTCCACATATTATAATCCGGCATGTTGGAACCCGATGATTGGTTCATGGACGCCTCGCCCGCGGCAGCGGCATCGTTTTTCTTGCTTTTGCATTGGCTGACGTCAATCTGGGCCTTATAGTCTCCCAGGTTGAGCATGGAGTCGTATTTTGTCTGGGCCATCATGCAAAGTATTTCATTTATCGTTTGCAAGGCTTCGTCCGAACGCTCCTCGACGTAAATATCCGCGCCGTCATTCATGTAATCCGAGTAGGACGGGAGTCCGGATGCGCTCAATGGGAGAAGGGCCGTTCGCAAGCGGCTTGTCCAATGGCGCGGCTGTTTCCACGTTTTTAAATAACGGCCGGCGAAGGTCCCTTGCGAGCTCTTGATGTCGACGACGCTGACCCTTTTAGCCACCACCAGCGCCTTCACCGAGCCTTCATAAACAACCTCGATCTCCGTGGCCTGTCCTGATTTGATGGAGAATGGCACGATGTTGTTTTTTGTTTTTAATACCGTGTCTTTTTTCGTAATGGAATTTTTCGCAAAAGCCCGTTGAATCTTATAACCCTTCAATGACCCCAATTGCATTTTATATTGGCCTGGGGCCAGGTTGAGATTCAGGCTTCCCTTTCCGCTCACGATTTTTTTTCCGCTTTTAGAGAGGGTGAACGGGGCGGCCAGCCTTGCCTCGTTATCGCTTCTTATTGTGAAGATAAGTTCGCCGGTTTTAGTGCTTCCAGCCGAGGCTTCCAGGGCAAACATCACCAGTAATAAACAGAGGCCTGAAAGAAAAATAATCAGTGTTTTTTTCATGGCAATAATCTCCTGGAAGTTTAACAATAATGTAAGAAAATGTATGTGAAATTTTTTTATATTCTGACCCCTGAATTCCACTCCCTCTGCTAAATGGCTCTTTTTTTTAAATATAACGCTCAGGGGAAAATTTTGCAACAGTTCGACACAAAAAAAATTTTTCTTGACAAACAATCGTGCTGGGTATATTATTGAGCCGGTTTATTTTTTCGATAAAATTAATGATCTATATTTCTTACCCCACTGACATGATTATTTCCTCGGCCCCCTCACCAACCAACCAACCAACCAACCAACCAACCAACCAACCAACCAACCAACCAACCAACCAACCAACCAACCAACCAACCAACCAACCAACCAACCAACCAACCCACCAACCAACAAACCATCTCTACCTGACTCTTTCTTTTGTTTTAAATTTCAGGCATTTAAAAGCCCGTTTGAAAAGCCGGTATGAGGCGTCAAACGGGCTATTTTATTTTTGGGCTTCCTCTAAAATTGAGACATTACGACTTTTAATTCCCCTCTTGAGACCTGTCTGCGTGCGACGCACAGGCAGGGGGGTGGCCGGGGTAAAATGCAGAAAGCAGGAAAAATATCGCAACTTCGGCTTT
>JACRGO010000152.1 GCA_016212295.1 Nitrospinota bacterium | reverse complement strand
ATCCAAAGGTGTCTCCAATGTCGCGCAAAAGATGAGGCAACTACACCGTAGCGCCAGGTTGGTCTTCGATTACCTGCGCATGACAAAAAACTCCTGCACCCTTAATGGCGTGTGAGATATGGTAGAACAAATTTACCGTGAGGCCTGAGGCTTCATGCTTGCTTCCCATCCAGAGAAAATTCCTGGCTTCCTTCCTGTGGCACTGGAGGCAAACGTCGTCTTTTTCCTTGGCCGAGAGTTTTGATTTTTTTGTAAGGCTCCGGATCAGGCCAAGGTCCACCTTGCCGCCGGCCTCATCAGCGGCCTTTTTCGCGTCGGCTATATGGTCCGCCCCGTCCCCGTGGCATGCCTCGCAGGCCCTTGCCTGAAGCGCGTTTTGCGGGCTATTGGTGAAAATCTTTCCGTGCTTGGTTGGGGCCCAATCCTCCAGGTACTGCTTGTGGCACCCGCCGCATTTCTTGACAGCGTCGTTGTCCTTGGCCCAGGCGTTCATTTCCCCAAGTGAGAAAAGGAAGGCCGAAACCGCAAGGAAAAGGAAACTGAAAAAAACAGACCGCATTTTAAAGCTCATATTTGCCTCCCCCCTTTAAAATTTTGAGACACATATAAACATAAAAAAAACAAATTTCAAATAACAATTGACAAATAAATATCAATAACCAAAATTACAAAAGACAAAACAAGGAAATGGAACTGTTTTGGACATTCGGTAATTGCAATTTGGAATTTATTTGAAATTTGTAATTTGGGATTTGGTTTTCCCCTTGGTTGCGGCCTTGCCGCGCCGTGGTGAATTCGGGTTTTTAATCAACAAGCCTAAAACCCGAAATCCCAAATTCCAAATCAAAAATTCCTTAACCGCGCAGGGCCCCGCTTGAGAAAACGCCCATGGCTATAACCATGAGGTCATCGGGTATAAAGGGCTTATGAAGGATTTGCACCATTTCGTGCCGGACCAGGCATGCCGCCGTTTCCCTGTCGATGTTTCCAGACATAACCAGGACCGGCACCAGCCTTTCCAGCTTTCTGACCTCTTCGATCAGCCTCACGCCGTTCATGACAGGCATGGTGATGTCCGTGATGATAAGTGAAAAGCTGTGAGGCGTGGGTTCTTTTTCAAGGATGGCGTCCAATGCTTCTTGTCCGTTGGAGGCTATGGTTGTCTGGTAGCCCCAGGTTTCCAGCAAGGCCTTCAACGCTGAGCGCATGTATTCCTCATCATCCACCACGAGGATGTTCATTTTTGCCGTGAATAGAGGAGTGCTGGACAATTTTGTACCCTCTTATATCATTGTTGATTTCTTTGTGACCGTTCACGAGGTGTCGTGGAAAACAGCTTAACGCTCAATTGGCAGTTGAAACCACATCCCCCTTGGTCCCCCTTTGGTAAGGGGGAATACGGAAACACCTAAAATGGGATCTGGTTTAATTCCCCCTTGTCAAGGGGGATTAAGGGGGATGTAAAAAAAAACAACGAATAAGGCTCAATTTGGTTTTTCATTATTTCATTTCATCAAACAACTACAACGGAATTATCGCAGTCTCCATAGGGGCTTCGTACATATTTGTCAGCCTTCCAGTCGTTTTCCCACTTTGATCCGCCAATAAGGTAACGGAACTGGTATTCCCTGCCTGCCGCTATATTCAGGGAGATGGCGTGGTCCCCGTTTTTCTGCTTCTTCATTTGGTGCGCGTGCATGTTCCAATTGTTGAAATCGTCGACGATGAACACGCTTTTTCCGTTGGGCGCTGCTGACTTCGGCAGCCGGAATGTCACCCGGCATATTTTTTTCCCTTCGAAATACTCTTTCATTATTCCGCTGTTTGATGCGGGCGTTTCCTCCAGGGCCGGTTTTTTTTCCGTGGTTTTTTCCGTGGACGCGGCGGTTGGGGCCGGGGATTTTGTTTCCACAGGCTTGGCTACGGGCCGGGGTATTGCTGTTTCAATGCGAGGCAACGCGGTTTTCTCCACGGCCTGTTTTTTTTCCTGGGTTTTTTCCGTGAACGCGGTTGGGGCCGGGGACTTCATTGCCATTGGCTTGAACCCGGTTTTCTTTATGTTTATGGGCATGCTTTTTCTCCTTTAAAGTGACATTAATGAACCGCTGAGACACGGCGCGGCCTTTGGCCGCAACCAAATTAAAAGCGACTAAAGCGACTAAAGTTAAAAAATAAAAAATTGCTTTTCCACCTTAACTTTAGTTCACTTGAAACTTTAGTCACTTGAAATTTGAAATTGTCTTTTTCTCTGCGTCTTTGCGCCTCCGCGGTGAATAAAATTTTAAATCTAAAATATTTTTTTACCCGGCTTTAGCCACCTCCTTAGTTTGGTAATTTTTAACAAAAATTTCATCGAATTTCATAAGACCGGCAAAAATTTTTTCCAGGGAATCCTGTTTCTTCCCATGTAGTTCCGGGCAATCGGCGCATCTCGCTTCCCTGCCGGAACAAGGAAACAGTTCGATTTTTTGCCTCCTGCTGTCTCCAACCATTACCTTGGCGTAGTTCCCGCTTCTGTTGAAGGAGATTTCCACCCTGTGGGGCTCCGTGAATCCCTTTTTCAATTTAAAAACCATCTCTTGAATGTGGCACATGAGAGTGATTGGTTAAAGGGGGCAGTTGTCAGGACGCAGTTATCAGAGAATGAAATGCATTATATATCAGCAAGAACGGGGCCAATAGTGAAGTGGTTGTTTTTAAAGGAAATTTGGAAGAGACTATTGCGTGGTGACTGCTGGAATTTTCAGGGAAACGCGTGTTGATCCACCGCGGAGGCGCAGAGACGCAGAGGAAATTTTAGTGGCTTACTCAGTGTCTTTGGGCCTTCGCGGTGAAATCAGTACGTTTTTATATGCGGCATTCCATGGTGAAAACAGAAATTGAAGATTTTTTCCGATATTGCAGAAATTTGCAGTCTTCTCTCGTTCCCAGGGAGGACCCTGGAGCGAGAGATATGCGGGCAGACCTTTCGCCCTTAGCCTCTCACCTTTAGCCTTCCGCCCTTCCTCATTCTTCCGTAATTCCGCATTCCTTTATCTTGGAATAAAGACTCCTGGAAGATATCCCAAGCAGGGACGCGGCCTTTTCCCTGTTGCCGGAGCATAGCCTCAGGGCCTCCTTGATGCTCTGTGCCTCCTGAATCCTTACCGCCTGTCTGAGGGGAAAAAGAGAGGAAGAGCCTGTTTCCTCTTGGGTCCTCATCAATCCCTCAAGGAGTTTTTCCGTGATTAGTCCCTCCCTGGTAAAAAGGACAGCCTTTCTGACCATGCTTTTCAACTCCCTGATATTTCCGGGCCAGGGCCTGCCCATCAGGAAAGACATGGCGCCTTCGGTAATTCCTTCCACGCGCAGTTCATGTTCCTCGGAGGCGTCCAGAATAAAATTTTCGGCGAAAAATTTTATGTCCTCCGGCCTTTCCCTTAAAGGGGGGAGTTTGATTACATGCTCGCCCAGGCGGTAAAAAAGGTCATGCCGCAGGTTTTTTTTCCTGAGCAGTTCCTCAATGCCGGCGTTGGTGGCGGCGATGACCCGGAAGTCGACTTGCAGCGGCTTGCTGCTCCCCACGAGATAAATTTCCTTCTCTTCAAGCACCTGGAGAAGTTTGCGCTGCACCGCGTGGGACATGTTTTCTATTTCGTCAATGAAAATGGTCCCTCCGTTCGCGGTTTCAAAAAATCCCTTCCTCTTCCTGTCAGCGCCCGTGAAGGAGCCCTTTTCGTGTCCGAAAAGCTCGCTCTCCACCAGGCTTTCCGCCAGGGCGTTCACGTCCACCTTGACAAAGGGCTTGTCTGATCTTTTGCTCAGATTATGGATTTCCTGGGCCAGGGTGGTCTTCCCGGTGCCGGTTTCCCCCTCGAGAATGAGGGACAGGTTGCTCTGTGCAACCGGGAGCAGGTCCCTTGCTATATTCCTGATTGACTCGCTTCTGCCCATCAACTGCGACAGGGAGGAGCCGACTATTCCATGAAGCCGCTTTACCTCTTTTTTCAACGCCTGCTTTTCAACGGCCCGCTGAACAGTCTCCATGAAGTTGTCAAAATTCGGCGGCTTGACGATGAAATCATAAGCGCCCAGCTTCAGGGCCTTGACCGCGGTGGGCACGTCTCCGTATGCCGTCAACATGATCACCGGGACATCAGGGTCTTCCTCCTTCAGTTTCGCCAGGACCTCCATGCCGTCAATTCCAGGCATTCTCATGTCCAGGACCACGGCGGAAAATCCACCTTCCTTGAATGCCTTGATCCCTTCCTTGCCGCCGGAGGCTTCAATAGGTGAAAAACCGGAGGCCGTGATTACTTCGCAAATGCCGGCCCTTGTTAAATTTTCGTCATCTATGATTAGTATTTTTTCCATTTTTTTAGAAAATAGGGTGCAGGTATCAGGGTGCAGTTGTCAGAATTTCATTACTCCTCAACTTGCTCTTGCATGCTGTTTCGCTTTGACTTGATTAAGCCAATATCCATATCAATGAAAACTTGGGTGCGTAACTCACCACAAGAAGCTTTGGCGTATTGTAAGAACCTGACACATTCTTTATCCGATTCTCTTTCAATCCCCTCGGCTAAATATTCGCGCTTAACCGCGATGCTCTTTTCCACACATCCAAAGCTTCAAATTTCATCCTGCCCCCTGCGCCCTGACAACTGTCCCCTTTTTTTCATCCCTCCACGCACGCCGGTAAATATATAGTAAAAACAGCCCCCTCGCCGGGGGCGGATTCCACCTCAATATGCCCCGCGTGTTTTTTTATTATGTGGTAAGACGAGGGCAGCCCAAGGCCGGCCCCTTTTTCCTTGGTGGTGAAAAAGGCATCGAATATTTTATTGCGGACTTCCACCGGAATGCCAGGGCCGTTGTCCTTAAAGGAAATTTTCACATATTTCCCCGCTTTCAATGCCGGGATTTTTTTTTTCCTTAACACGATGTTTTTCGCGGCGACCTCCAGCCTTCCGCCCCCCGGCATGGCCTCCTTGGCGTTTACCGCCAGATTTGTGAAGACCTGGCTCATTTGCACCTCGTCAACTTCCACCGGCCAAAGATCGCCGCTTATTAAGAAGTCGCACCGGACGTTTGAGTCCGAAAGAAAAAATTTTGTAGCGCCTTGCAAAAAATCCTCGATGCGCGAACATTTTTTTTTAATGACGTCGCTTCCCCTTGAAAAAGCGAGCAGCCTCTCCGCCAGGCTCCTGGCATGGCCCAGGACCGCCTCTGCCTCCTTCAGTCTTTGGAGGGCCGTTTCCTTTTTGTCTATGGCCCATCGGGCCAGGGTGATTTTGCCGGAAAACCCGGTGAGGATATTGCTGAAATCGTGCGCTATGCCGCCCGCCAGCAGGCCAAGGGATTCCATCTTCCTGGCCTTGAAGAGGTCCTCCTGCGTCCGTATCCGTTCTTTTGTTTCCTCTTGCAGTTTTTTATTTGCGACGGCAAGCTGGGCGGTCCGTTTACTGACTAGTTCCTCCAGGGAATGCCGGTGGGTCTCCAACTCATGCTCCAGCCGCTTGAGATTGTTTATGTCCGTGGCCGTTGCCAGGCATGAGGCCCCGCCGTTGCGGCCGTCATCGAATAACAAGCCTTCCAGCAGGACAAAAAATTCCATGCCGCCAGGCGCTTTTAACCGGACTTCGGCGTTATGTCTTGTTCCGCTTACAAAGATTTTCCGGAGGGAGTGAAAGAATAATGGCCGGTCCGCTTCGTGAATGAATTGGAAAAAGGGACGCTTGATGAGCCGCCCTCTTTCCATGCCGGCCAGCGCGGCGAAGGTGAGATTGGCTTCCCTGATGATTCCCCGCGCGTCCATGGTGACGTATCCGATTGGGGCGAAGTCATAGAGGCTGGAGTATCTGTTTCGCGACTCTTCCACCTGCAACTGGGCAGCGCGAAGCTCTTCGTTCTGCATCTCCAACTCTATCTGGTGGACCTGGAGTTCGTGGGCCAGCTTGCGGACCTTGGCCTCGGACAGGCGTTCGATGGACTTGGCTGTGGAAGGAAGTTTTTTCTCCGCCCTTTCGCGGAGGGAGGAGGATTCAGGGGTGATGGGTTTTTTCTTTTTCATAAGGGGTTAAATAATAAACATAAAAAATCACTATTGTCCAAAATAGGAATTATTTTGGACAGGCCGAATGCATTCTAAAGTTAAATTTGGGGCATGCCAATGTCCGTGAAAGCCCTTTACTAATCATATTTAGACGGAAAATGGCTATAAAATCCGTTTTAGCTATTTTGGACAGGCTATTTTCAGTAACAGGGAACCTCGTTTCAGAAATCCAGTTCCCATTTATTTAACCTATTGAAATTATTTGCTTTGGGCAAAATCTGTCCAAAAAAGTTATTTTGGACAGCAATGATAAAAAATAAAAAGATAGAACATCGAACATAGAACATCGAACATTGAACGTCGAACATTGAACATCGAACGTCCAACATCGAACCCTGTCCACTGAGCCCTGCCCCCTTTCTTCTATCTTCTGTCAACCCCTTTTCTTCTCCAATCCCGCGACGTCCCTCGCCACGCAAAGGACAGTTGCCACCGCGCCGTCCGGGGAAAATTCCGGCATGAACCTCCAGTCAAGGGTCTTTCTGCCCCCGGCGCTTTCCCACTCAAAAATTTCCATTTGCGGCTTGCCGGTTTTGAAGACCTTGCATATTGCCTTTTCCCACAGGGCGCAAAGGTCTTCCGGGAAGCCTAACTCCTGGCGCGTCTTCCCGGTTAATTGTCCCGCCACCGTGCCTGAAATGCTCAACGCCGCTGCATTGGCGTAAACAGGACGGCAATCCCGGCCAAACCGCAGAATATAGTCCCGGCTGTTCTCCGCAAGGGCGCGGTACTGCTCCACGCTTTCCTTTAACGACCCCTCGGCCTGCTTGATATTGGTGGCGTCCACGAAGGTAATGACCAGTCCGTCTATGACGTTTTCAGTTGTGCGGTACGGCATGATGCGCATGGCATACCATTTTCCTTCCCCGGCGTTAATATCCTGTTCCTTCCAGACCAGGGTCCTGAGGACCTCCCTGGCGTCCCTCTGGAGCCTGTCATTGTCTATGTTGGACGTGATGTGGCTGATGGGACGGCCGATGTCCGACGGAATAAGGTTGAATATCCTGGTCATGGCCGGGGTGAAGCGCTTGATCCTCAGGCTGTCGTCCAGGAAGATGGTCCCTATATCGGTGCTGGCCAGGAGATTGCTCATGTCGTTATTGGCCTGGGAGAGTTCATCAACCTTCTTCTGCAGTTCAGCGTTCACAGTGACCAGTTCCTCGTTGGTGGATTGCAGTTCCTCCTTGGAGGTCTCCAGTTCCTCGTTCGTGCTTTGCAGTTCCTCGTTCACGGACTGCAACTCCTCGTTTGTTGATTTTAATTCCTCGTTGGAGGTCTCCAACTCCTCAATGGTGGTCTGGAGATATTCCTTGGTGGAATAGAGTTCCTGTTCCAGGGCGGCGATGCGGGGATCCGACTCCTTGCCGGCGGAGGATTTTATCTTTTTTCCGGCGGAAGGAAAGGAAGGGGTTTTGTCGTCAAAGAGGACCATGATAAGGTTTTGGGGGAAGTCCGGCTCCACGAACGGCCTCACCACCAGGTTCACTGTGCGGAAGTCCCCGTTTTGCTTCACGCGCACTCCCTCCTCCACCACCGCCTTTTTCTGGTTGAGCACCTTATGCAGGGCGGTGTTCAGTTTGTACCTGAGCCCCTCCCTTGCCATATTAAGGATATTGAAAGTAGGCTCCCCGGCAGGAGGCGCGAGATAGCGGTCCGTGCGGCCGATAAAATAAAGAATTTCGTATCTTTCATTGATGAGGACGCACGGAGGGGCGTAGTTGTCCAGAATGACCTTTTCAACAAGATGCCGGGCTTCTATTTTGCCGGGCCTCTTGTCCTTTCCGCCTTTTTCCAGGGGCTGGAGGACCTTGAAGAAAGGGACGCCGCGGTAATCCGCGGCCCTCTCCAGGAACGCCTCCTTGCGCCGGAATATCTTCCATTTGATATCCAGAGGCTGGAAGAGGTCGATGAAATCCCCTATGGTCTCGGAAGAGCCAAGGAACATGGCGCCGCCGGGGACCAGCGTGTAATGGAAGAGGGGGAGGATTTTTTTCTGAAGGTAGGAGTCCATGTAGATGAGGAGGTTCCGGCAGCAGACAAGGTCCAGCCTGGAAAAGGGCGGGTCCTTGATCAGGTTCTGGTCCGCGAAGATCACCATCTCCCGTATCTTTTTCTTGATCCTGTAGGTATTGTCCTCCTTCACGAAGAAACGTTCGAGACGCTGGGGGCTGACGTCCGCCGCTATGCTGTCCGGGTAAGCGGCCAGACGGGCGTGGTCAAGGGCCTCGTGGTCCAGGTCCGTGGCGAAGATTTGGAACTCCACATGCTTCTTCATCTCCTCCATGGTCTCCAGTATGAGGATGGCCATGGAGTAGGCTTCCTCGCCGGTGGCGCATCCCGCGACCCATACGCGCAAGGGAGTGTCGCGGGTCTTGTTTTCCAGGAGACTTGGGAGGACCTTTTCCTTAAGGGACATGAATGCGTCCGGGTCGCGGAAGAAATTGGTCACCCCGATAAGGAGGTCCTTGAAGAGGATGTTCGCCTCGCCGTGGGTCCGGTGAAGAAAACGCACATAATCCGCGATCTTGTCGATTTGATGCACGGCCATGCGCCGTTGGATGCGGCGGTGGATGGTGCTTCGCTTGTAGTGGGAAAAATCGTGTCCGGCCTGTGACCGGATCTGGAGAAATATTTTGTCCACGAACATGGAAAAGGGGTGTTCAGCGGACTCCTCTTCCTTGAGCGGTCCCCTTATATACGGGTGCCGGGCGTATTTCATCAACTCCTCAGGCATCTTTTGCACGGGCAGGACGAAGTCCACCATGCCGGTGTCAATGGCGCTCCTCGGCATTCCCGGATACTTGGCCTGGGCTTCCTCCTGGGCCATTGTCATTCCACCGGCGCCCTTTACCGCCTTCAGTCCCAAGGTGCCGTCAGTGCCGGTGCCGGAGAGGACCACGCATATCGCCTTTTCCCCCTGGTCCTCGGCCAGGGAGCGGAAGAAGTAGTCGATTGGCAGTTTCACTCCATGTATTTCATGTGGCGGGGACAGATGCAGCCTGCCGTTGATGAGGGCCACGTTTTTGTTAGGCGGGTTGAGATAGAGGGAGCCGGGCTGGACCCTCATGCCGTCCTTGATCTCCAGCACCGCCATTTTCGTGTGTTTATCCAGCAGGGAAGCCATGATGCTTTTATGGCTGGGGCTCAGGTGCTGGATGATTACAAAGGCCATGTTCTGGCCGGAGGGCATATTGGAAACGAAGACCTCCAGGGCCTCCAGCCCGCCGGTTGAGGCGCCGATGCCGACAATGGGGAAGGGGGTGGGTTTGTTGGTTCCATTGGTTCTGTTGGTTTTATTGGTTGGGGTGGTTTTATTGGTTGGGGTGGTTTTATCGGGCTGATCGGTCAGATCAGACCTATCGGTCATATTGGTCCTATTAGTTCTATTAGTTTTATTAGTTCTTGCTTTCGCGGGCTTTTTGGGCATTGTAACCTCCTGTGAGTTTTAAATCTCAGATCTGAAATTTGAAATCTCTTTACCTCTACTTTGTCATAAGGGCTTCCAGTCCGGCAAGGACCTCTTCCGGCCTCACCTCTTCAATACATGGGGGACGCCCGTCCGGGGAAGGGCGGCACTCCGTGAAAAAATTTTGCGAGCACGGGGCGCAGGGAAAGCGGTGAAAGACAATAGCCTTCTTGGCGTCCTCGCAGGCGGGTCCTGTATGCTCCGGGACCCCTGGGCCGAAAATCCCTGCCACTGGAGCGCCGACCGCCGCGGCAAGGTGCATCAGGCCGCTGTCGCATCCTATGAAATAATCGCAGCGCTCCAGGATGGCCGCGGTGGTCCTGAGTGAAAAAGGCCGGTTGATAAAGAAAGCCCCTGTTTCGCCGGACCCGGCGCGGACCTCTTCCAACAGGCCGCGCTCCTGCGCGCCGCCGATGAGAAGGACCCTGGCGTTCCACCTGGACCTTATTAACCGGCATATTCCGGAAAAGCGGGATGGGGCAAGGGTCCTTGGCGGCTTGGACGCCCCGGGGTGGACGCATATAAGCAGATCATCGCTCCCCACTTCGTATTCTTTCAGGATTTTTTTCGCCTCTTCCTTCTCTTCCTCTGATATGGAAAGGGAAACTGTGGGGGCAGGGTCCACGCAACCGATTTTCTTAGCTATCTCCAGGAAGTATTGGACTCTGTGGCCTTCCTCTTTCCTGTTTCGCGGCGGGATGGGGCCGGTCAATAAAAAGCCCCTGTGGTCGCTTGCGTATCCAACCCGCCTCCCGGCGCCGGAGAGGAAGAGCATGAGCCCTGCCCGGAAGGAATTAGGGAGGGCAACAGCCAGGTCGAAGCCCCTGGTCCTTAAATTTTTAGCAAGGGAAATATTGTCGAAGAAGGACCCGCGTTTAATCGGGACCAACTCGTCGATGTATTTTTCCCCGGAGAGGAGATCACCCAAGGGATACCTGGCCGCGTAAACAAGCCGCGACCCTGGGAACCGGCCCTTCATGGCCTTTACGGCCGGGAGGCTCAGGATGATGTCTCCTATCCAGTTCGGTCCCCAGACCAAAATGGAGCGGACTTCTTCTGGGTCGGGTGTGGGCATGATGGCGCTTATAATAAACATTTTCTCACCACAAAGGCACAAAGGTTAATTCATCTTACTATTTTAAGCTGAGCGAAAAAAAGGTAGAATTTATTACAGCCAATGGAAACTTACACAACCCGCAATCCTGAAGAAACCCTGGAGCTTGGGAAAAAAATCGGCCTCGGACTAAAAAAAGGGGACGTGGTTTGTGTATTCGGGGAACTGGGGTCCGGGAAAACCTGCCTTATAAAGGGCATCGCCTCGGGTTTGGGAATAAGCGAGAGGGAGTATGTCAGGAGCCCCACTTTTACCATCCTCCTTACCTACCGGGGAAGCCCTCCACTGCATCATTTTGATTTTTACCGCCTTTCCGATACCGGAGAAATCGAGGAACTTGGACTAAGCGAATATTTTCTTGGAGAGGGCGTTTGCGCCGTTGAATGGCCGGAGAGGCTGGGTCCTCTGCTTCCAGAAAACCGTATCGATATTTTCATTGAGGAAGTTTCTGAAAGCGAAAGGAAGATTTCAATTTCTCTTCCGGTTGCGGCGACGCCGCGTTAGGTGTTATATATTACTAAGTTCAGAAATTTATGTTTTCCGCGCAAGTTTTCAACCGCTTCTTGGAGCGCGCATGTCCGAAATCAAAATAAATTTCTCTTGCAGCATGCATCGCTGAATTTATTTCAAGCGGAAAATATAAATTTCTGAACTTAGTAATCTCATCGAACGTTTGAATACATCGAAATTTATTTTAATTGCGGATATGTCGCGCTATGGTAATTGAAACCGGAAAAAAAGTTTTGCGGATAGAAAGCCAGGCCGTTGCCGGCCTTATCGACCGTCTGGACGAGAAATTTGAAAAGGCGGTGGAGGCCATGGACAGATGCCGCGGCAGGGTGGTGATCACCGGCATGGGCAAGTCCGGCCTGATAGGGAAAAAAATAGCCTCCACCCTGGCCAGCATAGGGGTACCGGCCTTTTTCCTCCATCCCGCAGAGGGGGTCCACGGAGACCTTGGGATGGTGGTGAAGGACGACCTTATTATCGCCATCTCCAACAGCGGGGAAACGGACGAGATTCTTCAACTCCTTCCCACCATCAAACGCTTCAACCTCCCCCTGGTGGCCATGACCGGAAAAACCGGGTCCACCCTCGCGAAAAGAAGCGATATAGTCCTTGATATTTCCGTCGCGGAAGAGGCGTGTCCGCTTAACCTGGTCCCAACCGCAAGCACCACCGCCGCCCTGGCAATGGGGGACGCCCTTGCCATTGCCCTGCTGGACAAAAGAGGTTTCAAGGAAGAGGACTTCGCGGTGTTTCATCCTGGTGGGACGCTGGGGCGCAAATTATTGACGAAAGTGGAGGACCTCATGCATGTCGGCGACCAGCTTCCGTTGGTCAAGGAAAGCGTGGGGATAAAGGACACGATCATGGAAATATCCAGAAAGAAGATGGGGACCGCTATTGTCGTTGACGTGAATGGACTGATCGCGGGGGTCATAACCGACGGAGATTTGCGCAGGGCCCTGGAAACCCATAAGGACATTCTGGAGAAATGCGCAGGCGACGTAATGGGAAGAAATCCGAAGACCATTGAAAGGGACGCCCTGGCCGCGAAGGCGTTACAGATAATGGAGAGCCATTCAATTACGGCCTTGATTGTTTCCGACGACGGGAAGAGGCCGGTTGGACTGATCCATTTGCACGACATACTAAAGGCGGGGATAGTTTAGGCAAGATTTTTTTAACCACCAAGGACACAAAGAAATTTCGGATTTCGGATAGTGGATTTAAATCCAGCAATTCTCGGTGAAAAAGCGAGATTGCCGCGGCGCTGAAAGGCGCGCCTCGCAATGACATCACGAAAACCATTTTTGTCGTTGCGAGCGAAGCGAAGCAATCTCAAGCCCGTGACAATTCAACGAGAATTGCTGATTTAAATCTGAAATTTGAAATCTCAAATCTGAAATTTTAAATGGAAAGCGCTCATGCATTGATGCTTATATTTTGTCCCTTGCTCGACTCAACCGATTCCACCTGCCTGCGTCTTCTTTCATCGGAGCCGTGGACGGTCCGGCTGTTGATTTGCTGTATAAAGGCGGCGTCCCTTTCGCGCGAGGCGCTTTCCCTCTTTTGGGCCTGCCTTTCCACGGCCGCTATGTTAGCGTCGCCTACATTTCCAAGTGAACTGGGCATTATTATATCTCCTGTCCACTAAAAAATATAATACTTTTTCCGGAATATTTCAAAATATTTTTTACATTGCTATTTCGCGAAGTTTATAATAACATACAGAACTTTAATTTTTTCACCATAAATCATGATGCGGCCAAAAGGCATAAAAAAGAAGGAAAAGACCTCCATCAAGCGATGGACCATAGACGAGGCCCTGGAGTTGTACAACATCCGGGAGTGGGGGCTTAACTTTTTCGATATAAATAAGAAGGGGAATATCGTGGTCCGGCCTCTCCTGGCAGACGGGGGGGAAATCGACCTGAAGGAACTCGTGGAGGACATCAATCTGCGCGGGATCCAATTGCCCGTGCTGCTGCGCTTCACGGACATCCTGGCCAAAAGGCTGGAGCAGCTCATTCAGTGCTTTCAAAAGGCAATGGAGGAGTATAAATACCAGGGGGAATACCTGGGGGTGTATCCAATGAAGGTGAACCAGCAATGCCAGGTAATGGAGGAAATAATACGGTTCGGGTCGAAATACAGTTTCGGCCTGGAGGCAGGGAGCAAGCCGGAGCTTATGATCGCGCTCGCCTTCAGCGAAAACCCGAACTCGCTCATCATCTGCAACGGCTATAAGGACATGGAATTCATCGAGATGGCCCTCCTCGCCTCCAAGGTGGGGAAAAAGGTCATCATAGTCATTGAGAAGTTGAGCGAACTGGACCTCGTGATCCAGGTTTCCAAGCGGTACAGCATACGGCCGGTATTGGGGATCCGCGTTAAACTTTCCTCCCTGGGCAAGGGGAAATGGGAATCATCAGGGGGCGATAAATCCAAGTTCGGCCTCTTCACCTCCGAACTCCTCGTGGCCATAGAGATACTCAAGAAAAACCGCATGCTGGACTGCTTTCAATTGCTGCATTACCACATAGGGTCGCAGATCACCGCCATTCAGAGCATCAAGACTGCCCTGACCGAAGGCACGAGAATTTTCGTGGAGATATGCAAGCTGGGGGTCCCGCTTAAGTATTTCGACGTCGGCGGGGGGCTGGGAGTCGACTATGACGGGAGCAAGACGAATTTCGCGTCCAGCACCAACTACACAATGCAGGAATACGCTTATGACATAGTGAGCGCCATTCACGCGGCCTGCAAGGAGGAAAAGATCAAGCACCCGCACATAGTCACGGAGTGCGGCAGGGCCATAGTCGCCCACCATTCGGTCCTGATTTTCGATATCCTCGGCGCCTCCGGCCTCGGCAACATGAATTTCACTTATAAGGACAAGGCCGAAAAGGAGATGTCGGATTCCCTCAAGGACCTCATGGAGATCGACAAAAGCATAAGCAGGAAGAGTTTTCAGGAGGCGTACCACGACGCAATACAGTGCAAGGACGAGGCCCTCTTGATGTTCAACCTGGGCTATCTCTCCCTTCCTGAACGCGCCAAGATCGAGGAGTTGTTCTGGAATATATGCAGGAAAATAGCGAGGATCGTTGAGACCCTTGACTATGTCCCGGACGAATTGGAAGGACTGGAGTCTTTTCTGTCAGACACCTATTACGGCAATTTTTCCCTTTTCCAGTCCGCCCCTGACCATTGGGCGGTAAGGCAGCTCTTCCCCATAATTCCCATCCACAGGCTGCAACAGCAGCCGGTTAAAAAGGCCACCTTCGCTGATATAACCTGCGACTCGGACGGAAAATTCGACCAGTTCATAGATTTGCGGGACGTGAAGGACACTCTGGAGGTGCATGAACTGAAGCAGGACCAGCCTTACTACATGGGGGTCTTCCTGCTAGGCGCCTACCAGGAAAGCCTTGGGGACCTGCATAATCTCTTCGGCGACCCGAACACAGTCCACATCTCCATAGGAGAGGACGGCGAATATGAAATAGACCAGGTAATTCATGGGGACTCGGTAAGGGACGTAATCAGTTACGTGGATTATCAAAGGGACGACCTGTATAACCGCTTGAGGAAAAAGGTGGAAAAAGGAGTCCAGAAAAAAATGATCACGATCAAGGAATCCGCCCAATTACTGAGGATTTACGACCAGCGCCTTAGGGGCTATACTTATCTGGAAAATATGTAGTCTTTTACAAGGCTTATCGTTAACAATACGCATCCAAGCAAATAATCTCCTTTCCCGCTGAATACTCCCCTCCAAGGAAAAAAGGCCATTGGATCTTGCCGTGGCCGGTGGGTATCCTGGCCAGGACAGGACCTTCCATCTTCCCGAAATGTTCCAGGAAGCATTCCTTGAGCGATATCCATGCGGGATCCGACGGCCCGTCCATCCTTCCAACCAAAACCGCCTTGAAGCCCTTGAATTTACCGGCATGGCCCAACTGGGTCAACATCCGGTCAATCCGGTACAATTGCTCATTAACGTCTTCGATATATAAAATATTCCCCTTGGGCTTCCATTCGTAAGGGGTCCCAAGGGAGGAGGCCAGTATGGTGAGGTTTCCGCCGTCCAGCCTCCCTTGTGTTTCCTTGCCTTCCTTGGCAATGGAGAATTGGCCGGGGTAGGGGAGGGGGAATTTTATTGTCCCGCGGAATACCGCTTCCATGACCTTTTTTTCAAAACCCTTGAACTCGCTATTGCCATACCTGCGCGCCATTGGGCCGTAAACGAAGGCTTGTGGACTTAGCGATTGGAAAAAAAGATATAGGAAGGTGGCGTCGCTGCTCCCGACAATGAGCCTTGAATATGGCTTGAGCGCGGCCAATCCTTTTTTGACCAAGGGATACAGCCGGCCGCATCCGCCGCCGCCTCTTGCGGCAACAATAATTCTGCTTTCCTTTAGAGATTTAAGCAATACCCCGGCGCGTACATGGTCCGGCCCGGCCAGGTGCCCCTTCCATTGGAATATCTCCTCCGGGAAAGACACCTTCAAGCCAAGGGACCTTATCCACTTCACTCCAGGGAGAAGGTCCTTTTTCGCGAAAGGGGAGGACGGCGCGCAGATGGACAATTCGGTTTCCGCTTGCTTTTTTTTTTTCATTTAATTCCCACCACTGATATTCATAGCGCGGCGTTGCCGCAGCCAAGGATAAGAATTAACAACAAAGACGCAAAGAGCGCAAAGTTTTTTTCTAATCCTTTCTTCGTGTCCTTTGCGCCTTCTGCCTATGCGCCTTAGAAGTTACCAAAATATCATGAAAGAATTGCGGAAGCAAAACAGCAATGTTTGAGTTAAAAATAAAATTGAGATAAAATGCGCTTGAAATCAACGAATATTTTAAGCATTCAACCCATGGCCCCGGACACACGAAAAATTTTTATATTTTTTTTCACGCTCATTATCCTGGTATTTTCCACTTTACCGGGAAGAGCCGGGGAGCTCCATGGGCTTGGTTCGTTCACGGGACCTGTCAAGGCGCTTGAAAATGAAAAATATTTTCAAGTCCTGACTGACAAGATAAAAGAGGCCAAAAAGGAAATTGAAATCTGCATGTACCTGTTTAAAACCACGGAGAGCCCCAATAACCTTGCCAATAAAATAGTGGATGGCCTGATCGACGCGGCCAAGAGGGGGGTGAAAGTGTCTGTATTGATGGAGGAAAATGACAACCGGAATGACGATCTGAACGCCCAAAACCATCAAACCGCGAAAAAGCTTAAAGCCGCCGGGATCAAGGTGAGCTTCGACGGCAAAAAAATCACCACCCACGCGAAATTGGTGGTGATTGACGGAAGCCTGGTCTTTATAGGAAGCCACAATTTCAGCCACACGGCCCTTAGCACGAGCAATGAAACGAGCCTTATGGTGGAATCCAAGGAGTTGGCCGCCTATTTTCTTGAATATATCCGTACCGCGGCATTGCCGCGGCCAAAATAAATGTCTCTTGATGCAATCAACATCGAACGTTTGAACACATCGAAATTTATTTTGGTTGCGGCCATGCCGCGCTATGAGATACTTGCTAAAAAACAATGTGTCATGAATTTATATCAGGAACATGAAAACCCTCCTTCTCTTTTTCACCGGGCTCTCTCTCCCCCTCTTCTCCGGCTATGTCATAGTGGCCTTCATTGAAAAAAAAGAGCGGGTGTTTTCCTATGGTGAGAAATTCCTTCTCTCCTTCGCCTTGGGCACTGGGACCCTCACAGTCTATATGTTATGCCTGGGAATCGCCGGTCTTTCCTACTCCAAGGGCCATTTTGTCCCATACCTTATCGCCTTTATACTGGGCTGCCTGTGCCTTTTTTCCCAAGGCCGTCCTGTTTTTTTTCGAGGAGAGGCTTCCAGTAATTCAGAAGGCGGGGAAAATAAAGTCCCATTGACCTTGGCCCAGAAGATATTGACAGGCGTTTTCCTTTCCATCATGGCTTTCAAACTGGTCTTCGTGGCGTCCCACGTCCTCTACATGCCCACCTGCTTCGACGATGCCTTCACGCATTGGAACCTGAGGGCCAAGATCATATTTTACGAGGGAAAGCTCAGCATGGACCCTGAAAGCGAATCCTTTCTGGGCGGGTCGCACAAGAAGCATTATCCGCTCTACATCCAACTCCTCAAGGCGTACGTGATGACGGCCATTGGGCGCTGGAGCGAGCCAGCGGCTAAACTCCTCTCCTCACTTTACGGCTTCCTGCTCCTGGCCACGGTCTATGTCCATTTAAAAGGCGTCCGCTCAAGGTTCGTCCCCTTCCTTGCTGTTTACCTCCTCGCCTCGGTCCCATTCTTTCTGGTCCATTCCGCGAGCAATTACGCGGACCTCACAATCTCGTTCTTCCTCACCTCGTCAGCTATTTATCTTTGCAAGTGGTTCGACTCTGGAAAAGGGCCGCACTTCATCGCCTCCGCCTGCCTGCTTGGGGTCGCCAACCTGACGAAAAACGAGGGGTTGGTCCTATACACTCCGTCCATTCTCCTCACGCTTTTTTTGTTCCTGGTTTCGCGGAAGGAAAAAATCATGGAAAATTTCAAAAAGGTGGCGCTATACATGGCAGCGGCGTTAGCGGTAGACGCCGTGTGGATCGCCATTAAATGGAAGTTCGGCCTGGCCTTTGACCAGAGTGACAAAGGCACGGCGCTTGAGTTCCATCCAGAGGCGTTTTACCATTTGTATCAAAAACTTTTTTTTGAAGGGGAGTATGACCTGTTCTGGCTGGGACTGCTTCTCACTATTATAGCGGGCTGGAAAATTTTAAAAGAGCCGCCATTGCGTTATAATTTCATATTCCTGGGCGCCGCTTGCGCGGCCTCCCTTCTTCCATACATACTGACCCATAATTTCCTGTTTCTCCAGAATGAGATGACCATCCACCGCTCCATGCTGGCCCTGATACCCTTCGCCGTTTATAGCTGCGGATTGGTCCTGGACGGCCTGTATACCCGTTGGGAAAATGAAAAATTGTAGGCGCAAATTTTTAAAATTCTTGTCCCTGGCCATTTTCCCTCTCTCCGCGTCCTTCCTGCCCTATACCGCGCTCTGGGCGCAGGGGACCGAAGAAGCCAAACCGCCTTCCTTCACCATACTCTACACCGGAAACACGCTGGAGGAGATCAAGCCCTGCGGCTGCTCGAAGGAAGCGGATTTCGGCGGATTGCCAAGGCGCGCCGCGGCAATTAAATCAGTGAGGGAAAAAGAAAAAAACGTCCTCGTGCTGGACGCGGGAGACAGCTTGAAAGGGTCAAGCGCCCAGGGCCGCCTGAAAGCGGACTTCATCGCCAGGGCCTTGCCTGTCATGAAATACAACGCGGCGCTAGCAGGAGAAAAGGATTTTGCGTACGGTCCGTCCTTCTTTGCCGCGCAGGGCTTCGGCGGCTGGCTCGCCTCCAACCTTAAATATCCCGGTGCTTCGTTTCTGGATATAATTGTGAAGGAGCTTTCCACCGGCATTCGCGTTGGGATCATTGGACTGATCGACCCTGCCCTTTTCCCCAACGCCTCGCACGCTGGAATTTCCATTGAGCCGCCCGGGAAATTTCTAAAGGAACGGCTTGCTTCTCTCTTGCGGGAGAACAGGGTTGATATTCCAGCGCTCCTGTTCCACGGCTCTGACACACAGGCCAATGAAATTTTATCGGAATTTCCGGCGATAAAAATTATTGTTGCAGGCCATACTGATGACCCGGAGAACGAAACGCCCAAGGAACCCGTCCAGCGGGAAGAGAGGGGGATTTTTTTCGCCGACAACCGGGGAAGGAGGATTGGGGAAATCACCGTGTCACAAGGCGAGGCCCCGGCCCTTCGCCACCGTTGGATAACGTTGGACGCTTCCATTAACGATGACCCGGATATGGAGCCTCTTTACGCGGAATATAAGGAGTCGGCAAAAAAATTGTTCATGGAAAAATCGGAAAAGGGAAAAAAGGCCAGAGAGACCTCGCCTTACGTCTCGGCTGAGTCATGCATGCCCTGCCATGAAAAGATAGTAAGCGGCTGGAGGCTGACCCGCCACGCGCGCGCCCTGGAAACCTTGGAATCCGAGGGCGGGTCCTTCGATCCAGAATGCGTCGGGTGTCATGTGACTGGTTATGGGTCCGGCGGATACGTTGAGAGGGAAGTCACGCCGGAGCTTGGCAATGTGCAATGCGAGTCCTGCCACGGTCCAGGAAAGGAACACACTGCCGACTCGTCAAAGCCATACGGCAAGGCGAACGAGGAAACCTGCCGGAGGTGCCACACGAGGTCCAAGGACCCACGCTTTTCCTTTAAGGAGTATTGGGAAAAGATCAGGCATGGAGGGGAGTGATTTTAGATTTGTGATTGCAACTTTTTAACAAAGTTTGTAACTATTCAGCGAAATATTATATAACCCCGATAGTCGCCGTTAAATGCATCTTTACATCCCCCTTAATCCCCCTTTGTTAAGGGGGAATGGGTTGTGCCATCCATCGCCCGGACATCGCCTGATTCCCCCTTGGAAAAGGGGGCCAGGGGGATGTAAAAAGACCGCAGGCTCCCTTTAACTATAAAAATTCAGTTTTAAGGAGAACAAAAATAAAAACACACTGAATAGTTAGTTACTAAAGTTTTTATGAAAATCCAAATTACAATTGCCAAATAACAAATAAATCTCAATAACCAAAATTACAAAGAACAAACAAGGAAAAGGAATTGTTTTGGGCATTCGGTAATTGTAATTTGTAGTTTATTTGTAATTTGCTATTTGTCATTTGGGATTTTGTTTTCCTTTTGGTTGCGGCCATGCCGCGATACGGGCAATCAATGACCAAACACTGGACAGTGCCGGAAAAAAACGGCGAATTTTTTAGCAGCTTCCCCATTTCCGAGGCAGGGGACAGGATAGAGGAGAATCGCTCCCGCCTGGACCTCTCCTCCCTTTCCCTGGGGAACATGGACGGAAATTCCTTCCGCGCGCATTGCAGGGAGGAACTGGTCCGCCTTGGGTGCGGCGTCAGCGGCGAGAGGCAGGAGTCCATAAATGTCCAGCGGATAATTCTCTCCGGCCACCAACCTCTCCTTAACCATCCCGGAGTCTGGATAAAGTATTTTCTCCTGGACCGGCTGGCGCTTGAATCCAACGCCCTGGCAGTGAACCTGGAGGTGGACAGCAATATGGCCGGTCCAATGGCTGTACCACTGCCAACGAGAGTTGACAACTTGAGGATCGCGCGGGAGCCTTTGGGGACCTGGACCGGTGAACACGCGCTGGAGTCGCTCAGCGTCCCGTCCGCCGGGGAATGGGAAGACTTCACGGCCAGGGCCAGGGGACATCTGGCGTCCCTTCCAGATAAAAAAATTCTGGAAAGGATGGAGACATTGGCGCGGATCGGGTCTGGAATTATTGAGAAGGACCGTGGACTCTCCGGCTTCCTTGCACGATTGCGGCGCGGATTCGAGGAACCGGCAAAGCTTGGCTATCTCTCCCTGCCCTTGTCCCATGCTTGCGGGACCCGGTCCTTTCTCCGCTTCTTCATGATGATCGCAGCCGACGCCAAACGTTTTGCCTCAGCATACAACTCCGCGCTGGAGGATTACCGGAAACGGCACAAGCTCAGGTACAAGGCGAATCCATTTCCGGACCTGCGGACAGGCGAAGGACTTTGTGAACTCCCCTTTTGGTGGATAGATGAAAAGGGGGCCAGACATAGCGTGCTCTCCGCATCCACCGCTAAAGCGGATTCCGCGACCGGGAAATTTTCCCTGGAGTTCGAAGGAAACGGAATTTGGGAAGTGGGCCGGTCCGCCACGGGCGAGGCCGTTGAAAGGCTTATCCAGGCGTCCGTCCGCATACGGCCCAAGGCATTGGCCCTTACCCTCTTCTTCCGCCTCTTCTTTTGCGATCTTTTCCTGCACGGGATAGGAGGTGGAAAATACGACGAGACATCGGATTTCATAATGAGGGAATATTTTAAAGTCACCCCGCCCCATTACCTTGCGGCCTCTTTGACCCTTTACCCGGAACTAGGAATATCGGGCCTCCCTGATGGTGAAGATGAGAGATTACAAATCCGGCTGCGGGAGATGAAGTTCAAGCCGGAAAAATTCCTGGACGCCATTCCTGATGAATCAAAACGAAGGGAGTTCATGGATATCCTGCGCGTTAAAAATTCCCTGCTTGGAGACTCTTCAGTGGAAAGCAGAGGGAAGGAGTTCTTCCGGCGAATACATGAAATAAATGAAACCCTCTACTCCTTTCTGGAACCAGCGCGCCTGGAGACGGAACAGGAATTGGCCGCTCTTCGCGTCAGGGAGGAAGAGGAAAAGGCTCTCCGGTTCAGGGAGTATCCGTTTTTCCTGTTCGATCCCATGCGCATGGCAGAAATAGTTAAGGAATGCTGAATGCGTAATAAGCAAATGCAAAACTCCAAATCTCAATTGTCAAATAGCAAATAAATCTCAATAACCGAAATTGCAAATGGCAAACAAGGAAATGGAATTGTTTCGAACATTCGGTAATTGTAATTTGTAATTTATTTGGGATTTGTTATTTGCCATTTGGGATTTTGTTTACCTTTTGGCTGCGGCAAAGCCGCGCTATGTGTTCTTTTCGTCTTTGTGGTTAATTAATGTTATTTTTCTCCAGGAAACCATGTCCTTCTTTAAATCCATTCCAGGCAAGCAGATCAACCGGCGGATGGTGATTGCGCTGCAAATCAAGCATATCTTCGAGAAGATCGCGCCCAAGGAGCCAATAACAAAGGCGCTGAACACCGGTGTTATCCAAAACATGTGGATATACAAGCTGGAAATTCAGGCCCTCTCCCAGGAGGAAAAAGTAATGGGCCGCCTTGTCATCGGGATCAATTGGGCCGCGTTTCTGGAAAATAAGACCCGCTATGGACCAAGGATACTGGCGCCATGCGATCAGGAAAAAAACCAGGGCCACGCCATCTGGAACGTTGCCGAAGCCGCCAGACTTTTTAAATCCTTTATTAAAAAAGGGGGCCTCAAGACCAGGTGGCTTGTGTACACGGAGGAGGGTTTGAACGACCTGAAAACCTACAAAAAACTGGGCGTCTCAAAGACCAGGGAACTCCCTTGGGGAAAGGGAAAGAAAAAAATCCTCTATAACGATTCTCCCAAAAATTTAACGGAACTGTCCTTGCTGGTTGAGGCATTGGAGCTTGCATGAAACCATGAAAATCAAAACGGGCCCGCAACTGCACCTGACCTACTGCCTTAACGTACACCCAGGAGAATCATGGGAGGAGAATTTCTCCGCCATCAAGGAAAAAACCTTGGCCATAAGGGACTTGATTGGCGGGAAAGGCCCCTTTGGCCTTGGGCTGCGCCTGAGTTACCGGGCCGCCCAAACATTGAAGGACCCTGTTGCACTGGAGCAATTCCAGGAATTTCTTTCAGCCCAAAATCTATACGTCTTTACCGTAAACGGTTTTCCATACGGCCGGTTTCACGGCGGTCCGGTAAAGGAGAGGGTGTACCAACCTGACTGGCGGACCTCTGAGCGGCTTGAATACACCATGCTCCTCGCTGATATACTTTCAAAAATACTCCCTGAATCCATGCCGGGCAGCATCAGCTCCGTTCCATGTTCCTATAAAAAGTGGATAAGGCGGGAGGGAGATGTTTCGCTGATGGCGGAAAGGCTTTCGGACGCGGCGTTCCGGCTGGCGGAGATCCATGAACAATCCGGGAGACTGATTTGCATTGGACTTGAACCTGAGCCGGATTGCCTTCTTGAGACCACTGAGGAGGCGGTGAGTTTTTTCGAGGGACCACTGAGGACAGATGGCAAAAGGTATTTGAAAAAACGGTACGGCCTTGGGTCCTCCGGGGCGCTGAACATCATCAACCGCCATTTGGGGATTTGTTTCGACACAGCGCACCAGGCCGTTCAATTCGAGGATTTGAGCCGGGGCCTCAAGCGGTTACTGGACCACTGTATTTCAGTTCCAAAGGTCCAGCTTAGCGCCGGACTGCGGTTGAAGCCAACCGGCCAGGCGTTGGAAAAGCTGAGGAAATTTTGCGATCCGGTTTATCTGCACCAGGTGAAGGTGAAGAGGGCAGGGGGGAGGATTGATTCCTGGCCAGACCTGCCTGATGCGTTGGCAAAAGAGGCTTCCGCCGGGTGCGAGGAGGACGAGTGGCGCGTCCATTTCCATGTGCCCCTTTTTTTCGTGGAGCACGAGGGGCTGGAATCCACTTCGTCCCTGCTCACGCCGGAATTCGCGGCGCTTTTAGCGGCCGGGGCCGCGCCCCATCTGGAAATTGAGACTTATACTTACGGAGTATTGCCAGAAAATTTTTCGCGAAGGGGGGTAGTGGAGGCAATAGTGGAGGAATATGGATGGGTTTTGAAAAATGTTTTGGAAAATTTTTTTGACAAGCAGCCGTGAAAATTGTAATATTAATGACGGTTTTTTTCCTGAAAAATACATGGCTTACTCCAAAGATATGATTATTTCCCCGGCCCAATCAATCAATAATATCTTCTCTTCCTGACCCTTTCTTTTGTTTTAAATTCAAAAGCCCGTTTGACGCCTCATACCGGCGTTTCAAACGGGCTTTTTTATTTTTAAAAGCTTCACCGCAAAGACGCAAAGTTAGCAAAGGAAAACCTAAACTTTGCGTTCTTTGCGTCTTTGCGGTGATTCATATTTTCAAATCTTAAATCTCAAATAGAAAGGGTTTTCCATGTCCAGACAAAAATTTTTCACTAGGGCGTTTATTTTCATTTGCTCCGTATGCGCGGTGTATCTTGCAGTATCGCGCTTTCCTGGCGCTTCGGAAGCGGCGGGCGGGAAAGGACTCCGCCATAGGGCCAAGTCCCATACTTCCCTGGCAACCGGTCTCCAACCGGCAATTGACAATCGACAATTGATAATTGAAAATCGGGAACCGTCAACCGCTTCTATTTCCGCCTTTCTTGCGGCTGATACATGCGGCATTTCAGGGTTCGTTACGGACCAAAACGAAGACGCGGTTAATAAGGCCATGGTGAAACTGAAGCAAGGGGCCAGGAATCTTGCCGCGCAGACTGACAGCGACGGGTACTATTGTTTTTATAGCAACGCTTTAAAAAAAATCACCTATTCAGTGACAGTAAGTAAAACAGGCTATAAAACCAAAAGAGACACTATAAAATACAATGGCATTGAGCTTAACAAGGATTTTGTCCTTGAACAGTCCGGGAGCTCCGGCGGATCGACTGGAGGAACGAGTGGCGGCTCCTCCGGGGGAAGTTCAGGCGGATCGACTGGCGGTTCCACAAGCGGCGGCACGGGCGGCGGTTCTGGATCGCCCGCGTTATCCGTCACCCCCAAGTCAAGGACTGTCGGGTATGGGGCCACGTCCACCAGTTTCAGCGTGTCCAATACCGGCGGAGGGACCTTGGCATGGAGGGCCGCTGTCAGCAGCGGAGGAGACTGGATGAGCATCTCTTCCGGCT
>JACRGO010000144.1 GCA_016212295.1 Nitrospinota bacterium | reverse complement strand
TCGGCCTCTTGGCATTCCCGCTGTCAAAGAACGTTGAAAACACTCCCCTTAAAGGGGCAATATGCCGGGGGTCGCCCGGCGCGGGAAAGCCGCGCGCCGGTAAATATAGGGAATTGACCCTATTGCGACAACGGGGAGGGGCTGGCTAATGCCTGCCCCTTACCCACTTACAGAGTTTATTACTTTATTCTGAAATCTGTCCCCCTTCCTGCACCATGACTTTCTTCCGCTCAATAATCGCGCGGAAATTTTCACGGACGCTTGCCCAATCAATTATATCCACCCGGATGGCAAGGCCGGATTCGTCAAACGCCTCTTTTAAATCAGCTTTCAGGGAAAGCGGCAAAGGACGCTCCGCGATAACGGCCAAATCCAGATCCGAGTATGCCTTTGCCGTCCCATCCACGCGAGAGCCGAACGCCCACACATCGTATTCTGGCGCGATGGCCCTTAAAATCCGTTTCACCTCTTCCAAGTCGTGAGGATTGAGGTCGATGCCAGGCATGGAGTAGCTCATCGTCATGATTCCCTGCCGCTTCTTTCAGTAAGCTTTTTATACAAATGCCCGGCCTCTATCAAAAAATCATGGGCGATCTGATATACCGCATCCGCCTTATCTTCATCATAAGCGTGGCTGCTGTCCGCGCGGGCTTGCCGGTATGCCTTCCAGCGCGGCCAATCAGAGCGCAGCATGCCTTTTTCATTGCCTATTCGAATCAAGTTTTGAAAAACGCCCAAATCAAACTCATCAGGGCTGGCGGACGTTTCCTCAAGATAGCGCTTGAGCAGTTTGTGGCTTAACTCGTAAGTAAATTCAAAACACTGAATAACGGAATTACGCAACTGCTCGAACAACCCAGGATCAACCTTGGCTGTTGGAGAATCCGCGTACTGTATGCTTTTTTCAAGCCGGTTTATTGCTTTTCCCAGCGAACTATAATCAATGCTCATGCCTCCCCCATTCTTACTGGCCAATTGTGCCTCAAACCACGAAACTTACTTATTTTATACAATTTTTCAATTGAATTTACAATTTAAAGCTTCGCTAACCTTAGTGGCTTCGTGACTTTGCGGCTATTCATTTTTTTTTGCCAAATTTTCATGCGGGCGATTGCAATTGAAAAAACCTTGGAAAATGGTTAACATAAGCCAAGCCCGTAGCGCGGAAAACGCAAATTTCTGTACGTAATAATATAATTCAAAGGAAATAAAAAACATGGACAAGAAAAAAATGGCCATCCTCGTGGGAGGAGGCCCGGCCCCTGGAATAAACAGCGTCATCAGCGCGGCCACCATAAGGAGCGTTCTTTCCGGCTCGGACGTCATAGGCATCCTGGACGGTTTTAAATGGATTTCCAAGGGGGACATTTCCAGAGTAACGCCCCTGACCATTGAGTCTGTGAGCAGAATCCATTTCCGCGGCGGCTCCCATATCGGCATATCCAGGGAGAACCCCACCAAGGACCCAAAACTGCTGGAAAACGTGGTCACTTCACTTCTCCGGCTGAACGTGGATAAGCTCCTGACAATAGGAGGCGATGACACGGCTTATTCGGCCCATTGCGTCGACCAAAAGGCGCACGGCAGAATCCGGGTGGCGCATGTTCCCAAGACCATTGACAACGACCTTGACCTCCCGCACGGCATCAGCACTTTTGGTTTCCAGACCGCAAGGCACGTCGGCGTGGAAATCCTGAAAAACATCATGGTGGACGGCAAGACCACGTCGCGATGGTATTTCGTGGTGACAATGGGCAGAAAGGCGGGCCATCTGGCCATGGGAATAGGCAAGGCGGCGGGGGCAACTCTCACCCTTATCCCGGAAGAGTTCGTTGAGGGAAAAATACGGCTTAAAAACATCGTGGACATCCTGGTAGGCGCCATTATCAAGAGGCTCAGCTACGGGAGGCAGGACGGAGTGTGCGTCCTTGCGGAAGGGCTGGTGGAGAGCCTGGACCCCAAGGACTTGTCCGCCCTGGAAAACGTGGAACGGGACGCCCATGACAATATCAGGATCGCTGAGATCAACTTCGGCGAAATACTTAAATCCGAGGTACAAAAGAGGCTTAAGGGCCTTGGAATCAAGTCCACCATCGTCTCAAAAAACATCGGCTACGAATTGAGGTGCGCGGACCCTATTCCCTTTGACATGGAATATACCAGGGACCTCGGGCATTGTGCTGCCCAGTTCCTGCTGAATGAGGGGACCGGCGCCATGGTTTCCATCCAGAACTATCGATTTGTTCCTCTGTATTTCAAGGACATCATAGACCCTAAATCCAATAAAATGAAAATAAGAATGGTTGACGTCAGCTCGGAGTATTACCAGATAGCGCAGAAATACATGATCCGCCTGCGGAAGGAAGATTTCACCGACGCCCATGAATTGGCCAAGCTGGCGGCCATCACCAACCAGTCCATGGAAAACTTCGAGTCACAATTCAGCTACCTGGTCGGCCTTGGAGACGGGACAAGTGAAAAAAACTCCAAGGAAAAAGACGCATGAAAAAACGCAACTACTCAGGCGCAGAGGCAGAAGGCACAAAGGCAGAAGGGAAGGATAAAGAATAACTCTGTGCCTATGGTTCCGTGCCTGAGCAGTTACAAAAAAACAATCCATACGATTAGAGTAAATCTTGAACATTTCTATGCTCCCATCCATCTTCCGATTCACCATCAGAAGGAAATTGTGGTTAATGACCCTTTTCTTTCTCGCGATTTTCGTGATAAACGGCGCCATCAGTTCCTATTTCGCCCGCAAGACGGTTTCACACCTCGATCCAGCGAACGTGGAAGTATTGAAAGAGGTGATCCTGCTAAGCCGGTATTTAAAATCCATCGAAAGCAATTTAAGTTCAGCGGCCGAAACCGGCGAAATTGAATTCGTCAAAAAAACAAGCCAGACGGAGCGCCAGTTCCTGTCTCTCATTGAAAATCTCAAGGCGTATGACCCGGGTCTTTCAAAGGAGTATGACAAGGTCAGGGCCATCTTCATGGAATACATCCAGGCCGGGAAGAGGCTCTCTCAAATCCTTCTAAAGGAGGATTTTTCCAATCCGGAAGTCGCGGTCAACGCCAACATGGTCAAACTCCTCCTCCCGCAGCTAAAAAAACACATGGATTCTTTGGAAGACGCGAAATACCAGGAGTTCTTGAATCTTCAGCAAGCCATGGAGGAAATATCCAGGGAACATGTGAGAACAGACGTGGCCATAACCCTGATGGTGATAGTATTTTCCATTATTACCGCGCCTATAATGGTGAGGTCAATAAACAAGCCCCTCAGGGAACTGGTCCGCGCCACCAAGGAACTAGGCGCCGGGAACCTCGCAGCCAGGGCGGACGTGAAAACAAAGGATGAAATCGGCGTCCTGGCCGAGTCCTTCAATTCAACAGCGGAACAATTGAACATGGCCCAACAGAAACTTTACGAGACCAACGAGATTTTAAAAGACGCGAACCGGCAGCTAAAGGAGGCGGACAAGCATAAAACGGAATTCCTGGCAAGCATGTCACATGAACTGCGCACACCTCTGAACGCCATAATAAATTTTTCCGACCAGATCATAGAGGACTGGGAGGAATTAAAGAAAGATGACGAATGGAACAAGGACGCCAAGGACATGCTGGAGCGGGTCCTGAAAAGCAGCCGCCACCTACTGTCGCTCATCAATGACCTGTTGGACTTGGCCAAGATAGAGGCCGGCATGATGAAGCTGGAATTGATGGACAACGACCTTGGATCGATAATCGCGGACACAATGGCCAATGTGCAACCCCTGGCCGGGGCCAAGGGCATTTTCCTGGAACGGACCATTCAGCCGGACCTGCCCCCAGTGGCCTGCGACGAAAGAAAAATCATGCAGGTTATCCTGAACCTGCTCAGCAACGCCATCAAATTCACAGACTCTGGGGGGGTCCACGTGAAATTATTTCAAAAGGCCGGGTATAAAGACGGTCTGGTCCTTGAGGTGAGAGATTCCGGCATCGGAATACCAGCGGACGCGGTCCATTACGTTTTCGACCGGTTCCGGCAGGTGGACGGCTCCGACGCCAAGCGATACCAAGGGACAGGGCTGGGACTGAATCTTGTCAAGGAAATAGTTGAAATGCACGGCGGCGCCATAGAAGTGGAAAGCGAGGTTGGAAAGGGATCATGTTTTCGCGTTTTTTTGCCTTATAATGGCGGCAGGAAGGAAAAACCGGCATGACTCCCAAAACCGTTTTAATCATAGAAGACAACGAAGACATCTGGCTGGCGGCCAAGACCAGCCTGAGAAAGGTTTGCGAATGCATTTGGGCCAGCTCCGCTGAGAAGGGGCTGGAAATAATCCACATAAAAAAACCTGACGTCATCCTCATGGATTTACAGCTTCCCATGATGTCCGGTATAGAATTGACCCAAAAACTTCGCGCAATGGATGAATACCGGAACATGGTGATCATGGCATTCACCGCCTCCGCCCTGCCTGAGCAGAAAAAAGAGGCCCTGGACGCGGGGTGCAACGGGATCGTTTCAAAACCCTTCACCAGGAAGGAATTGATAGAAGCACTCGAGCCTTATTTAAGTTAGCGCCATTTTGGCGAGGTCATTAGACATTACGCTAAATAAAGCATGAACCACGAAACACACGAAGCACACGAAAAAATTTTATTCAAGGAGGAATGCTTTGCCATTCAGGGGGCAGTATTTGAAGTGTATCGTGAAATGGGTTGCGGATTTCTGGAAGCTGTATACCAGGAATGCTTGGAAAAAGAATTTTGCAGGCAAAATATTCCTTTCATTTCCCAAAAAGAGCTTAACCTTTTTTACAAAGGTGAGCAGCTTCGGCAAATCTATAAACCGGACATTATTTGTTATGGAAAAATCATCGTAGAGCTAAAGGCTGCCAAGGAAATAGCGTCTGAACACAAGGCACAAATTTTCAACTATCTTAAGGCAACGGGTCTAAAGCTTGGGCTGATTGTAAACTTCGGCCATTATCCAAAGGCTCAGGTTGAAAGAATCATTTTATAATTTTTTCGTGTAGTTAGTGTATTTCGTGGTTAATAATAAATAAAGGAGAGACATGGAAAAAGAAACCCAAACCATCCTTGTGGTTGACGATGAGGAAAATAATATAATCGCCTTGCGCAGGCCATTGAAAAAGGAAGGATTTAAAGTCCTGTCAGCGTCCAGCGGGGAAGAATGCCTGAAAATTCTGAAAGAAGAAGCAATTGACCTTCTCTTGCTGGACTGGATGATGCCCGGGCTCAGCGGATTGGACGTGTGCCGGAAAATGAAGGAGGACGAAAATTTGCGGTACATTCCCATTATCCTTGTCTCCGCCCGCGCGGACATGGAAGACCTGCGGTTGGGACTCGAGGCCGGGGCAAACGATTATGTGAAAAAGCCGGTGGAAATGGTGGAGCTTATGGCGCGGGTAAAATCCGGCGTCCGCACCAGGACCCTTCAGCAGGAACTAAACCGGAAAAACCAACGGCTCGCAGAGTTGAACAAGATGAAGGATGAATTCCTGTCCATCGCCTCCCACGACCTGAGGTCGCCCCTGGCCGCTATCCATAGTTTCACCGAATTGATTCAGATGGCGGACGATACAAAGGTGGCCCCGCAGTATAAGGACATGATCGGAAGAATCCAGCGCCTGGGAAAAAATCTCTTGAATCTGATCGACGACCTATTGGACCTGTCCAAGATGGAGGCCGGGAAGGTGGAGTTGGAGCCTTATTGCTCCAACATATATCCCTTCGTGGAGGAAGCGGTCCACAACTTCTCCGTCCTCTCCCATGAAAAGGACATAAGCATACAAATGGATATAAACAAGGACATGCCGATGGTGATGATAGACCCGCCGAAAATCATTCAGGTCATGAACAACCTGATCGGCAACGCTATAAAGTTCACTGACATGGGCGGGAAAATATCCATAACCGCGACCCTTGCCAATGAGAAGGAAGTGGAATTCCGGGTAAACGACACAGGACGAGGCATCCCGGAAAAAGACATACCGCATCTTTTCTCGCAATTCTCCATGGTCAGCAGAAAGGGGACCAAGGGGGAAAAGGGGACAGGGCTTGGCCTTTCCATCTGCAAGAAACTCGTGGAATTGCATGGCGGGACCATCGGCGTTTCCAGCGAAGCCGGAAAAGGTTCATCTTTTTTCTTCCGGCTGCCGATTTGTAAATTAAAAGGGAAGTAATAGCCATAGCGCGGAGATCACGAAGAAAGAAAAGAAGGTGTACGTTATGGGTTCAAGGTTATGGGTTCCGGTTCTGGGTTCAAGGTTCTGGGTTCAGGGTTTTGGGTTCCGGGTTGAAAGGGCGTGAAACTCCGCGTGATTAAAGGGTTTTCTATAACCCAGAACCTTGGAACCCTGAACCCTGAACGGTTAAAAAAAACTTTGTGCCTTTGTGCCTTCGTGTGAGGCAAGTTTAAAATCAGCCGCCAAGGACGCGAAGTTTCACGAAGGTTTTTATTTTTCTTAGCGGTTCTTCGCGTTCTTCGCGGCTAAAATCCTTTTTGGGATTTTAAATCCGCAATCCTAAATAAAAAAGTGGCTGGAAATTCATAAAAAAGAGAATGATGAGGTTAAGAAGGGCATGGCGAGATTACAAAAGATTCGGCGGAAGGTTATTAATAGGGATTACTACATTTCAGCGCACGCGGAAGATGAGATGCTCAATGACGAATTGGAGCGCGCTGACATGGAAAACGCTATTTTGAAGGGACGAATCGAGAAAATATTGACTGAAGACGCAAGAGGAACAAGGTATAGGATCGAAGGCGCGGCAAGGGATGGCAGAAACGTCCATGTCATTTGTAGATTCAGGGAGAAATATGATTTGTGAATTTTGCGAAGGAAAAACAGTAAAAAAGAGGGCAAAAAGGCAGCACTGGCTTCAGGGTAAATTATACATTGTTGAGAATGTAGAGGTGGAGGTTTGTACTGATTGCGGAGAGCGATACTTCCATGCCGGGGTCCTTGACGTGATAGACCGCCTTTTGGAAAAAGAACATGCCGTAAAAGAACGAATTGATGTTGAAGTGGTTAGTTTGTAAAAACAGGGCCTCGCACAAAGGCGCTGAGACCACAGAGAAAAAAAAGAAAATGTCCGTTCTGGGTTCTGGGTTCAAGGTTCTGGGTTCAGGGTTTTGGGTTCCGGGTTGAAAGGGCGTGAAACTCCGCGTGATTAAAGGGTTTTCTATAACCCAGAACCTTGGAACCCTGAACCCTGAACGGTTAAAAAAAACTTTGCGCCTTTGTGCCTTCGTGTTAGACAATTTTAAAATCAGCCGCCAAGGGCGCGAAGTTACGCGAAAATTTTTTTATTATTCTTCGTGGTTCTTCGCGTTCTTCGCGGATAAAACAATGGAGGATTCAATATGCAAACGGCTCATGGCGGCATTGACGGCAAGTTGTATAAAGCAATAGTAACGATTGTGGATGAAAGGGTAAAGGCCGCGAGTAAAGACTCCGGCAGGGTGGAAGGCCGGCTGGACAGAATAGAAAATGCCGTGGAAAAATTGGCGGACGCCCAGACGCGGACGGAGAAGAAGGTAGAAGAGCTTGCGGAGGCCCAGAAGGAAACACAGAAGGAAATCAGCGTATTAACAAAAAGAATGGATGGATTGGCCGTGGAGGTCAACATACTGGCAAAAGGATTGAACCTGACGAGAAAGGATTTGGGCGGGGTCACGTCAACCCTCGGCTACATGCTTGAAAACGAGGCATACAGGGTATTGCCGGAAATGCTTAAAAAGAGATACGGGATAGAGGCGACGGAGAGGTTCTTGAGGAGGAGCATAAGGAGCTTTGGAGTCAAGAAGGACGGGGAGGTTAATATTTTCAGCAAGGGGACATATAAAGGAAAGAAGATTATTATAATAGGAGAGGCGAAATCCAGGCTTGAGAAGGAAGATATAGACGGCGTGATTGATATTTCACGGAAACTGAAGGGCGCTCATGAAGGGGACGAGTTTCTTTTGGCCGTGACGCATTACGCTAGGGAGTCAGTGATTGAATATGGGAAGAAGAAGGGGGTGGAGGTTATTCAGAGTTTTGAGTGGTGATTTCAAAATCAGCCGCCAAGGACGCGGATGGTTCGACAAGCTCACCATGACAATCCATGCTGTCATCCTAAGCTTGTCGAAGGATCTTGGCGTTCTTCGCGGCTAAAGATGACTCCAATTATAAAAGAAATAAAAATGTGTAGCCCATTGCAAACGTATTTGCCAAATTAGGAATATGGCGGTTGGTTGATATAGTATATTCAAAAAACAAGGCGCCAATAAGATTAACACCGGAAAGATGGCTTCATATCGTTGAAAACCATGATGACCTTGCCGGTTATTATGATGAGGTGTTGCAAACCGTTGATGGCCCTGATCTTATAATAGAAGGGTATAAAGGCGCTTTAGTGGCTTTAAGGAAGTTTTTGCAAGATAAGTTTATTGCCGTAGTATACAAGGAAGTAAGCGAAACAGATGGATTTATCATCACCGCGTATTTCACGAATAAATTGAAACTTGAAAAAGAGGAGATATTATGGCAACGCCAGTATCAGAAGAGACCCTGAACGAAACAATGATGGCCGTTTCCCATATACTCAAATTACCGGAAAAGAAGATGTGGATAGACTATGACAAGGAGGCGGACGTCCTTTATATCAGTTTCAAGAGACCTCAAAAGGCAACTGATTCCGAGATGTTGAAAAATGGGATTTTGCTCAGATATAAGGATGATGAACTTATAGGCATGACCATAATGGACGCATCGAAGAGGCATTAGAGGCGGTTGCCAGGGTGCGGGACAAGACAGTAAAATCAGCCGCCAAGGACGCGGATGGTTCGACAAGCTCACCATGACAACCCACGCTGTCATCCTGAGCTTGTCGAAGGATCTGACTTGTCGAAGGATATTGGCGTTCTTCGCGGCTAAAATCTTAAAATCTTTTTAAGGATTTGTCTCACACAAAGGCACTGAGACCACAAAGAAAAAAACTTTGTGCCTTCGTGGCTTCGTGTGAGATAAGTATTTTTTTTGATTCCCGCGCGCTACCGGCTATTGCAACACTTGTAGATAGAAAAAGCCACGCGAGGTAAGCTACGTTCTTCGTATTGTGCCACAACACAAGGAGAACGACATGGCTTACACACGCGTGACCAAAGAAGAACGCAATCTCAT
>JACRGO010000155.1 GCA_016212295.1 Nitrospinota bacterium | reverse complement strand
TATGGGACTGCTTCAAAATTGACAAGTTTATATTTACTGGTTTTCAATTTACCCATAGACCCTAAAATCCTAACTCATTGATTTTGTTGGGTTTTTTAAAATTGATTTGTTGTTTTTTAATTTATGCGTAGGCTCTATAATTATTCAGCTTAGTCCCACCAAAACCACCCCGACCGAGATCAAGGCGACGCCGACCCAAGACCTCATGGGCATCTTTTCATTGAGCAAAAAACAGGCGGCAAGGACTATCAGCACAGGGCTGACCCCCTCGAAGGGGAATATGTAGCTCAGGTCCCACTTCTGGAGAAGTCCTATCCACAGAAAAAACCAAAGCGTTAGAAGGCTTATCCCGGCCGTGAAGTGGAGTTTTGCCTTGCCTGCCGTACCCTGGCAGCGGCCGTTGGACGTCATGGCGTGCTTTAGAAAAATCTGCCCGGCCACCTGGGCCGCTTGCGCCAGCAGCGCCAACAGGGCCATCCTGGTCATAATTTTTCCTCCGCGCTGACCATAGGGCCGGAGATGACCAATCTGCCTGCGATGATCAGGCTGATCCCGAACCACCGAACCGGTCCCGGCGTTTCTCCCAAAAAAGCCCATGCGCCTAACGGGATCAACACATGGACGGCGCTTGCCACTGGATAGGCGATACTGAGCGGCACAAACCGTAGCACGTGCAGCCAGCATATAAAACTCGCTATGGCCAGGATGGTGCCGGCCCATATCCACCATGACCCCAACGCGGTAAAGCCCAGCCAGGCCAGCCACGAGGGGGCCGGCACATCAGCCGCGGCAATTGCCGCGCGCTTGAAGAGCAGTTCGGACACTGTTCTCAGAAGTCCATTAAGCGCGAGATGGAGGAACGGATTAAGGAACCACGGCAAGACGGCTTGCCCGGATATCCCGCTTTCTAATTTACTTTCACGGTGGCCGGTCATAACTCGCTCGCGTTTGGAAATTTTTTGAGGACCGGATCGCCGCGGGTCGGCTCCAAAAACTTAAGGACCCGGCGGAAAACCTGGTTGATCAAGGGGCTGGTATGCCGCACGTAGAGATCAATGGGCGCCAGCCTGCATTTCAGATGCAGCTTCGGATCGTATCCAAGGGCCGTGCTGTAGTATCGTTTAAGGCCCTGCTTGCAGCACCAATTGATCAGATCGCGGAAGGTGAGAAAGTACAAGTGCAGATCGAGCGCGACGCCGTAGTCCATTCCTATGTACTCGTCCCACAGGGCGTTATCATGCAACGCGCACACGCTGAAGGCCACTGGCCTGCCTTCCTGCCGCCAGATGAAGAACCGCGCCTTCTCCGGGCGCTCGGCGCCAATGCGGCGGAGATATTCCTTGGTCAGCTTCTCGAACCGCAGCTTGGACCGTTCGTACACCTGGAGATAAAGCGGGTATACCTCATCCACGTACGGAGTGAGATCAGTGACGGCCTGCATGCCCAGCGGAGGGGTCTTGGCCGCGTTTCTGAATTTGCGCCGGAGGTCCGGCGCCGGCAAGAAGGTCCTGCCCATGCACGAAAAACGGTTGTATGACCCGGACCCTTCCCTCCCGGTCCTCAAGGACCAGGTAATAGTACTCAAAGCCCTGGCGGATGGTTTCCTGGATGATTTACATGGAAACGTGGTCCTTGCGATGCGCCTGAAATATTGACTCGAAGCGGGCCTTGCCCTTGAGAGTGGAAAGGTCCGCGACGTACGCGGACCCGAATCCGGTACGCATGAGACCGTTGCATGCGGCGGTTGTGGAAGAATTGGATGTTTCCTTGATGCTGCTCATTAAAGGCTGCTTATACAGGCCAGGAGCACGCCCTTGGCCAGGCCGAGGATGGTGTTGCAGGCGGTCGCCGGCACTCGCGCTGCGTGTCCTTCAGCACATCGTCCAGCCCGGCAAGAAACCAGTCCAGATCGTCTTTGGTGATTGTGAGAGGGGGCAGGAACTTGATGACCTCCGTGTGATATCCGGCGACTTGTGTCAGGATGCGGTGTTTTTGCAGCAAGGGAATTATAATCATCTGCCCGAACACGCTTTCGTTCAACTTGTGCAGAATTTTCCATGTAACCTTCAGCTTCATGGAGTCCTTCGGCCAATCGAAGTCGAGCCCGAACATGAGCCCCTTGCCGCGGATAGCGGAAACGAACGGACATGATTCAGCGATGGGTTTAAGTTTTAAAGCATCTCGGGCTTTGGAACATAAGGAGTCACAGTCCACCGCCCCTTCCCAATACCCACCCGCCACCGGTTGGAGACGCCATGCCGGATGTGGAGTCTTGCTTCCAGGACTTCATTCCCTCCGATGATCAGTACATTGTGATCAAAAACCTTCAAAAAGCAAATTCCTATCAAGTCTTATCGCTCATGGCGTGATATGTGGCCAGCTTGAAGCAGCATCTGGAAAGGGCGGTCAATGCTTTAGCCCTGCCGCCGGCGCCTGACGCTTCCACTTGAGGAATGTGCCTTAAAATATTTTCATAAACCTCCACCGCCGCTTTAAGGTTTTCCGGGTTTCCTCTTTGCTCGTAAAACTTATTTGCCTTTTCCAATGCGCTGTTGATATCCAAGCCATCTTCGGCAAGGGCATACCCCGCTGTCAGGATACAAACACCGGCCCATATTATGGACGACGTAAATAGTTTCATCATTTTAAGTAGGCCGGGCCTATGATCAAATTTTCATGAGAGGCCGCTGGTAAGCCAGACAAAATGTTTTTTTTTAACCCTCGCCACGAGACCACTCCCTGAGTTTCGCTTTTAAATCCTCCTTTATTCCCACTTCCACTCCCGCCAGATTTTTTCTCTCCCGCGGGTCCTTCAATACATTGAACAGCATTTCCTCCCCCGTTTTCGGGTCGAATATGTATTTATATGCCAGCGTCCGGACGGCTTGTGTTTCGGAGCCTTTGCCTGGACTCCGCGCGAAGACGTGTTCCCGGACAGTTTTGTTTTTCTCTATGGTGGAGACGAGGGACGCGCCTTCGGCCAATTGAGGTATTGGGAGGCCGAGCAGGTCCAATATGGTTGGCCCAATGTCCTGGGCCATGGCCAGGGAGGTCCTTATCCTCATGGCATGGGCGTTATTGGGAAGTTTCACAAGCAGAGGTATACGTATGGTGTGGTCATACAACTCGTCATGTGAAAAGGATTGGTGGTCAAGAAGTCCTTCGCCGTGGCTGGAGGTGACGATGATGAGGGACCTGTTATACAGGCCCTTCTCCTTCAAGGCATTGAATATCTTGCCGAGATGCCTGTCCAGGAACATAACTTTTTCCGAATAAACGGCCTCGAGGTATTCCCTGCCTTCCTTCGCGTAAAGAATATTTTTCGAGAATTTTCCATGGAAGGGTTTGAGGCTTTTGTAAGTGGAGGCGTCTCCTTTCGGGGTCAACTCTGAGGAGTGCATGAAAAGGAAAAAAGGTTTTCCCGGGGAATAGGTATTAATGAAGTTGAGGGCCTCTGACGCTATCCCTCTTGAATTTCCAGCGCCGTCATTATAAGAATCGAGGCCTTTTGGGAATCCGGCGCCTTGGCGTGGATATCCCTGGTCCACAAACGCGTGGACCGCGTAACCATTTTCCTTCAATACATCGACAAAGGAGGGATATCCGGACGATTGCCCGTGGTCCAGCGCCGCGCTCCTTTTTGGGTCAATTCCCTTGAAGAGGCAAAACTGGAAGGACTGGCTATCGGCTTCCCGCGTGAAACAATTGCTGAATTGAATAGCGTCCCTGGCGAACTTATCCAGTTCCTGGGAGGAAGGATATTTCCCGAAACCGTACGGGTTTAGTTTATCCGTCCTCAGGGAATCCAGGGAAATCAGTATTACGTTGCCGCCGGGAAATTTAGATTCATGAAAAAAATTGCTTATTAAACCGGCGATAAAAAAAAACGAAGCCAGGAGGGATGTTTTGAGAAAGTTGTTCATTTGATCAGGATTTTCCGGATATGCGGATCGGTGTCGTCCATGGCAGATGAAATTAATTTTGGATTTGCGATGTTAGATTTAAGTTCATGGAACATGGATGACATGGCGCGGCTTCACCGCAACCAAAGAGAAAACAAAATCCCAAATCCCAAATGACAAATAGCAAATAGCAAATGACAAATAGCAAATTACAAATAGCAAATTACAAATTACAATTACTGAATGTCCAAAACAACTCCATTTCCTTGTTTGTCATTTGTAATTTTGGTTATTGAGATTTATTTGTTGTACGGACAAAACGGATTTGCGCCTATAGCGGCTATGCCTGGTCCTTGCCGGGTTTTTCTTCCGTTGAGCAGGCCTTGCGCTCTTCACTGTCCGCGTCTTTAGAGCCGCAACAGCCCTTTCCTTTTCGTGAGGCAAGAGCCCATACCAGCACCAGCAAAAAGGACACGCCAAAGACCATTATGGGAATAGCGGTTTCCATTTGATGAGTTCCTTTAAGAAAGGTTATTTTATGTATGGAGCCAGCAAATCACGACCAATGACGCATGACTCATTTAGGCGTTCAGCGTTCAGTGTTCGATGTTCAGTGTTCGATGTTAATTCTTTGAAATCCGCCTGCCGCCGGCTATTTCCCCTCATCCCTGAAAAATTTCTTCTCCGGCTGGTCAAAGGAATACACAAAAACCCTGGACGGCTCTAAATTAAAATTTTCCTCGAATTCATAATCAAAACCCTCGGTATTGCCTTTCAGATTTTTCATTCTCAGAGCGACCTTATGCGGCCCGGACGGTATCATGAGCTCGTCATAGACCGAGATGGAAAGATCCGAGCTGGCGCCGCCAGGCTGGTACACCTTGGACATATACTCCTTATTGTCAACTGTCAACTGAAGCTTCATCGGACTCCTGGTCCTTTTGCCGCAATTCGTGGTATTGCGCTTTTGCTGCATGTGCGGCCTGAGCGCGCTTCTTTGTTCCTTATACGATTTTACTTCCTCCTCGGAACAGTCCTCCAGCCTGGGAGAAACGTATTTAAAACTGATTTTTATCATGGAAATGTCCTTGGGATAAAAGGAAAACGTCAGGTTCGTGAAAAAGAATATCGGGAGCAGGGGAATCGCAAGCCCGATAGCTACCATGGCCGGGAAGGCCTTTTTTCCATTGGAGGCCAAACTATCCCACCCCTTTTTTGCGCTCCCCGCCGGCACTGGACTTAGTGTTTTTAAGCCGTCGTTAAACGCCCGGACATTTTCCTGAAATGCCTTGGTCTCAACCGGAGACAACCAGCATGTTTTCACCCGCCTTAAATCCACGGTTTTTCTGATGGAAGGCTCTCTTTCCCCGGCAAGCCTCTTCTCCAGCCATACATTTCCTTCCCTGTAGTAACAGTCCCCCATCTTGCACCCGATGACCATAACGCCGTCCGCCCCGGATTTGAAGGCATGGCTCAGGAAGGAGGCATGCACCATTCCAGCGCATGGGACCCTTATCGCCTGAAAGTTGGAAATATTCGGGACACTGTAGTCCCTGATGCTGAAATCGCATACAAAACCCAGGATCTTGGGTTCGCCCTTTTTCAACGACGGGGCCGACATGAGGTCCGTGATTTTTTTTATTATTTCATCGTTGCTTATATTTCCAAGGCTCAGAGACAAGGATTCACACGAGGCCACGCAGATGCCGCAATTAGCGCACTTCTTTTCGACCACGCTGGCCTGGAGTTCAAATTTTTTCCCGTCCGACCTCTTTTTCATCTCAATGGCCCCGTAAGGGCAGTCCTCGTAACAAAGCTTGCACCCGAAGCATTTGGATAAATCGAAAGCAATATGCTGCGTTTGTTTCTTGAAAAAGAGCATGGGGACCGCGATAAATAACACCCCTGAGACAAAAAGCGTCAGCCATGCCACTGTGGGAGAAACCAGATTCAGGTAGGGGAAGAAGGAAAGATAAAACCAATCAATCGACACGCTGGTCGGGACCTTTGACAAGTCCCCCGGCGCGGAGCTCAAGGCAGGTAATGCAAGCGAATACGCGACCAGCAGACCGCCTATGGTGTAAGTGATTGGTTTTGGCGGAATAAGGTGGGACCTGGTTATTCCCGCCTGATGCACGAAAAGGAAAAATCCCGTGAGTATGGGGAGAAAGACATGGCAAAAGGTGATTATAAGGAAAAGCATGTTGGTGACGGAGGAATTCTTTAAAAAGCTGGTGGGCAAGGCCTGGAAAACCGAAATGGTTGACAGAAGCTTCGTTATTAAAAGGGCCACGAGTTGCGCGCGCTCGTCCCAGACCATTAAATACCCGGTGATGCCAACGTCCCAAAGAATAATCAGCATGGCCCATCCAGTCAGCCATCCAAGCGCCTTGAAGGCCCTGAACCTTTGCAGGAAATACTCGCGGAGGATGTGAATAACCACTGATATGATAAGCCCGTCGGCTGCGTATCTATGGGTGCTCCTCATGATCCCGGCAAGCCACCATTGCTTATTTGATATATAGTCCAGGGAGCCCCACGCGTTTTCCACGCCGATCCTGTAGTAGAGGAACAAATACAGGCCGTTAATAAAAAGAAACGCCATCAAGATGGTGGAAATGGCCCCCGTGTAATACAGGGGATTATATTTCGGCGTGAATATTTTGTTTCCCAGGCTGTCAAGATAAAGAAAGAACCTTTGCCCCATTCCTAATGATTGGTAATTAGTCAAGTTGAATTCCTCCCCAATTTAATTTTTTAATGAATGGCGTTTAAAGGCGAATATTGTACCTGAGTTTTACGCGGAAATACAATTTTAGGGACTCAGTAAATACAAATATACCTGGATAGCGCCCGGATTTGGGCCGGGTTTGGCTTGCGATTGAGGCGCAACCTAAGACGGCCCGAAGGCGGGATGCTTAATGGTATATTGGTATTTACTGAGTCCCTGGCGATCCGTGGTTTGCTCCCTTACTTGCACAAATCCACATTATCCAGGGTTTGCGCGCCATTTGAGGTTATGTTTACTCCAGTGTTATTGCAAACCTTGCCTGTATCAATATAAATATCCTTGGCCGCATTGACGCCGTCTCCAAAATTGTCCGTGGCCTCCAGGAGGTATCCCGCCATGGATTGTCCGGCCAAAATCCCGCCTGCGTCGTATTTCTTTAACCGGCCAAGGCTGCCATCTTCTCCGACAAGATAGAATGGATTATTTTTAGCGCCGTTCCCGGTAATATAGCTGGTGGAGGCGCTTACTTTCCCCCGTGTGCCATACTCAATTCCGTTTACCACCACGTCCTTTCGAGGAGCGGCGATCCCCCATCCGCTGTTGTCCCTTACCTGGATGTGGGTCTGCACAAATATGCTTTTACCATAATCGGCGGGAACATTCATATCCACTCCGGAAAAAATCCCAGGGCCATGATTTCCGCTGATCTCGTTAACATCGCTATCGTCCACGGCCCCTATAATAGTGATACCGCCGTTCATGCTCTGAATGCCTGGACCCTGATTGTTTTGTATATTGATTTTCCTCAAGTGAATGTCTTCTCTTGCCACGATCCCGGGACCATGATTATCGCTCACATCCATGACGCTAGCGCCAATATAGCTCCCGCTTCCAATGCCCCCGGTATCGTATGCCTTGGCGGAGAGTAAGGCAAGATCGCCGTTATCTTCAACAATGTAGCATTTTTTTGTCTTGTCGCCATTGCCGGAAATGACGCTGGTATGAGGGCTTACTCCACTGGAGGCGGTGTCTAACCGGTTTACCGCGACATAAGAAGGGCCTAATATCCCCCAGCCGGTATTCTTGCTCACGGTGATGTGCGTCTGAATGTAAATTTTACCGCCTATGGATTTACCGCTACCGGCGCCAGGAAGAGCCATATCGGTCCCGGCGAAAATCCCAGGCCCTTCATTCCCGCTGACCTCGTTGACATCGCTATCGTCCACAGCCCCTGTAATAGTGATACCGCCGTTCATGCTCTGAATGCCTGGACCCTGATTGTTATTTACTTTTATCTTTCCCAGGTCGATATCCTTTTTCGCCGCGATCCCTGGTCCCTTATTGCCGGTTATTTCAACATTCCTCGCCGTAATTGATTTTTTCAGGCTCCTTATCCCTCCCCCATCACCCTTGCCGCCATTGCCGGACACGGTAACTGTTCCAGCGCTTATGGAACCGGCATCGGACTTCGACGCGGCGCTGTTGATATATATATCTCCATCGGCGAGAATGCCATATCTCCCATTATCCGTAATCTCCAGGTTCTCCACTCTCACGTATCCTTTGTCATTGTACAAGACGCCGTTTCCGGAAAACCCGCTTATGGAAAGGCCTTTTACCGTGAGATTCCCCCTGTTCACATTTAAACCATCCGTGGAGCTTCCAGCGGCGCCGGAACCGCTTAGCGCTATTTTGCCGTTGGATTGGGTCGAGCAGTCTATAGAGCCTACGCATAAATAAGAAAAAGTCTTTTAAATC
>JACRGO010000148.1 GCA_016212295.1 Nitrospinota bacterium | reverse complement strand
TATGGGACTGCTTCAAAATTGACAAGTTTATATTTACTGGTTTTCAATTTACCCATAGACCCTAAAATCCTAACTCATTGATTTTGTTGGGTTTTTTAAAATTGATTTGTTGTTTTTTAATTTATGCGTAGGCTCTATACCAAAACTCAAGCTGAAGCCGTGATGCGCTCTAAAAAATTTGGGCTAAACTGTTACGGTCAAACTGCTGGAGTATGTGGGGGGTTGTTTGAGAAATTCCGCGTGGGAAAAATTTCCCATCAGGACGGAACAGCATATCATTACAACAACAATGCAATGTTTCATTGTCCGCCTCCTTAATATGACGTAACAGGAATGCATATCTGCTGATTGAAACTCTTTCTTTCCTTTAACAGTGATTCTACCTCCTTGTATCTCACTCTCAAGCAAAGCCGATTCAATTTCAGAAACCATGAGTTTGCCAGCCTGGCGCTCTTCTTCGGCGTGAGCCGAAAATTCATAATTTTCTTCCTTGATCTTTTTCTTTATCCAATCTATGTCCATTTCACTTTGCCAGCCTGGAAACCGCTTCCCTTATCCTCTTCACCCCCTCGGAAATGAAATCGATTGAGTAGGGGTAGGAGAGTCGGATATGGGCGTCCGACCCGAAGCCTATCCCTGGAACAACAGCCACCTTGGCCGCCTCAAGGAGAAACTCCGAAAAGGAAATAGAGCCGTCTATTGCCTTGCCCTTGTATTTTTTGCCGTATAGCCTTGAGACATTTGGAAACACATAAAAGGCGCCTGAGGGCTTGAGGCAGGTTATGCCGTCAATCTTGTTCAAGCCGTCCACTATGTGGTCCCTGCGCTTTTGGAATTCCTTGTTCCTTTCTGCAACCACCTCCTGCGGGCCGGCCAGCGCCTCAACCGCGGCCTTCTGCGCGATGGATGTGGGGTTGGAGGTGGCCTGGCTCTGCACCGTGTCCATTGCCTTTATGATCTCCCTGGGGCCGGCGGCGTATCCAATCCTCCATCCTGTCATGGAATAGGTCTTGGACACGGCGTTCACTATAATGGTTTGCTCCTTTATAGCGTTACCCAGCGTGGCGATTGAGACATGTTCCGCGCCTTCATAAAGGAGCTTTTCATAACACTCGTCCGATATAACGTAAATTTTGTTTTCCACCGCGAATTCCGCGACTTCAGCCAGGGTTTCCCGTGGAAGAATTTCCCCTGTGGGGTTGTTCGGACTGTTTAATATCACGGCCTTGGTTTTTTTAGTCACTGCCTTCCGCAAATCGGCCGCTTCCAGAGCGAAGCGGTTCGATTCCTTGGTGGGGATTATGACAGGCGTGGCGCCGGCGTAACTCACCTGCTCTGGAAAAGTCACCCAGTAGGGGGCCGGGATGATGACTTCGTCGCCCGCCTCGAAGAGGGACACCGCTAGATTATATAAGGAGTGCTTGGCCCCGCAGGACACCAGTATCTGGTCCGGACCGTAGGCGAGTCCCTGGTCTCTTTGGAATTTTTCAATGATCGCCTTCTTTAATTCCGGGATTCCGCCCACCTCGGTGTATTTGGTGAAACCGGATTTTATTGCCTTTATTCCAGCTTCCTTTATATTGTCCGGCGTGTCGAAATCCGGTTCTCCTGCCCCGAAGCTCAGTATATCCACTCCTTCAGCCTTTAATTTTTTTGCCCTGGCGGCAATGGCGAGGGTTATGGATGGCTTAAGGACCTTAACCCGCTGTGTCAATCTGGAGGCGTGATCGAATTCCAAGGTTTTTCTCCAAAAATTTAGAAGTTGTTTTGACAAAAACGTTTACCCTGAAAGGCAAACATGCGATTGCAATAAGAAGCCCACTGACACACCCCGGCCTTCGGCCACCCCTCTAAAGAGGGGAATTTATAGGTGGTGGCGCCCTTTCAATATGGGGTTAAGGAATAAGGCGTCGCGGCAAACCGCTGGAAATCATACCACCGGCGATTTAAAATTTTTTCCTTTTAAAAATTCCCCTCTTGAGAGGGGTGGCCGAAGGCCGGGGTGTGTTAAGGCAACAATTGACAATCAAGTCTAAAACAAACCCCTGCGGATTTCAATCGCGGCGTTTTTGAGAGGCAGGGGACAGGGACAGGGGCAGGGTGCAGGTGTCAGGGATCAGGTATCAGTGGGCGGAAGGCAGAGGGCAGTTTTTTAATGTGCCTCCTAATGGCGCTATATATCCCGATAACTATTAAAACCCCGTTATTTTTCTGTCCTCTGCCTTCCGTCTTTCTGTCTTCTGTCCCCTGTCCCCTGAAACCTGAAACCTGAGTTCTACTACCAATTTTTATGATTTTTTAAAAAAAGTTTAATTTGTTCTTGACATAAAAGTAAAAATTTGTTAAATTTCTTCATCCATTTTTTTATGATATTTAGCTAAAAGTGGATTGGAGCCGGCCAAAATCCTGGGGGTTGGAGGCCGGCAACCAGGTTTCAAAGCTTTTCATTCCTGCTTGAATACCGCAATATCATTGATTATTAATCGGGGTACCGCCCCGAAAATGGTTATTTTGGAATGGCTGCCGCCATTTCAAAAATTAAACATTAAAGAAAAAAGGAGGTGGTGGGGGAAAATTTCTCAATCGGTTTTTCTTTTTGTGGACTTCTCAATCTTAACATTTAGGGGGAGGTAATTATGGAGAAAGATTTTAGCAAAAGTAAAATAGAGAGACGGAGTTTTCTGAAGCTTTCCGCCACCATGGGAATGCTCGTGATGGGGAAGAACGCCTTTGCCGCCTCTACGTATCTGGCACCGGTATCGGTTGACAATCCGCTCGCCGCCTATCCGAGCCGGGACTGGGAGAATGTGTACCGGAATATGTGGAAAGTGGACAGCGATTTTGTTTTCCTCTGCGTACCGAACGACACGCATAACTGTCTGTTAAAGGCCCACGTGAAGAACGACGTTGTGGTCAGGATTTCGCCGTCTTACGGCTTCGGCAAGGCCACGGACCAATTGGGAAACAAGGCGTCCCACAGATGGGACCCACGTTGCTGCAATAAAGGACTGGTCATGGCCAGGAGAATATATTCCGACAGAAGGCCCAAGAGCCCGCTGGTCAGGAAGGGTTTCATGGAATGGGTGAATGACGGTTTTCCAAGGACCGCTACCGGGCTCCCGGACAAGAAATATTTCCAACGGGGCTTGGAACCATTTATACCGGTCCCATGGGACGAGGCATTTTCAATAGCCACAAGGGCGATGCTGAATATATCCACGACATATTCCGGCGATAAGGGGGCTGAACTGCTTAAGAAGCAGGATTATGACCCTGAGATGATCAAGGCAATGAAGGGCGCCGGCGTAAAAACCATGAAGTTCAGGGGCGGAATGGCGCTTCTCGGCATCACCAGGGTATTCGGCCAGATCAGGCAAGGCCAGATGATGGCCCTGTTAGACCAGTACATAAGAAAGGTGGACGCCAAGGACGCGCAGGCCGCGAAGGGCCTTGACAGCTACACCTGGCATACGGACCTCGCGCCCGGGACCCCGATGGTCACCGGCCATCAGGCGTTTGATTATGACATCGCGAACTTTGAGCATGCCAAGCTCGTGATCATGCTTGGCACTAACATGATAGCCACCAAGATGCCTTGCGCGCACTGGATATCCGAGGCAAGGCTCAAGGGCACGAAGATCGTTGACGTAAGCATTGATTACCATGCGTCGGCGAACAAGGCGGATGAGGTCATTATCATCCGGGCCGGCACGGACGCAGCCCTTGGCCTTGGAATGTGCCATGTGATTATTAAGGAAAAGCTTTTTGATCCTCAATACCTGAAGGCCAACACCGACATGCCCCTCCTTATCAGGACGGACAATTGGAAGGGTCTGAAGGCGTCCGACATAATCAAGGATTACCAACTGGCCCCGCTCTCAAATTGCATAGAGGTCCTTCCGGACGACGCCAAATGGCCGCTCCCCTTTGCCGCTCACTCCAAGCATTTAGTCAAGCAATCCCTCAGGAACTCATGGGGTGACGCGGTTATGTGGGACTTGAAGACCAAGGCCCCGGTAGTGGTGACAAGGGATGAGTGCGGCGTAAAATTCAAGGACAAGGGCATAGACCCGGCCCTGGAAGGTGATTTCGAGGTGACCTTGGCTGACGGGAGCAAGGTAAAGGTCACCACCGTATTCCAACTCCAGAAGGAATACCTGGATGAGTTCACGCCTGAGAATACCTCGGCCATCACATGGGCGCCAAAGGACGCCATAGTAAGCCTCGCGCGGGAGGTGGCCCAGAACAAGGCCAAGACCATCATCGCCACCGGCGCCGGCAACAACCACCATTTCAACATGCACCTCAAGGACAAGGCCCTTATCCTTCTCTGCGCCTTAACGGACAATATAGGCCATGTCGGCGGGGCATGCATAGGGAACTTTGTCGGCAATTACAGGGTCTCCCTCTTCGCGGGCCAGGGGCAGTTCAACTATGAGAACCCCTTTGACGCGGAGCTCGACGCCACCAAGATGGCCAGGGTCGAGCCCTACCTCAAGTTCGAATCATCCCACTTCTATAATTACGGGGACAGACCGCTCCGCGTGGGAAACAAGCTTTACACGGACAGCACCCACATGCCCACGCCCACCAAGGTGATGTGGCAGTCGAACAGCAACTCCTCGGTCGGCAACTGTAAGGGACACTTTGACCTTGTAATCAACACCCTGCCGAGGTGGGAACTTCTCATGTACAATGAATGGAACTGGACCGGCTCCTGCGAATACAGTGACATCGTATGGGCGGTTGACAGTTGGCTTGAGGCGAAATTCACCGACATGTCCGCCTCCTGCACCAACTCGTTCCTGTATTGTCTCCCGATAACCCCCATGAAGAGGGTCTTTGATTCAAAATCCGACATGGAGGTCTACGCCGGCATTGGAAAGGCGATGACCAGCCTGACCGGGGACCAGAGATTCGCGGATTTCTGGAAGTTCATTCTTGTTGACGGCAAATCAGAGCCTTATCTCCAGAGGATCTTCAACGCCAGCAACGCAACCAGGGGATATAAGGTTGATGAAGTGGCGGCCAAGGCCAAGGAGGGCATCCCGACCCTTATGATGAACAGGACCTATCCAAGGGTCAGCGGATGGGAGAACGGCGAGGAAGGCAAGCCTTATGCCACTAAGACCGGAAGGCTCGAATTCTACAAGGACGAGCCCAGGTGGCTGGAGTGCGGTGAGAACCTCACCAACTACAGGGAGCCTATCGACGCCACGTTCCATGAGCCTAACGTCATTGTCGGCAAGAGCCGCGCCTGCAATCCTGATTCGCCGGAGAAGTACGGCCTTGAGAGGGACGGTAACAGCCTCACGATTGCCGAGAACCGCCAGGGCAGGCACGTTGTAAAGACCACCAAGGAGCTGATGGCAACCCAGCATCCCTTGCACAAGGAAGGTTATCGCTTCATATTCAACACGCCGAAGTACAGGCATTCCGCCCATACCACCCCCATCGACACTGACCTGATGACGGCCTGGTACGGACCCTTCGGCGATATGTACAGGCATGACAAACGGAAGCCGTCCGTTGGCGAAGGCTACGTTGACATCAACCCGCTCGACGCCAGGGAATTGGGGATCGATGAGGGTGACTATGTCTGGATCGACGGTGATCCGGGCGACAGGCCCTATCGCGGATGGAAGCCAGGGACCAAGGAGTATGAGCTTGCGCGTTGCATGGCAAGGGCCAGGTACTTCTGGGGTTGCCCGCGAGGCGTGACAAGGATGTATTTCAGCGCCTACACCGCGACCTACGGCTCCATTGAAGGCGCGAAGACAAGGGCCGACGGGCTTGCCAAGAACCCAAGGACAAGCTATCAGGCCATGTTCAGGTTCGGGAGCCATCAGAGCACCACAAGGGCATGGCTGAGCCCGACCCTTATGACCGACACCATGACCCACAAGATGAACATGGGACAGGCCATACTCAAGGGCTTCGAGGCGGACGTCCATGCGGCGAACGGCGCCCCAAAGGAGTCCTTTGTGAAGTTCACAAAGGCCGAGTCCGGAGATCCTGACGGCAAGGTCTGGAGGGCTGCGGCGCTGGGCTACAGGCCGACCTATGAGAACGATGCAATGAAGAAGTATCTGAGCGCGGGTTTTGTCACGGCCGAGGCTGCGTCCAAGAAATCATAGGCTGCGCCTTTATTCATATTAACTTTTAAATAAGGAATGATAACGATGCCTAAAGTAAAAAATTGGCAAATCGGGAGGGACATGGAGTACCCCTATCCCGAGAGCAAACCCCAAAAACAGGTTGCCTTTATCTTCGATCCGAATAAATGCATAGCCTGCCAGACCTGCACCATGGCCTGCAAGACCACCTGGACGTCAGGCAAGGGCCAGGAGTATGTATTCTGGAACAACGTGGAGTCCAAGCCCTACGGCTTCTACCCACTGGGATGGGACGTGCAAACCCTTGGCCTCCTTGGACCACAAAAATGGGAAGGCGGCAAGTACGCGGGCAAGACCGTGTTCGAGGCCGCCCCTGACCAGGAGAGCGTTCTTGGTTACCTGCCCAACGAAAGGGACTACGAAAGCCCAAATCTCGCTGAGGACGAATGCAGCGCCAGCGTGGAAAGGGGCGAGCATTTAAAAGGGGTCCACAAGAAATGGGGCTTCTATCTCGCCAGGATATGCAATCATTGCGCATACCCCGGCTGCCTCGCGGCGTGCCCTAGAAAGGCGATTTACAAGAGGGCCGAGGACGGCATTGTGCTGATCGATCAGAAGAGGTGCAGGGGATACAGGGAATGCGTGAAGGCATGCCCTTACAAGAAACCCTTCTATAACAACACCACGAGGGTCAGCGAAAAGTGCATCTCCTGCTATCCGAAGATGGAGGCCACCGGCCAGCAGTCGCAATGCACGACCAATTGCATAGGAAAGATCAGATTGAACGGCTTCAAGAGCGTTGACCCGGCGCAGGCCAACAAGGACAACCCGTTTGATTATCTGATCCATATAAGGAAGATAGCCCTGCCTCTCTATCCGCAATTCGGGACGCAGCCTAATGTCTATTACATTCCTCCCGTTCACGTGGATCCGAAGTATCTGTTGCAGATGTTCGGTCCTGGGGCCGAGGAGGCGGTGAAGGCATACAGGAACGCCCCTAACGACAAGGAGCTCCTTGCCGCGCTTACCATCTTTGGTTGCGCTGAGCCGATGACGAGCAAGTTCAAGGCTGAGGGCGATCTCGCCGTGGGCATTGACGACAAGGGGGCCGAGACGGCCAGGGTACCGACCAGGGAACCTTCCTTTGTCAGGGAATTCAGCCAGAAGACCGGCGCGTTTCTGTACAACAACTCGTAACAGAGGCTTTATGAATGACCGGCCTCCCGCCAATGCCCTTGGGCATGGCGGGGGCCGGTCAATATCTCGAATTGCAGCCTAATATTAAGGGAGGAAGTATATATGAAAAAATTGCTTGTTTTGGCTTTTCTTTTGGCAATGGGCTCGATCTCCTTTGCCGCTGAGCCTGTAATAACATCAGGGGCAGTGAAGGATATTTTAACGGACCCGATGGATCCCGCATGGGACGGCGCGGGCGCAACTATAATTCCAATGGCGCCCCAGAATGTCGCCACGCCTGGAATCAAGGCGGCGTCGGTCCCTTCCATCAAGGTCTCGTCCGTTCATAATGACAAGGACATAGCTATTAAGGTGGAGTGGTACGACAGCACAGTGAATGACGCGGTTAATATGTCCGATAAATTCGCCGATGCATGCGCGGTTCAGTTCGCGGTGAAACCCGGCACTGAGCCGAATTTCATGATGGGCGAGCCGAACGGCCCTGTCCAGATACTGCAATGGAAAGCCGCCTGGGAAAAGGACCTTGCAAAGGGTTATCAGGACGTGGAGCAAGCCTACCCTAACTACAATGTGGACACGTATCCTGAGACAAAGGCGGTTCCGCAAAAGGCAAACTACCCTGTGACTTCTTTTTCGCCTAACGCGCAAAAGTACATCGCAGGGCTTGCGGCAGGCAACAACCTTTCCAATCCACTTAAGAACACCTCGGTTGAGGAGATGAACGCGGAAGGGTTCGGGACGCTTACGGCCCAGGCGACACAAAACGCCAAGGGCAAGGGCGTTTCTGATTACCGCTACTGGAAGGTCGTTATTGTAAGGCCCCTTGATTCCGGCGACGCGTCTGACGCGGTTTTAAAGGCCGGGTCCACGGTTCCGGTGGCTTTCACCGTATGGGACGGCAGCAAGGGTGAAAGAGGCGCCAGGAAGAATTTTTCCGATGGCGGCTGGGTTAAGCTGAACATTCAATAATACACGAGAGGATAAGGCGGGGTCTGATTTGCTTTGCAAGTCGACCCCGCCCCTTTTTATGAGAGGCTCCGGCCTTCGGGCCGGATGAGGATTGAAATATGACAAAGACAGAAACCGCGGCAAAGGATATTGCCCTGGCAAAGGCGGACCTTTACAGGTTCCTCTCAACCGCCTTTGAGTACCTCGACAGGGAAAAGATGGAATCCCTGGACTTTCTTGCCGGTGACATAGAGGCGGTCCTGGACCTCCTGCCCTATGATATCAAGAAGGAGTATTCTGAATTTCAAGGGGCCATTAACAGCGCCGACGTCGAGCCGCTGAAGTTCGAGTATTCGGAGCTTTTCCTGACGAGGATGATCTGCACCCCCTATGAGAACGGGTATGGAGGGCTCAGGTTTGACAAGGTGAATATCCTTGCCGACATCAGCGGGTTTTACAAGGCGTTTGGTTTTACCCTTTCTGATAAGGCCGCGGTAATGCCGGACCATATAGCGGTTGAAATGGAATTTTTAAGCTCGCTTGCCCTGAAGGAGGCGTATGCCATTGACCAGGGGATGGATGAAAATCTTGATATCTGCGTCACGGCCAGGAAGAAATTTCTCGCGGAGCATATCGGGCCGTGGGCCGGCGTTTTCTGCAGGAACCTTGAGGAGCGGACCACTTTTGATTTTTATAAGAAACTCGCCCTGCTCACCGCTAAAGCCATTGATGAGGAGCTTAAATCCTACGGGATAGTGGTTGAGGTTGAAGGCGTGAAGGAATTACCGAAGGAGCCGGAGGAAGCCATAACCTGCCCATCGGAGATAGCGCCGCCAAGTGATGTGGCTGAAGCCCCGTTGGAAATTTAAGGATCTTTCATAGGGTTTAATCCGTCTGCCTTACACAAATCAGTTTTTTTCTGAAAGGGCGATGCTTTTTGCTTGCATCGCCCTTTTTTTGTTTTTGTAAAGGAATTATAAAATTCACCGCAAAGACGCAAAGAGCGCAAAGTAATAATATTTTTGAAAGAGAAAAATAATTTCCTTTGCGTCCTTTGCGGCTTTGCGGTTAAATTAGATTTTTGTTCATGCGTATGCCAAAGGAAAAAAAAATAGAGAGACGCGGATTTTTCCTGCATGGCCTTAACTTCCTGGCCGCCAAGGTCTCGGAAGGCATGGGGGAACTAGCGGAAAGGGAACGGCGCGCAGGCGTCCCCATCAGACCCCCCGGCGCTGTTGATGAGGAGGCTTTTCTTTCCCTGTGCACGAAATGCGACGACTGCCTGAAGGCTTGTCCGCATGGGAGCATCAAAAAAGCGGGAGGCGAGTGGGGCAGGCGGATTAAGGGGACGCCCGTCATTATTCCGTCCGAAGGCCCTTGCCGTCTATGCGAGGATCTCCCGTGCATAAAGGCGTGCGCGCCAAAGGCCCTATTGCCGGTCAAGGACAGAAGCGAGGTCCGTATGGGCACGGCCCGCATAAAAAAGGAGTTGTGCTTCGCGTGGAGCGGCGCCTCCGGGGTGTGCCTCCTTTGCTCCTTGAAGTGTCCCTTGCGGGGAACGGCTATTATAGTGGATGATTCAAAGCCGGTGGTCATTGAGGAGAAATGCGCCGGATGCGGCCTTTGTGAGAGCGCCTGCATCGCGATAAATAATCCGCCGGCGATTAAAGTGGAAAAGGGCTCTTATAAATCATAGCCCCTACCCGCTAACCCCTAATCGCTAACCGCTAAATAAATACAATGGAAAAAACCCTTGCCAGAAGCATCATATATGATTTTCTTGCAAAGGGGTTTTTGTATCCTGATAAGACGGTTTTTAATACCTTTACCGATCCTGAATTCGTTGAGAACCTTAAAGGCGCGGCAAGGCAGGTCCAGGAAAATAAAAACGCTTCCATTTATGAGGAAATCGACGATGGAATAAGTGGCCTGAAGGAAATGGGAATAGACGGTCTCCTGACTGAATACGAACGGCTCTTCGGGACGCATTCCCGGAATATCAGGGTGACGCTTAACCAGACTGAAATAATAGTTGACGAGAAAAAGCCGGCTTTCATGGCCCAGACCCACGACATGGCCGACATAGCAGGCTGCTACAAGGCGTTCGGGTTCGAGGCGGCCAAGATAAGGCCGGACCACTTTGGAGTGGAATTGGAGTTCATGCACGTGTTGGCTTTCAAGGAATTCCTGGCCATGAAGGAGAGAGAAGCGGAAAAACAGGCGATATGCGCGGCCGCGGGAAAAATGTTCTTGCTGAAATACCTTGGACCATCCGGCTGCGTATTCGCGGAAGGGGTGCGCGAGGCCACAGGCAGCGGATACTTTAAATTCCTCGCCCGTGCCCTCGCGTGGTTCATTGAGCGCGAACATGACATAGTTCTGGGGAGAGGGGACAAATCGCTTTGTTCCGGGAAGTAACGAGTGACAAGTAGAGGAATAAAGATACTCGTTACTCGTCACTTCAATTTGGTTGCGTCTAAGCCGAGCTATTAACTATCACCATTTTAAAACAGGAGAAGGTATGTCTGAAAAATGCCGGTTGCCGGTCACTTGCGATATGTGCGAAAAAATGGAGTCCTGCGCCCTTGATAAAACAGAGCATAACCGCTGGAGGGTGGGGGACAGGATGGCCAAAATCAAGCACAAGGTGCTCGTGGGAAGCAATAAGGGCGGAGTAGGGAAGAGCACTGTCACCACGAACCTCGCCCTCGCCCTTGCGCGGCTGGGCTACAAAGTGGGACTCGCGGACGCCGACATCCATGGCCCCAATATCCCCAAGATGCTGGGAATCGAAGGCGTGAGGCTTCGGGGGGTTGATGACGGCATCGGACCGCATATCACGGATTCCGGGGTCAGGGTGGCGTCACTGGGATTTTTAATCGAGGACCCGGACATGCCCATTATATGGCGGGACGCGGTCAAATACGATTTCATCATAGAACTCCTGGGAAACATAAGTTGGGGAGAACTTGATTTTTTTCTCGTGGACCTGCCCCCAGGCACGGGCAACGAGCAGATCACCATCATCGAATTCATGGGCAAGGTGGAAGCCGCCGTGGTGGTGACCACCCCTCAGGAGGTGGCCCTTCTGGACGCCAGGAAGATGATCCATTTCGCCAGGGAGAGCAATATAAAAAATATCGGGGTGGTTGAGAACATGAGTTCCCTTGTCTGCCCTCATTGCAACGGGGAAATAGACGTCTTTAAAAAAGGAGGCGGGGAGAAGGTGGCCGGGGAATTCGGGCTTCCCTTTTTAGGCAGGGTGCCGCTTGACCCTAACGTCATGTCCGGTTCCGATTCCGGCAAGCCGGTTGTTTCAGCCGCTCCGGATTCGGCCCCGGCCCAGGCATTCATGAAAATCGCGGAAAATCTGGCTGCCCTGATTTCAAAGGGGTGATCCTGCTAAATGGGGGCTCCATTTTTTAAAGGCAACGAAATTTAAAATTTGAAATATAAAATTAAAAAGGTTGCAAGCCTGTAACGAGCAGTAAGTATTAGGTGAGTAGGCTGAAGCATTATAAAACCCTCGGTCTCCAGCCTAAACTCCTAAAACGAAGTCCCTCATGGGTTTTGAAAGGAGAAAATCCGGCATATTGAACAAAGAAGGGGGTATTGCCTGCGCGGCTGGATCATATTGATTGATATCTTTTCAAGCATTCTTTCCGTGGCCTCCAATAGGCCCAACCGCTTCCGGGCTCTCGAAGGGATAGAGGCAGGCAACCAAATCGCGCGCCAGGATAATCAGGCGATGAAATCCCGGCTTGGAATATTGTGGATTGGATACCTTCGTGCGGGCATTTTTAGAAATCTCTTATTTTTGTTGTTTTCGCCTGCCCTCCCTCTGAACTATCAGTATCTATTTCGTGAACGCGAAAATGATCCAGCCTGTGGCGGCGACATAAATCCATACCCCGGCCGTGTATGGCGCGATTTTTTTATGGCGGCCGAAATCCTCCTTCAGGGCGCGGTATATGGTGACAACCGCCATCGGGCCGTTGACAATGGCCAGAAGGGTATGGGAGGCGACTATGAACAGGTACAGCGACCTGTGGCCTCCCTGGTACTTGGAGTGGGGGAACATCGCCGACCGGATGAGGTAGAGCGCAACGAATATCAGGGCGAAAAAAGTGGCCGAGAGCATGGCCTTTTTGTGGAGTTCCTTCCTGCCCTGCTTGATAAGGACCAAGCCCGTGACGATCAAGAGGCCGCTGACGCCGATTATGGTCTGGCTTCCGGTGAATATCAGCCAACGGAAATCCATCACCACCTCCAGGCGATCATTGCCCAGGCGGCGGCGAAGAGAAGGGCCGTCACCCCCCCCATTATCCATGCGAAGAGGCGTTTTTTTTGTTCAAGGGATAGGTTCATGCTCACGAAAAATAGTTGTAACTCTTGTAGTTAATGGTTAGGGCGCTCCAATTCCGCTGTTTCAGCCAATCGCATTGCAATCATTTTTTGATAATCCTTTCGATCAGGCCAATTCACCACATCAGCATGTCTCGGATGCCGCGCCGGAGTAGATTTAATTTGCAAACCATTTTTTTGATAGTCTGTCGCCTAATGCTTCATGCCGCAATGTCTGATTGTTTCGGATATAATTTTCATGGCGTACGAATCTTGATATTTGCTCTTCGCCGCCAATAGTTCCAGAAATTTCCTTTTCGTCAAAATTTCTCATAAAGTAGCCGAAGATTTAAAATAATGCTCATAGGTATGTTGTAACCATCAAAGATTGCCTTGCCATGATTATCCTCTCCACTATGAAACATTCCTGCGTAATAGACAGTTCCATTGCCGGAAAAACTAATGGAAAAATTATTCCCCGGATATTTTTCCACTTCCCAATCTAAACTTATGCAGCCGTCAGGTTCTCTAAGAACCATAGGTTTAGGGAAGTCTTCAAAAGGAAAGTTTTGCAAAAAAAGCAAAGCTTCTTTAAAACTAGAATTTTGTACTTTGTCTAATTCGTCTGAAGTCCCCTCGGAAAACACATCCGCAAGTTCGCATATTGAATCATTTTTAATCCGTGAGGGGTTGCTTTCCTGTAAAGCGCCGTCTGTTTCGTGTATTTTATCGTATAGAACCTCCGCATCCTCGGAAGCTGAACTAACTCCGTCGGTTTTAGCGGATGCTGCGCAATAATCCCTGAGGTAAAGCACATTTGATTTTGCCATTTATTTTAATAGTCCTAAAGTTTTTTTTGTTAATGAATTAAAGAAAATCTCATTTTTGTAATGGCGCGCCTTATTTAGTTTGTCCACAATAGTTTCTCTTTTTGCCTCGACAGTTTCATATGTAAATACATCTATATCAAGGGTAATTAGGAGGAAAACGAAATTCGATTATAGCTTCTAAAATAGGCGGTTTAGTCAGGGTTGGGAATTTACTCATTGCTTTTGGAAAGAAAACCTATGAAATTTATAACAGCTTTATTTATAAAAACAAATCAAAATAAGTGTAGCAAAGCCGCGAGCTAAAATCAAAAACTGACCACTCTGGAACAACTTCGACTAAAAGATAAAAGAAGAGATAACATTCCAAATGGAATTAATTTAAGATGCTCCCGCGGTTTCTTGATATGTGCCATTGGCTTTATGCGCGTATTGAAAAAAATAAGGCATTGACTGATAGGCCAGCCAGGCCAGAAGCAGGAAGCCGGTGGCGCCGTGAAGGACTATGACGGGGAGAAACATGCCGGTGGAGACGATCAACACTCCGAAGGAAGCCTGTAGAAGCACGAGGAAAAAGGTCACTATATATCCTATAACTCCCTCGCCCTCCCTAACCGCCCTGTAAAGTATGGCCATGTTCAGCAGAATGATGATCACGGCAAAGACCCTGTGGGAAAAATGAAGGGCCACCGCGTAATCGGAAAAGGAGGGAATCAACTCTCCGTTGCAGAGCGGGAAATCAGGACAGGCAAGGGACGAGCCGGAATACCGGACCAGTATCCCCAGGACCACCATTAGATAAACCGCGCTGAACAGGAGCGGGTAATATGCCTTGTCCATCACGACCCGCTGGACCGCCACGTAACGGAAGGTGAAGATCAGGCAGATGAGGACCAGGGTGGATATGAGGAGATGGGAGGAGACAATGGCCACCCGCGCGAAGCTGTCAAGGTGCGGGGCCTCGGTTATGACTATCACCCCTCCCATGAGGACCCCGAAGACCAGAAGAGCGGTCACGGCCCCCATCAGATATCGAGGGACCCCCTTGTGATGCCGCCACACAAAGACGGTTGAAAGGACAATCAGTATCCCGGCAAAGGCCCCAAGCAGGCGGTGTCCCCACTCGAACCAGATGCTGAGTTCCAGCGGCGGGGTGACTGTCCCGTGGCAAAGCGGCCAATCCGGACAAGCCAGGCCGGAATCAGTGGAGGTGACGAAGTTTCCCATCACCATGAGCAGATAGGTGAACACCACGGCCGGGCCAAGGACATAGCAGATTTTCCCGGCGCCGAGAGTCTTTCCCATCATAAAGTTCTTCCAGGCTTATCGTAACAGTAAGGGTCCCAATCGTCCGGCACGACGATGGACCGTCCGCCGAAGTTGCCGGGCCCGGGAGGAGAGGTAGTGTCCCATTCCAGCGATCTCGAACCCCAGGGATTGCTCGGGGCCTTCTCTCCAGCGACCAAGCCGTGTATCCACGAAATCAAAATGGTGATCACGGCAAGCCCGATGATCATGGTCCCTATGGTCTGCACCTTATGAAGGTTCTCCAGTTGCGGGAACATCTGGTAATCGTAATAGCGTCTCGGCATTCCATCGAGTCCCACGAAGAACATGGTCCCGAAGGTGACGAACACCCCTATCAGGAAGAGCCAGAACCCCGTCCTGCCCAAGGTCTCACTGTACATCCTGCCGCTCATCTTGGGGAAGAGGTAATAGGTCCCGCCCATGATGGCGAAGGTCATGGACACCGCCATTACGAAGTGGAAGTGCGCCACCACGAAATGGGTGTCATGCACGGCCAGGTCCAGCGAGGCCATGGCTAGCGGAATGCCGGTCAGGCCGCCAACCAGAAAGACGAAGATGAACCCCACTCCGTAGAGCATGGGAGTTTTGTAATCAATGGCCCCTCCGCGCAAGGTCCCCACCAGGCTGATCATGAGAATCCCCACCGGGACGCTGATCATAAGCGTGGTGACCATCTGAAAGACCCTGAGCCAGTCGGCAAGCCCGGAGGTGTAAAGGTGGTGCACCCATACCTCTCCGGTGATGAGGACCAGGACCCCCACGCCGCCATAGACCGCTACCTTGAAATTGAATATGCGGTTGCGGGAAAAGGTGGCCACTATCTCAAAAATCATGCCTATGCCGGGGAGGAGAATGACATAGACCGCCGGGTGAGAGTAAAACCAAAATAGATTCTGGTAGATGAGGACGTCTCCTCCCATTCCCGGATTGAAAAAGGTGGCGCCCAGGTATTTATCAAAGAGCACCATTGTCACAGCCGAGCCAAGGACCGGGACAAAGATCAACTGGATAGTGAAGGCTGCCAGGACGGTCCAGATGAACATGTTGAGCTTGCCCCACGCCATCCCAGGCGCCCGCATGAAAATAATGGTTGCGATCAGGTTGATCCCGCCCGCGATGGAAGAGAACCCCATGACAAGGACGGTAAAGGAGTAAAGGGCGGTGTTTCCGGACGTCACGACTGAATATGGCGGATACCCGGTCCACATCACGTCCGGCGGGTCCGGCACAACGAAGGTCAGAAGGGCCAGCACGACCCCTGCCCAGAACAGCCACAGACTGAAGGCGTTGAGCCTTGGGAAGGCCACGTCCTTGGCCCCTATCTGAAGCGGCGCCAGGTAATTCGCGAACCATCCTGTCAGGGCCGGGATCTGGAAACCCAGGATCATGACCGCGCCGTGCATATACAGCCATACGTTGTAGGTTGTGGGATCATCCGTGATGGTCGGCCCAAGGGACCACAATTCCAGCCGGATCAGCACGGCCATGATTCCGGATAGACAAAAGGCGGTGATTGAGCCCACGAGGTAGAGAATGCCTATCCTCTTATGGTCCGTGGTGAAAATCCATTCCTTGAACCCAGATTTCACATGCGCGCTCATGCCTTTGTCTCCTTTTTAAGCCAGTTGTCGAATTCCTCCTGCGGCATCACTATGACCTTGCCGTACATGCCGGAATGCATGGCGCCGCAATACTCCGTGCAGGTCAGGACGTGTTCCCCGGGGACCTTTGGGTAAAACCAGTAATAAGTCACGCGGCCCGGCATGCAGTCCTCCTTGACCTTGAAGTCAGAAAGATAAAGGCTGTGAACAACGTCGCTGCTGGTCATTCTCAATGCTATGGGTTTCCCGGCCGGGACCCGCAATTCGTTCACTGCCGCCGCTCCACCTGGATATATGAAATTCCAACTCCACATTTCCGCTCGCACTTCTATCTCATAGGACCCGGCCGGCGGTTTGCGGTATATGTTCCATAGAGACCAAGTGTTTGCCGCCAGGAAAAAATCATCCGCCATGAAAACGAAAGCTGGGATCAAGGCCCATCCCCACATCTGCGCGGCGCTGAGCTTCTTGCAGCTTCCGACCTGGTCCGGACTCTTCCTCTTGTATTTCAGCATGTAATAGATAGTTATGGCGGCGAAAATAACCCCCATGATGGTGACGTCCACCAGCACCTCGTGAAATAGACGGCTCCAGCCCTCGGCGGGGTCGGCAATGGCCCCGGCCTTCCGCCCTTCGTTGGCGAAAACGGATTTGGCGGAAGCCGTATGAAGCATGAAGGCGGCCGTTAAGGCCATGAATATTTTTTTCATGAAAGAGCCCTCCTGATTTTTGAACGTAACAATACCATCAAACGCTTTAATACATCGAAATTTTATTTTGCTTGCGGCCACGCCTCGCTATGAATTTCCAAATCCCAATAGCCAAATAACAAATAAATCTCAATAACCAAAATTACAATGGGTAAACAAGGAAATGGGCTTGTTTTGGACATTCAGTAATTGTAGCTTGGAACTTATTTGTCATTTGCCATTTGTTTTTTGTTTTTCTTTTGGTTGCGTCCCTGTCTAGCCATGACAACCATGGAAATTCCGAGGAGCGCCACCCCGGACAACAGGGAACCGGCGCCGATGAACAAAGGATAGTTCAAGGAATACTTGCCTTCCTTGAAATTATAACTGTAACAAGCGATCAAGAAGGCGCTCCCCAGGTCGGTTATATTGGACTTGCCTGCCTGGTCCCTGGATGCGTCCAGAATGGACAACTCCACGTCTTTATTGCTCATGCCGGCCGTGTAGAGGTAACGGACCACCCTGCCGCCCGGCGACAGAAACACCAGCGCATTGGGATGGAAAAATATACGGTCCCGCGTTGACCAGAAAAAGTTGTAGCCCAGGCCCCTTGTCAAACTCTCCATGTCTTTATAGTTCTTAGCGACGGCCAGCTCCCATGCCGCGCCAAGTCTTTCTGGAATCTGGAGATGCTTTTTAAACATGGCAAGACTTTCCAGGCCGTCATTTCTGTCAAATGAAACGGTCAGCGCCCGGTAGTCCCGGCCGGGTTTAAGTCCAATGCCGGACAAGGCGTTCATCAGCGAGGCGTTGACAGCGGAACAGACCCCGTCGCAGGCGTAATAGGACAGGACCAGTATAAGGGGCTTATCCAGCATGTCTCCAAGGGTGAATTCCCTGCCTTTTTCGTTGATGAATACATAATTCTTTTCAACCGGAGAGCCGAGGTATTTTTCCTCATCGATTTTAATGGTCTCTGGATCGAACTCCGATTTCGGGACGCGCCCATACTCCGCGTGGCAAACAGCGGAATAAAAACAAAGGACAACCGCCATGATCCAGGTGAGGAATAAGTTTTTCATGTGGATCATCTCTTACCAAAAATAGTAACAGTTCGCAGGTGTCAGGGATATGGACAAACAGCAGAGAAACTCCTTGCCGCTTTTCCTGCCCCCTGGTACCCGTGAATTATCACCAAAAATAAACTTGCGAGACCACGAAAAACCACACTATATCCACGAAATGCCAGTAGATGGACCCTGCCTGAACAAAGGGCTTGCTGACTTTCCCTGCAATGGCCGGGAGCAGGATGCAAAGAAAGATGGCCAGGCCGACAAAGACATGGGAGGCGTGGAAGCCGGTGATGGAATAAAAAACCGTGCCCTTGGCGTTGGTCCCGATCAGAAATCCCTCATGAATGAAGTGGGACCATTCAAAGGCCGTGAAACACAGAAAAACGGTCCCAAGGAGAATAGTGAGTCCCAGCCATTTGATAAAGCCCTCCTTATCGCCTTCTTCCAGCTTTCCTTCGCCTATATGGATTGTGATGCTGGACGAGACCAGGATAATGGTCATGATGATGGGTATAAGGACTGGAAATTCAGGGGTCCCTGGAGGAGGCCAGACGCCGGCGGAAAGTTTAATGACCCAGTAAGCGGCGAGAAAGGCGATGAAGATGAACGCCTCGGCTATGATGAAAAACGGCATTGCGCCGACGATGTAGCCGGACGCCCATCCGTATTTGTCCTCAAGACTCTCCCGCGTCCACCCCGCGACTGAGATGATGACCATCGGGACACCAAGCCCCAGCGAAAGCATGGCCATAAGTGAATTTTTATAAACAAAATGAAAGGAAAATGGCAGAGGCAATAAAAAAAGAATACCTGCCGCAAGAGGCAAGGGCCAGGGGCTTGTCTCCCAGCCATGAGTGTGCTCGGACGAATGCTCGGTCATTATTCCTCCTCCCTTTAAAATACTTAGAAATTTAAAATATACTGCGGAGACGCAGAGGCACGGAGAAGAAGATGTTAAATTAAAAAATTTTTCTCCGTGCCTCTGCGTCTCCGCGGTTAATAAAAAAAATTTTCAACTATAGCGATATTAAGACTCAATAAAACGATTTTTAGATGCCAACTGGACTATTTTAGTTTCAAATTTTTTTCTAACCGCCAGAAGTTATAAAATAACGGCGCTCCCCTCAATTGCGGAGTAACACTGGATATCCAAGCCCCGTTCCTCAAAGAATCGCCTGGCCGCGGCCTCTTTTTCCTCCACCCTGGCATCGTCATGGTCCGGGTCATGGTGGGTCAGATAGACATTCTTCACCTTTGCTTCGGCGGCCAATTTCAAAACCTCGGTGAGGGGGGGATGCCCCCATCCCACCCTTTTTTTATATTCCTCGTCAAAATAAGACGAATCGTGGATCAACACGTCCACGCCGTCAAGGAAATTCACCAGTTTTTTTCTTGCATGGCTGCCGTCCTTGTCCACCTCCTCCGGCGCCAGTTCGTTGTCCGTTATATACGCCATGGATTTTCCGCTGGCGTTCGCCAATCTGTATCCCAGGGTTATGCCAGGATGGTTCAACATCAAGGTCTTGAGCGACAGGCCCTCGATTTCGTAATCCCCTTCAAAAATTTCCTTGAAGTAAACCCTGGAGCCAAAGGCCCTTAGGGTAACCGGAAAATAGATGCTTTCCATCTGGCCGCTTATGACCTCGCGCAGGCTGACGTTTCCGTGGGAGGAGCCGTAAACCACCATTTCGTTCCCCTGTTGGTACAAGGGCATGAAAAATGGAAAGCCGTTGATGTGGTCCCAGTGGGGATGGGTTATGAAAAAGTTCATTTTGTATCTTTTCCTGGAGGCCATCATTTTCTTCCCGAGTTCGGTTATTCCCGTGCCGCCGTCAAAGATAAACAGCCGGTCCTGGGTCAATTCCACTGAAACGCAGGAGGTGTTGCCGCCGAACTTCAAGGTCTCAGGGCCGGGTTTGGCCAAGGTGCCTCTTGTCCCCCAGAAGACAATTTTCATTTCATCCTTGATCACCCGGTCAATGGCCGCAACAAGGCTTTCGTAGTCCAGAGGCTTTTTCAGGAAGAATTGCGCCCCCATCTCATAGGCCCGGTTCTTGTCGAACTCAAATGACTTGGCGCTGACGGCGATGGTCTTGATCTTGCCGAACCCCTTGGCTTCCTTGATGGATTTCAACAAGTGCAGGCCGTCTATCTTGGGCATCATCAGGTCCACCACCACCACGTCCGGGTTGAAGGACTCAATTTTTTTCATTGCCATGGAACTGTCCTCCAAGGCAAGAGTCTCGAACCCGGCCTTTTTCAAATAACGGGCGGCTATATCCAGTAAAGTCTTGTCATCGTCTATTATGAGAACCTTTTTCCCCATGCTTGGTCCTAAATGGTTAAAAACATTGCCAAAACGCGGCCACAGGCTTACCGCCGCTATTAAAACAGAATGCCAGGGCAAAATCAACCCTCATTGCATTATTGACTGGTTGGAGATAAAAAGGATATGATCATAATCCCGGCCCGTGGCACCCAACTCCCGAATCCCCCGCTTCAAGGTTTTTAAGGAAAAATCCATTGGAATATAAAGTAAAGCTCCCGGTTTTTGAAGGACCGTTAGACCTCCTCCTTCATCTTATAAAAGAACAAAAACTGGATATTTATGATATCCCGATATCGGAGATCACCCGGCATTATCTTGAATATCTGGACCTGATGACGACATTAAATCTTGATATTGCAGGGGATTACATGGTCATGGCTGCGGAGCTGGCAAGGATCAAATCCAAAATGCTCCTCCCGGTGGAAGAAGCCGGGGAGGAAGAGGAGGAAGGGGGCGGGCAAGACCCCAGGGCGGAGTTGGTGGAAAAACTGCTTGAATACAAAAAATACAAGGAAGCGGCCCTGGAACTCCGCAGTATGGAGACAAAGCAAGGCGAGATATTCACCAGGAAATCCGATAACCCTGAGTATGAAGACGAAGGGGGTGAATTCCTGGAAGTCACCATATTCGATCTTCTGAACGCGTTTAAAAGGGTCCTTAAATCCGTTTCCTACAAGGCGGAATACGAGATCACCGTAGAGACCATGTCCGTCACTGATAAAATGAGTTGCATCACTTCCATTCTGGACCGGATCAGCCTGATGGATTTTGAGTCTCTTTTCAGCGATTCAGCGACCAAGATGGAGATTGTCACAACGTTTCTGGCCCTTTTGGAACTTATACGTTTAGGCGTCGTGAGGATTCAACAGTTAAGAAGCGCCTCGACAATAAAAATTTATAAAGTATAGTCAACGCATTTAAAAAAGCGCCATGATTTTGCAGGCAAAGAAGTGGATAGTAAACGCAAAAAATAAGTAGACATAATAGGAGAAAAAAATTGGAGCGGGACAAAATCAAGGCCATTATTGAAAACCTCTTGCTGGTGTCCGGGCAGCCTATCTCCCTCAATAAAATCCAGGAAATAATAGGGACGGAGTGCGGGAAGGACGACACGAAGGCCGCCATGAAGGAGCTTGTGGAGGATTACTCTAATCGCGGCCTGCAAATCCAGGAAGTCGCGGAGGGTTTTCAACTTTGCACCAGGGTCGATTACTCCGATTGGATCAAGAAATTCTATAAACTTGACAAGGGCTCCAAGCTCTCGCCGGCGGCCCTTGACACGCTTTCCATCATCGCGTACAAACAGCCGATCACAAGGGCGGAGATAGAGGACATCCGGGGGGTCGACTCAGGCGGCGTGGTAAAGACCCTGTTCGAGAAAAAGCTGCTCCGCACCATGGGGAGAAAACAGGTGGCCGGACGGCCCATCATGTACGGCACATCCAAAACCTTTCTGGAATATTTCGGGCTGCGTGACATTTCCGAGCTTCCGACCCTGAAGGAATTCATGGAGGAGAAAGAGGAAGGAGAGCAGGAGCCCCTTCAAACCAGCCTTCCCCTGGAAGAGAGGACCGAAGCGGCTGTCGAGCATGACGATGGAACAACCGAAGAAGAACTAAACAATACAGAAGAAGAGCACGGCGGCCAGTGAATATCGAACATTGAACGTCCAACATCGAACCTTGAAGTGGGAAGAAGGAAATATGCCATATTTCGACGTTCGACGTTCGATGTTCAATGTTAATTCTTTAATCACTTATCCCTATATGAAAAAACACATCCATACATTTTCAGTAATACCCAAGGTGCCGGAAAAATTATCGGCCTTGACCCAAATAGCCAACAACCTCTGGTTTTCATGGAACCTCGAGGCAGTGGAGCTGTTTTCCAGAATAGACCACGTGGCGTGGGAAGAGACAGGCCATAACCCCATCCGGATGCTGGGGCAGATAGAGTACAAAAAACTGCTTGCCCTTGCGGAAGACAAGAAATTCCTGATGGCCCTGGACAGGGTCAACAGAAAATTCCAGCAGTACCTTCAATCGGACAGGGCCTACTCCTTCCGGATGGAAAAACCCCTGGATTTTAAAGTGGCTTATTTCTCCGCCGAATACGGACTGGCGGACTGCCTGCCAATCTATTCCGGCGGACTTGGGATACTCTCCGGCGACCACCTGAAGTCCGCCAGCGACCTGAACATTCCCTTTGTCGGGATCGGGTTGATGTATCAGGAAGGGTATTTCCGCCAGTATCTTAACCAGGATGGCTGGCAACAGGAGCTTTATCCCGAAAACGACCTCTATAACATGCCGGTCAATATTGAGAAGGCGAAGACGGAAAAAGGGGATGAGTACCTGGGCATAGAGGTGGATTTTTTCGGGAACCGCGTCCTGGCCAAGGTGTGGAAGGCCATGGTTGGAAGGGTCCCGCTCTATCTGCTTGACACCAACACGGTGGAAAACCCGGAGGAGTTCCGTGACACCACGGCCCAACTGTATGGAGGCGAATTTGAAATGCGCCTCAGGCAGGAAATCCTCCTAGGCATCGGCGGCATAAGGGTCCTGCGAAGGCTTGGGATCGAGCCGGAGGTCTACCACATGAACGAGGGGCATTCGGCCTTCGCCACGCTGGAGAGGATCAAAAATCTCATGAGGGAAAACGGCCTTTCCTTCCACGACGCCAAGCAAGCGGTGATTTCCAACAATATCTTCACCACCCATACGCCGGTCCCGGCCGGAAACGACCGTTTCGCCCCGGACCTTATGTCCAAATACTTTTCCAAGTATGTGCAGGAGTTGGGAATTTCCTTTCGCGAATTCATGGGCATGGGCAGGGAAAATCCCTGGGACGACAACGAACCCTTCTGTATGACGGTCCTGGCCATGAGGCTATCCGGCAGGTCCAACGGGGTCAGCAGACTGCACGCGGAGGTTTCCAGGAAAATGTGGCGCGCGCTGTGGCCTGATTTTGTCCAGGAGGACATTCCCATAAGCGGCATCACCAACGGGGTGCATATTCCTTCCTGGGTTTCCAAGGAAATGGTGGAAATTTTTGAGCGTTATCTGGGGCCGAAATGGACCGAGGACCCTGATCCCAAAATATGGAAAAAAGTGGAGAACGTCCCGGACACGGAACTCTGGGCCGTCCACCAGCGGCGGCGGGAGCGGCTGGTGGCCTTTTCCAGGCAAAGGCTGCATGAACAACTGATACGGCGCGGCTCGAACAAGTCCGAAATCCAATTCGCCTATGAGGTATTGAATCCGGAGGCGCTGACCATAGGGTTCGCCAGGCGATTCGCCACATATAAGCGCGGTGCCTTGGTTTTTAAAGATGAAAAGCGTTTATCGGACATCCTGAACAATTCCACCCGCCCGGTCCAGATAATTTTCGCCGGAAAGGCGCATCCCAAGGACCAGTACGGCAAGGAATTCATAAAGCAGATCATCCATTTTTCCAAGAAGCCGAATTTCCGGCACAGGGTCGTTTTTATCGAGGACTATGACATCAACATCGCCCGCTATCTGGTCCAGGGGGTCGACCTTTGGCTGAACAATCCAAGGCGTCCCCTTGAGGCATGCGGGACCAGTGGGATGAAGGTCGCGGCCAACGGCGGATTGAACATGAGCGTTCTTGACGGGTGGTGGTGCGAGGGCTACAAGGAAAATATAGGATGGGCCATTGGACACGAAGAGGAATTCAAGGACCTGGAGTATCAGGACGCGGTGGAAAGCCAGGCCATTTATGATCTGCTGGAAAAGGAAGTGGTCTCCAAATTCTATGACAGGGGGGTTGAAAACCTCCCGGTGAAGTGGATTTCCATGATGAAGGGGACCTTGAAATCCCATTGCCCGGCCTTCAGTTCACATCGCATGTTGGAGGACTATGTCCAAAGCGCCTATTTCCCCGCCTCGGAAAACTGGAGAAAGCTTTCCGGGGAGAACTTTAAAGGCGCGCGGGAGATGGCCAGGTGGATGGAAAAAACCATGAACAACTGGTCCAAGGTTGAAATAAAGGATGTAAAGTTCTCGGAAACCGTGGAGCTCAAGGTGGGGACCCAGCTTGATGTGGCGGTAAATATTTACCTGGGAGCGCTCCAGCCGGCGGACATCACCTTGGACGTATATTACGGCGAGATGGATGACAAGGAAAATCTTTACAACAGGGAAATGGTGCGGCTCGAGTACCAAAAGGACATTGGAAACGGACATCATCTTTTCCATGGCGTGGTATCATGCCGCGAAAGCGGCAAGTTCGTGTTCGGCGCCAGGGTGGTCCCATACCATGCCCTCCTCCCCAACCCATACCTCCCGGGATTGGTGTTCTGGGGGTGATATAGGCTTTAAATGGACAAAAAACATCTATTCATAGGACTCTTCATTGCCGGGGCGGCCCTTTACCTGACATTCCGCAATGTCGCCCTTGATGAATTGATTTTATCTCTCAAAAGCATTGAATATTTTTACCTTGTCCCGGCCATGGGTCTTGGGGTCCTCTCCTTTGTCCTGCGCGCCTATAGATGGACGTTTCTGGTTTCCTCGCTTAAAAAAACCTCCGTAAGCAGATTAATGGCGCCCCTGTGCGTAGGGTTCATGGGAAATCTCTTGCCTGCCCGCGCGGGCGAGTTGATCCGGGCCTACCTGCTTGGCAAGAAGGAAGGGATCAGCGTCAGCGCCTCCTTCGCAACCATCTTCGTGGAAAGGATTTTCGATATGCTGTCAGTGCTTGCCATGGCCATATGGCTCCTCCTCTTTCAATCCGGCATCTTTGACGGCATAGCAGGCTTCGGGGGATACAGCATGATCGATCTTCTGAAAAAGTTCGGATGGCTTTCCCTCGCCTTGAGCTTGGGGATAATCATTTTCTCTTACTCCCTTGTGCATTGGAATGAAAAAATGACGGGGATTATAAAAGTTTTTCTAAGGCCGTTTCCTGAAAAGCCAGGGAGCAAGGTCCTTCACCTTGTTGATTCCTTTTCCACCGGACTCCACATTCTGAAGGATTTTAAAGCCATAGCCATGATTTCCCTTCTTTCCCTGATCCTGTGGTTTGCTATCACCTTTTCCTATTATCCCGTTTATTTGGCCTTCGGATTTAACAGCCTCCCTTTTTCCTCCCTGGTGGCGCTGACGGTGATCGTCTGCGTTTTCATCTCCCTCTTCCCGACCCCGGGTTTTCTCGGCTCCTTTCAAATAGGCTGCGTTGTGGCCTTGCATAATATCTTCCATGTGCCGGAGGCCCAGGCCGCGAGCTTCGGAATGGTCACCTGGGCCGTTCAATTCGGGACTTTGATTGCGCTCGGGAGCTTCTATCTCGTGAAGGAGGGTTTCTCGTTGAAGCAGTTGGCCCATGTAAAGGATGAAGTGGATGTCTGAGCGCGTTTGCTATCTGGATAACGCAGCCACCACCTATCCAAAGCCTCCAGGGGTCAGCAAGGCAATGCTGGAGACAATGAAAAATATCGGCGCCAGTCCTGGAAGGGGCGGGCACAGGATGTCCCTCATGGCGGGCAAGGTCCTCTTCGGGACCAGGGAAAGGATCGCCGGATTTTTCAACGTCCCCGATAGCCGCAATGTAGTATTCACGAAGAACGCCACGGAGTCCATCAATATCGCGCTAAAAGGGACACTCAGGCCGGGCGACCATGTCCTGGCCTCCGGAGTGGAGCATAACGCTGTCATGAGGCCCCTGGAAAAACTTTCCAGAGGCGGGGTCCCTTACACCATTGTCCCTTGTGGCAGGCAAGGTTTTTTATCGCCCGATGACCTCGAAAAGGCGATTCTCCCGTCCACCAGGCTGATCGTCCTTACCCATGCCTCAAACGTCACAGGAACCATCCTCCCTGTCCTTGAGGTCGGGAAAATCGCCAGGAGCCGGAATATCATCTTTCTCGTGGACGCGGCCCAGACCGCAGGCGCGTTGAGAATCGACATGGAGGAAATGAACATCGACTTACTCGCTTGCACCGGACACAAGGGGCTCATGGGTCCCCAGGGCACCGGCTTCCTTGCCATACGGGAAGGGATCAAATTGGACACACTGGTGGAAGGGGGGACCGGGAGCAGGTCCGAGTCCATTGAACAACCCGACCTCCTGCCGGACAAGTTTGAAAGCGGCACGCAAAACACCCCTGGCGTCAGCGGTCTTGAGGCCGGCATAGCCTTTATAGAAAATGAGGGGCTGGATAAAATCAGGGAAAGGGAAAAGGCCCTGACCAGGAAACTGCTGGAGGGTTTGTCCGGCGTGAAAGGCGTTGAGATTTTTGGTCCACTGGACCCGGAGAAACAGACGGCGGTGGTTTCCTTTCGCGTTTCCGGGAAAGATCCCGGGGAAACAGCGGAAATACTCGACAGTAAGTACGGGATCATTACAAGGGTCGGGCTTCATTGCTGTCCCCTTGCGCACAAGACCATCGGCACTTATCCGGAAGGCACGATAAGGGTAAGCCCCGGTTTTTTCACCACGGATTCAGAGATAGATTACTTTTTGCGGTCAGTGGGGAAAATATAGGAGGCAGGAGTCAGGGACCAGGGGGCAGAATATGAAAAAATTCCTTGCTGGCTCCCTATTATATCGTTTCATTAAAACATTTACAATTAATATTTTAATGCAATTTCAAAATTTTTCCATCTATGAACAACTGGCAATGTATTTATCTCTTCAATACCAAGCATAATTCTTTGTTTGAGCTCTTCTATTGAATTAACGCGAATATGCTTCAAGAAGGTGCGTGCCATTTTGCCAAATAAGGT
>JACRGO010000147.1 GCA_016212295.1 Nitrospinota bacterium | reverse complement strand
GCGAAAAATCGGCCTTACATAACAAAATTTAATTTTAAAACGGTTGAGCTTCAATATTAACGGGAAACCTAACGTATTTTAGAGCTTAACCCCAAAAAACGCCTCATAAAAATTCCTTAACTTAATGGCAGTGAGGCTCCTGCCTGGAATGCCTGGCCACGAGGCTCCGCCTCGTACTAAGTTAAGGTTTTTGGGTTTGGGTCTTTTGGGGTCCCGGAGGGACGGCTGAAAAACGATGAGGAGCGGACCCCGGGATAGTGAGGGGGACCCTGGGAGCGAGAAGGTTTATTTCTGTAAATACTATTATGAGACTGCTAATAAGCGGCAGGAGAGTAAATCCTAAACTGGAAATCCTTATGTAAGGAAAAAACCATGGCCTTTGATGAAAAAACCTGGAAGGAAAAGGTGAAGGAGCGGCTCAAGGGTTGGAAAGGCCGCATGGACAAGGCCGGGGCGGAGTCGGTTTACGGCTTCATCGCCGGGTCCGCCCTTTGGCCGGTGGTGGATGCGTTCAAGGAAGGAGACCTGATCGCTCCAATGATGGAATTGGGCAAAGCCCTGGGCGGGGTGGGGACCAATCTTCTGGCGAATCTTATTCAAAAGTGGAAGGACCAGGGCGCGGACGAGACCTCCATCGCGAAACAATTGGCCGAGGAGACAACCAAGACGCCGGATTTGAGAAAGGAACTGGACGCCGTCCTGGAAAAACTGGACGCTTTCGCCCTTGCCGGAAACACCCTCCCGAAAAAGGACCAATCTTGGTTCGCCTCCGCCTTGCAAAAGGAACTCCAGGCCCTGGGGAATTGGGGAAAATTCCAGGCGTCCATCACGGGGACAGGCGTCATTGTCCAGGCGGACCGGGGGGGCGTGGCCGCCGGAAAAATAGAGGGCGGGGTCCATATCACAAAAAAGATATACAATAATTCCGGCGAGAATAAAAAAGAAACGGCAAAAACCAGGTATCTGGAGAAACTTCGCCAGCGATGCTCCGTGCTTCCCGTTGCCGCCCTTGGCAGAGAAGAGGGGACGGAAGAAGACGTGAGCCTGGAGGATGTGTATGTGCAATTGGACACCAGCACCCCTATCCCTCTTTCCAAGGAAGAAAAAAAGGCCAGGGAAAAAGAAATACATCGGTTTGGACGAGAAATGGAGGATCGGCCCCTAGCCGCCATGGAGGCCGCCGCCCAAAACAAACATCTGGTCCTTTTGGGCGATCCGGGGAGCGGAAAGAGCACCTTTGCCAAACAGTTAGCGGTTGTGATGGCCGATGCCTGCCTCACAAGAAAAAAACTTCCCGCCGGATTCAGTAAACCGCTCCTGCCCCTTTTCATTACACTGGGCGATCTGGTCCCGGATCTGGAACAATTGAAACCCGAAGGCAAGTCAGAAGACGAACAGGACCGGCTGTTAACGGAAGTGTTCAGGGGCAAGACGCGCCAAATATTAGAAGGTTTTAATTGCCCGGACTTTGCGGAAGAACTGGAGGATATCTTCACTGAAGGTTCTGCATTAATAATCTTCGACGGCCTGGACGAAACCCCGGAATCCTTGCGCCTCAAGGTCCGGGAGTTTTTGCGCGCTGTGAAACGTTCTTACCCGAAAGTGGAGCGAATTCTGGTCACCTGCCGAGTGCGCTCCTATGGCAAGGAATCCTCCCTTTCCGGCTATGTTCACCATACCCTCTCTCAATTTACTAAGGAATAAATCAAGGAGTTTGTGAAGGGTTGTTAAAACGCCCAGGTCAAACTCGAACGAATGGAAAAGACCAAGGCGAAAGATCGGGCTGAAGACCTCAAGAACGCCGTCACCAGCGGGGAGTTGATGGAACTCTCTCCTAATCCCATGCTTCTTACCACCATGGCCATCATCCATCAACGGGACGAAGAGCTTCCCGAGAAGAGGGTGCTTCTTTACAACCAAGCCGTGGATGTTCTCCTGATTCGGTGGCAGAAACGCAAGGAGGGCTCCGTTTCCGCCCCTCTAAAGAAAATCCTTGCGAAAAAGGATGGTCTATGGGAAATCATGGAAAGGCTGGCCTACCAGGCCCATAGCAAGGAAGCCGCCGGGAAAAAAGGAGAAGAATTGCTCAGGAAAGACCTCTTGGAAATTTTGGAAAATCAGGAAAATTTTGGAAATATGGAACTGGCCGCCGAATTTCTGGATTACGTTGACCTGCGGGCAGGCCTTCTGGTGGGGCAGGGAGGAGATGAAAAGGGAGGCCGCCCCCCTACATATGCCTTTCCTCATCGCACTTTTAAGGAATATCTGGCGGGCAGGCATATGCTTAGTTTTTCGAGAGGCGTTGGACGCGAGTATTTAGAAAAGGCCAAAGAGCGCGATTTCTGGTATGTAGCCGCGAAGTTGGGGGCCGAGGAATTGCTTTTTAATAATAAAAAAGCAGGAGAGGAAAAATTACTGAACCTGGCTTACGAATTATGCCCCAACATACAATATCCCATTGGAGAACCAATAAGCCGGGCCGCCCTCTGGTCCGGCTATATGGCCGTTATATTGGGGAAGGATACCATTATGAAAGACGATATACCCGGAGGAGGCATAGCTTACCTGAAAATTTTGGTTGATAGATTGAAAAATGTCATGAGCACGAGTCCCCTGGGCGCTATTGAAAGGGCGGATGCGGGGAGATTTCTTGCGGCGCTGGGCGATCCTATGGATGAGGTTTTAAGGCCGGAAGAGATAGAGTTTATTGAAATCCCCAAGGGTCCCTTTCTCATGGGGAGCAAGGAAAGTGACGAAGGAGCCGATAAAAATGAAACTCCGCAGGAAACTTATACAATCCCTTACGACTACAAAATCTCCCGCTTTCCCGTGACCAACGCCCAATATTATGTCTTTGTCCAGGAAGGAGGGTATAAAGTGGAAAAGTATTGGACAGAGGCCAGGGACGCCGGGGTCTGGAAAGAGGGAAAGGTACAGGACCGAGACAGGCCCTATAATTTGGGCGAGCCTTTTAATCTGGCGAATCATCCCGTGGCGGGGGTGAATTGGTACGAGGCCCTGGCCTTTTGCCGGTGGCTCACGGACTGGCTACGCAAAAAAGGGAAACTGCGCATGAACGAGGAAATCCGCCTCCCCAGCGAACCGGAGTGGGAGAAGGCGGCCAGGGGAACGGACGGGCGAGTTTATCCCTGGGAAGGTGGTCCTGACCCGGACAAGGCCAACTACAATGATACAAAAATCGGGACTACCAGCGCCGTGGGCTGCTTTCCAAGCGGCAAAAGTCCCTATCTTGTGGAGGAGATGAGCGGAAACGTGTGGGAGTGGACAAGGAGTTTGTGGGGGAAGGATTGGGAAAAACCCGCCTTCGGCTATCCATACAAATCCGGGGATGGACGGGAAAACTTGGACGCCTCGTCAGATACGCTTCGGGTGTTGCGTGGCGGCGCTTTCTACCTCAATGTCAGGCTCGCGCGGTGCGCCGCCCGGGACTGGAACTATCCGAGCTACTGGTTCAGGAGCTTCGGATTTCGAGTGATTGCGTCCCCATTCACCTGCTATGAGGCCAAATGTCAAGCAAGGCGCGAAAAGGCCGTTTTTTCCGGGTTTAGGATAAAACTTCCCTTCGAAGCCGCCCCCCACCCAAATTGGGGGCGGCGAAGAAGGGAACACCAATTTTCCTTGAGAGTCTTTT
>JACRGO010000146.1 GCA_016212295.1 Nitrospinota bacterium | reverse complement strand
TTATACTGCCGCGATTAAAATTTTTTCCTTTGAAAAATTCCCCTCTTGAGAGGGGTGGCCGAAGGCCGGGGTGTGTTAAGGATTTCAGTGGCTGCTTGCAAGGCGGCGGACCATAATGCTTTTTTCAAGACAGCTTCTAAAAGATAAAAGTCAGAATATGGAAAAAATTTCTTCCTTTATCCTGACTTCTGGCTTCTGACCCCTGAACTCCACATCCTCTACTGTTTACTCAGCGCTTATATCAAAGGTATATTCTTCTACAACCGGATTCACGAGGAGGCTGTCGCACATTCTTTTTACCTCCGCCTCCGCCGCGGCCTTGTCTTTCCGGTTGACCTTCACCTCTATATATTTGCCGACCCTCACGTCATTGATTTCCTCGAAGCCCAAGGACTCGAGGGCGTGGTGGACCGCCTTCCCTTGGGGATCCAGGACATTTTTTTTTGGAGAAACAAAAACTTTCGCTGTGAACATAATTTATGTGTCACCCCTTCATGGTGGACGAATTTCCCTTGAAAAATAATGTGATAATTGCTGATCCAAAAACCATTAGTACCCCGATAATGCAAAGCCCGGCCGATGGCACTGCCAGCCATTTCATGGATTCCTTCGCCAAGCCCGTGCTCCCCATGCCCGGCGCTTTAAGGCCGGCCAGCATCCAGAACATGGAATACCCGAATGACCCGGCGCCAAGACATATCGCATTTATGCTTTTGATTATCTTGCCAACCGGAAGAAATGACACAAGCAGGATAAGCGCCAAAGCCGATGCTCCAAGTCCATTCGCGTGGAGATGCGCCCGCTTGAAATAAGTCCAGGACTTCTCGATTGTTTTTTTCATTTTCGCTTCATCCCCATTGTAAGTCGCGGACAATACTTGCTTTGCGCTGTCTTCCAAATGTCCCATGATGTTTTCCTCGAATGCGCCGAACGCGCCCCCAAGTCCAAATCCATAAATCAGTGTAATCAAGGCGAATAATAATCCATACCTCACGGATACCAAATTTTCCATATTTCCTCCTTATCAATATTATTACGTTCAGAAATTTGCGTTTTCCGCGCAAAGTTTTCAAACGCTTCCTGGAGCGCGCATGTCCGCAACCAAAATGAATTTCTCTTGAAGCATTCAAAGCTGATTTTATTTCAAGCGGAAAACGTAAATTTCTGAGCGTAATAATATCATCGAACGTTTGAATGCGTAGAAATTTATTTTGGTTGCGGCCATGCCGCGCTATGAGAAAGAAGAGACAAAACAGCTTTGAGGTCTTCCTTGATTTCCCTTAGCGCCAGGTTGGGCTCCTTCCTTTCGAAATCAAGGCTTTGCTGGAGAATTTTTTGGCCGGCGGCGCCGGCCTCGTTTATTTCCGGCTTCTTGTTTTTTTTTGTCAATAACTTTTTGGCGCCAAGGATGGTATAGCCTTCTTCATGAAGAAGTTTTTTGATTTTCAGGATTGTTTCTATATCACGTTTTATGTACAGGCGCTGGCCGGACTCGTTTTTCCTGGGACTTAAAACTTGGAATTCCGTTTCCCAGTATCGAAGTATGTGAGGCTCCAACCGGGTTATAGTGGAAACCTCCCCTATTTTAAAGAAGAGCTTGTCCGGGATATCCGTCATGGCTTTATATTATTATTACATCGAAATTTATTTTTGTTGCGAACGCGCCGCAATACAGCGTCCTTCAACTGCCGGCTTGGTTTGAAGGTGAGGACCTGCCGGGCGGATATGGTAATTTCTTCCCCTGTGGCCGGGTCCCGTCCGGTCCTTTCATTCTTCTTTCTAAGATTGAATCGTCCGAATCCGACGATCTGAATGTTTTCCCCGTTCGCCAGTGTTTCCTTGATGGAGTTGATTATTTCCTCAACGGAGATGGCGGCCAATTTTCGCGGGTGCCCGATTTTTTCATAGATATAATCAACAATGCTTGTCTTGACCACCTTTGCCTCCCTCCGTTAAATCAGCCACGAATGGACACGAACCTTCACGAGTTTCTAAAAACTATTAACTGGTCCATTACTCCTTCTTCCTTTCCGCGGTGATTTTTTCCGCCAGGTGCCCGGGCACTTCCTCATAGTGAGAGAAAGAAGAATGAAAAGAGCCACGGCCGCCTGTCATGGACCTCAGATCCGACGCGTATCTCAGGATTTCAGACATGGGGACCTTGGCCTTGATGATTTGACAATCGCCGGATGGCTCAATCCCGGAGACCTTTCCGCGCCTGGAGTTGATGTCGCCCATTATATCGCCCACGTTCTCGGTCGGCACTGTGATCTCCATGTCTTTTATAGGCTCCAGCAGCGCCGGCTTGCAATCCATTGCGCCCTTCTTGAATCCCATTGAACCCGCTATCTTGAAAGCCATTTCGGAAGAGTCCACCTCGTGGTAGGAGCCGTCATACAGGACCACTTTCAAGTCCACCATTGGATAACCGGCGATGACCCCTTCCTGCATTGCCTCGACAATTCCCTTTTCCACCGCCGGGACGTATTGCTTGGGGATGGCGCCTCCGACTATTTTGTCCTCGAACACGAAACCCTCGCCTCTCCTCAGCGGGCTTATTTCCAGGCATGTGTCACCATATTGTCCCCGGCCTCCGCTTTGTTTCTTGTATTTTCCCTGGACTTTAATGGAAGCGCGGATTGTTTCCTTATAAGGAATTTTAGGGGTCCTCACTTCCACATCAACCCCGAATTTTCTCTTCAGTCTTTCCACAACCACTTCCAAATGGACAGTTCCCATTCCGGAGATTATCATTTCATGGGTCTGGGGATCGCGCCCGACCCGCAGGGACGGGTCTTCCTCCATCAGGCGATGAATGGAGGTGGAGACCTTTTCTTCGTCTTCTCTGGATTTAGGGATGACCGCCATGCTGATGACCGGTTCCGGAAAGGATATCTTCTCAAAAACCACCGCATGTTTATTGTCCTGGCACAAGGCGTCTCCGGTCTCAGTGGCTTTTAGCTTGGCCACGCACCCGAAGTCGCCGGCCACGACCCTGGGAACGGATATTTGTTTCTTGCCCAGGAGAAAAAAGACCTGCCCGACATGTTCCTGTGAGTTTTTTTGAGAATTAAAAATGTTCTGGTCCCCTTTAAAAACCCCGGAATACACACGGAACAGGCTTAGCTTCCCGGCAAACGGGTCCGCTATGGTTTTAAAAACCAGGGCCGCCAGGCTTCCGTCCTCGGAAGTTTTGATGGATGTTTCCTGCCCCGATTTTAAGTCCACGCCCTTGGCTTCCGGAACTTCCAATGGAGAAGGAAAAAACTGGAGAACGGCGTCCAGCAAAAGGGAAACGCCCTGATTTTTAATGGCCGAGCCAAAAAACACCGGCACAATGCCGCCGTTTAAAATCCCGGCCTTCAGGCCATTAAAAATTTCGTCCTCTGTCAGGGTTTGCCCTTCCAGGTATTTTTCGGTCAAGGCGTCATCCGTTTCAGCGGCGCGCTCTATTATCTTTTCCCTGTGCTCCTCCGCCTTCTTCTTCAGATCATCCGGGATTTCCTTGATCTCGCACTTCCCGCCTGCGTCCTTGGAAAAATAAACGGCCTTCATGGCCAACAGATCCACAACGCCTTTAAAGTCCGGCCCCTTGCCTATGGGAAGCTGAAAACTCACCGGGTCCTGCTTGAATTTTTGAGCTATGGAGTCAAAGCAACGGATGGGGTCGGCCTGCTCATGATCGAGCCGGTTGACATAGACCAGCCTGGGGAGATGTCTTTCATCCGCCCATTTCCAGACCTTTTCCGTGACCACCTCAACGCCGGATTCCGCGTTCAGCACAAGGATGGCGGAGTCCATGACCCTCATGCAAGCCTCTGTTTCGGCTATGAAGTTGGTAAATCCCGGCGTGTCCAGAATATTTATCTTTTTGCCCTTCCATTCGCAAAAGGCCAGTGACACGTTGATTGAGACCCCTCTTTTGATTTCATCCGGGTCAAAATCCATTACGCAGGAATTGTCGCCCACCTTTCCCAGCCGGTCAGACGACCCGGAGGTGAAGAGCATGGCCTCGGCCAGTGACGTCTTGCCCGCCTTTCCATGGCCGATCAGTCCCGCATTACGGATATTTTCGGTTTTGTATTCTTTCATAGCGCGACACGGCCGCAGCCAAAATAAAATTTTCGTGCATCAAGACGTTTGATTATATAATCTAAGTAGGCTATTTTAATACCATTTTTGGCACAGGTTGTCAAGAACGCCTTGCCTTGTTTCTCCTTGCCGCCTGGACAAAAGCCAGCAGCCCCATAAGCTCCCCGGACCCAAAAATTTTCCACTGGAATTTTGTGGGGACTCCCTGGTTGAGGACAATCCCGGCGTCCCATAAAAAAGACGCTAAAATGGCTGCCGCGCCTAGCGCGATGAAAACCGTCTCTCCTTTTTTTATAGTAAAGGAAAGGCCCTTTTTCTCCATATAAAGAACTTCAAGGGCCGCGTAAATCATGCATGCTGCCACAATCATTGGGGCAATTACAGGCCCGGTCCACGGAAGAGGAATCAAAAAAAGAATGTCCCACTCAAGGAACGAGGAGGGCCAGCCGAGCAGAATCTTCAGCCACAGATAATAAAAAATGTCCCATGCCCCGAAGACCAGAATAAAAATAGAAAATCTTGACCAGGGGCTTTTCCCGGCGGCCATCCCTACGGCAATAAGCATGGCCATGGTTGACGCCTCCCTGCCGATTTCAATCCAGGCAAGCTTTGCTGGAAGCGCCTTCAGCGGAAAATGGAACCCTTCCGGATAAAAGAGTTCTCGCAGGTAAACGACCACGGCGGCTTCCATGTAAGCCATTGCCAGCGTAAAAAAAACCAATAAACACATTGTTTTTTTGTAGCCGTTCACGGGGGAAAATTTTTTAAAATCGGATAAAGAATATCTAACAAGGGACCGCGGAATTTTGTAGGGGCACGGCGCGCCGTGCCCTTACTTTGAAGGTCCTCTTTTTACATTCTTTATTCCTTGTTCGATATTACATGGACTTATTTTATCCCCTCCCGACACCCCAAAGCAAAATTGGTGGAATCGGCTTGTAATAACGGAGCCCCTTTCTTATAATGGTCAACATGATAAAGGTTCTCTACTTTGCATCCGTCAAGGAAAAGCTCGGGCTTGGAAGCGAAGCCTTTGAGTATAAAAACGGGTTGACCCTGTCACTACTTATAACCAGGATTTCAGAAAAGCATCCTGAGCTTAGGACCCTTACGGCCACTAAAAGGTTTCTTTACGCGGTCAACCAGGAGGTCTCCGACCTTTCTTCCACGTTAAAGGACGGAGACGAGGTTGCCATACTGCCTCCTCTTTCAGGCGGCAACTGAATAAAAAGTTCACAGTTTACGGTTATCGGTTTACGGTTAATGATTAAATTACAACTTGCTGATTTTAATATAGAGGAAGAAACCCTGGCCCTGCGCGGGCCTTTCCGGAATACCGGGGCGGCGGTGGTTTTTCTTGGAACCGCAAGGGATTTTTCCAAAGGGAAAGATATCAAGGGCCTGGAATTTGAATATTATCCAGGAATGGCGGAAAAGTCCCTGGAGCGCCTAAGGGACAGGACCCTTAAGGAATTCGACGTCCTGGACGTAGGGATTATTCATAGATTTGGAAAGATAGAGATCGCCGAAAACATCGTTTTGATTATTGTCGTTTCCCAACATAGGAAAGAAGCATTCAAGGCGTGTGAATTTTGCATTGATGAGCTCAAGAGGAGCGTCCCTATCTGGAAAAAGGAATTTACTGTCGACGGCGATGTCTGGGTGGAAGACCATCCTTAATAAAACCATTAAAAAGTGTCAATTGAAAATTGTCAATTTAGCGAGGCCGGCTTGATTTCCATAGAAGAAGCCCTTGAAATAATTCTTTCCCAAATTACTCCGCTTGGCGCGGAGGTTGTTCCTGTTGCATCCGCCTCCGGCCGCGTGCTTGAAAAGGATATGGTCTCCGGCCTCGGCCTGCCTCCTTTCGATCAATCCGCAATGGATGGTTTCGCCCTCCGGTTCGAGGATGTCCAGGGCGCTTCCCCTCAATCCCCAAAATCACTTCGAGTCATTGGAGAACAACCGGCCGGGAAAAATCTCAACCTTGCCCTTAAAGAAGGAGAGGCGGCAAGGATCATGACCGGCGCCATGATGCCTTCAGGCGCGGACACTGTAATTCAGGTCGAGGACACGGATGGTTATGGGGGTGAAACAGCCGCTATTTTAAAATCGCCTGCCGGAAAAGGGGCCAATATACGCTACAAAGGGGAATATATAAAAAAAGGAGAAACCGTTTTGCGCCGGGGGACGCATATAGGACCTCAACAGGTGGGCCTGCTTTCCTCCCTGTGTTTGGCTGCTATCCCAGTTTATGCGCGACCCACAGTGGCAATACTAGCAACCGGCGACGAAATTGTGGACGTGGGTGAAACTCCCACGGAATGTCAAATTATAAATTCCAACAGCCACCTTCTTTCAGCAATGGTTGCAGAGTGCGGAGGACGTCCTGAACTGCTTGGAATCGCCAGGGACGTGGAAGCCGCTATAGAGGCAAAGCTGCTGGCCGGCTCCAGGTCCGACATTTTAATTACCACCGGAGGGGTTTCAGTTGGAAATTATGATTTGGTTAAGGCGGTCCTGGAGAGGCTTGGGAGCGAGTTGACCTTTTGGAAAGTGGCCATGAAGCCGGGAAAGCCATTGGTTTTTGGACGCCTTAACGGAAAACTCTTTTTCGGACTCCCTGGGAACCCGGTCGCTTCATTCATCGCTTTTCATGAGTTTGTCCAACCGGCCATAAAAAAGTTAGGCGGCTTCCTCCATTACCGCAATGCGCACATCCAGGCCAGATTGGATACCGAGCTTCACAGGAAAGTGGATGCGCGAAGAATATTTATTGCGTCCGTCATCCATGAGGAAAACGGTGAATTCATTGCCACCCCCTTACCGGACCAAGGCTCAGGCAATTTAAAATTGATTTGTGATTGCAATGGCTTCATCATTCTTTCCAATGAGAAATCTTTTTTTAAAAAAGGTGAAATGGTCACCGGGTTTTTGCTTTAACTTTTAATTTTATGCGTATTGATGCCGCCATTCTGACAATAAGCGACAAAGGGTCGAAGGGGGAACGGGAGGACGTTTCCGGGGCCACAGCCAGAAGAATCCTTGAGGGCAGCGGATTCAGGATTCAGCTTTATTGCATTGTCCCGGACGAAGTGGAAGAGATTAAAAAAAAATTGGTGGAATGGAGCGATTCTCTGTGTATGCCCTTGATTGTCACTACCGGCGGCACAGGCGTAAGCGACCGTGATGTTACGCCGGAAGCCACAGGCGCAGTCCTGGAAAAAGAATTGCCGGGATTTGGAGAGGCCATGAGAGCTTCCGGTCTCCGTCTCACGCCCTACGCGATTCTTTCCAGGGGTAAGGCGGGCATCCGCAAAAGGTCTTTGATAATCAATCTTCCCGGCAACCCTAAGGCCGTGGAGGAAAATCTGCTGGTAGTTCTCCCCATCCTTGGGCATGCCATCGCGAAGATAAGCGGGGACAGGGAAGACTGCGCCCATTTGAGGGAAAAGGTATGATGAACTTAACGCCCTTCTCGGGCGGACAGAAAATAGAACACTGCTTAGGGAACGGTTTGAAACCGTTCCCTAAGCCGCAACCAAAAGAATTGACATCCCCCTGGCCCCCTTTTTTAAGGGGGAATATTTAAAAATCCCCCTGGCGGAGAATATCTCAGAAATTCCCCCCTGGCAAGGGGGGATCAAGGGGGGTGTGATTCATATATCTATTTGATTTTAAAAGATTTAAAATGGGAATTCCTATACTATTTTATCCAAGATTTTTTTTCGCTTTTTTAGCGCTTTCTCCGCCAGGATAGAGCTCAATGGCCTTTTTAAAATTTTCCAACGCCTTTTCCTGGTCCCCTTTTGCCTTATAAATTATTCCGAGGTGATAACGCTTATTGGAAAGACTTTCTTTTTTGTCGGCCGGGGTCAATCCGATGGCCTCTTCCACTTTGGCCATGGCTTCATCCAATTTTCCTTGCTTGTAGTACACCCATCCTAAAGTATCCAGGAAATGGTCCTTAAGGCCCGGATCAATTTCCATTCCTTTTAAAAGCAGTCCTTCAGCTTCATCAAGATGGCCCCCTCCCATCTCCGCGTAAAGGTTCCCTAGCCCATTGTAAACATGCGGGAAGGCAGGGTCCATTTGCAAGGTCAATTTATATTGTTTCAGGGCCTCCTCTTTTTTTTCCATAATCTCGTAAAGATTGCCCAGGCTATAGTGCAGCGTGGGGTTTGAAGGTTGAACTTCAATGCCTTTCTTCAGATTTTTTTCGCTTTCATCGAAATTTCCTGATTCGAGATATAGCTGCCCGAGGCTCGAATAGCCGGCCACTATAGGGTCAAAGCCAGGATCTTTTCGGCCTTCCCCCCCGGCCAGTTTTTTAAAATACGGCGCCGCCTGTTCCCTCTCCCCTTCCGCCCAAAGAATATTACCCATTTCAAACATGGCAATGGACAGTTGAGGGTCCAACTCCAAGGCTTTTAAAAATTTTTCCTTTGCAAGCTTTTGGTCCCCCTTTTCCTTATAAACTATGCCCATGTTATAGAAAGGCATTGCCTCCTTGGGATTAGCAGCAACTGCCCTGGAAAAAAAATCCAGCGCCTTATCGGGATCCTTTAAATCCTTGTAAAGGTTTCCAAGATTGTTCAGGGCCATGAAATTTTTTCCGTCCTTTGACAGAATGTATTCCCATTCCTTCCTGGCCCCATCCGTGTTTTTTTGGGAATAATAGGCGAGTCCCAGCATGTGCCTTGCCTCGGAATCGGGATTGAGTTTCACCGCCTCTTCCCATTCCGCCACGGCCTTGTCCATTTCTCCTATCCCGTAATAATCCATGCCCAATTCGTAGTGTATAAACGCCTCTTCCAGTTTCAGCGAGGCATCCTGTTGCGATTCCTTCCCTCCGCAGGCGGAAATAAAAAGGACAAGAAACAGAAAAAGCACAGCGGAATTTTTCATTTTCAATTGTAATTCATGCATGGGTGAGGCCTCTCTCAAAGAAAATAGGTAACCGTTCACGATAGGTGCCATGGAAACGGCTTCATGCTCAATTGCAGGGGAAACCACATCCCCCTTGGTCCCCCTTTGGTAAGGGGGAATACGGGAAACGCCCTAAAATGGGATCTGTTTTAATTCCCCTTTGGCAAGGGGGATTAAGGGGGATGTAACAAATAGATAATGAGGCTTTCTCTGCTTTTTCATGACAACCCTGTGAACGGTTACAAAAAAAATAAAAAAAGCCCTGGCCAAAAAGGCCAGGGCTTTATGTTGCAAGTTACACAAACCAGAGGCTACTGCTTGATGTGATCCACATAACGTTGTGTGGTTGGTGTTACTGCTGTTGCTGAACTTGTCCAGGTTCTAACCCTATAGTTGGCCGGGAAAATAAACCCGGTAGGAGTCGTGCCCGCGTGGATGAAAAAGCCATGGGCTCTGACTTGGCCTACAGTCGGTGAGTCGCTAGCCGAGGATTGAATTACTACCAAGCCCCTCTTCATGCTTGCGGTGGCCCCGAATAAATCGGTTTCCCTGGTCAGCACTATCCAGGTGTTGCCGCCGGCGACTATAGCGGTTTTGTTGGTTGAAACGGACAATGTGTTGGTGCTCATTGTCGAACCGGCGTATGTTGTTAAAGAACCATCAAACGATACGGACACTCTGACAGACGCTGTGCCAAGGTTGGTGACCAAAATCTGGCTGTAATCAGTATTTCCATAATGGAAAGACATTGGGACGTAGACCTTATCAGCGGAAGCTATTCCCGATACCAGGGTGGCCGCTAGCATAACCATAAAAAGGACTAATTTTTTCATTTTCTGATTTTCCTCCTGATTAGATAATAATCATCGTTTTTTTTGTTTGAATCACAAAACAATAGGTAGCAGGGTTGACCTATTGTTCCCACATATCAACATACGAGCCGCCAAATGCGCCCAGTTCAGCAGTAACGGACGCCCACTGCCTGGTGGCATAAAATGCCGGGAAAGTGAACCCTGACACATTTCCACTGCTGTCGGCAGCGACAAACAGCGCGCCTACCGTTACCGGGCCGGTAGTAGCTGACATCCCAATCGTCCCGGGAGTGTCATCGGCAGAGGTTTGAACTACCACTTGGTTCCTCTTCATGGAGGTGGTGGTCGACCACAAATCCGTGTCCTTCGTCAGCAAGGTCCAGGTCGTGTTCCCGGCGAGCAGGATTGTTCTGCTTTTTCCAGTCGCATCGCTCGTATTGGTGGTTACCCCTGACGAGTCTGTAATGTTGCCGTTAAAGGTCACCGACACCCGCACTGCTTCAGCGGAGTTGTTTTTAACATTAATCTGGGAATAATTGGTGTTCCCGTAATGGTACACAACAGGAACGATGATCTTGTCAGCCGAGGCCGAATTCACCCCGGTGAACGCGAATACAAGCGCTAAAAAGGAATAAACTATTTTTTTCATTGCCCTTTTTTCCTCCAAATTTATTTTAATGTACGTTTTAAAAAACGTTAAATTCCCCTCAAAACAAAAACAAGTTATTTATATGGACTTTTCTAACCACCACCTTTCTATTAAAAATTTTTTTTGCTTTTCTATCTTCCAAATCGAAAAAGATGGATTATGATATAACAAGCAATTATGGTTTGTCAAGAAAAAAAACATGAAATTATTTTTTCTTAACGGCCTATTGGCGGCAATTCTTTAATACTACTAAAACCTTGGTCAGAATGGGATAACAAAATATAGCACAACTCGAATACGTCCGCAACCCCAAAAAATATTTTATTTTTATTTCATCGACACCGCCCAATTAAATCGTAATCACCCGCATCAATAATCATTGCGTCCTTTAATTCACCCGGCGCCGCATGGGTCCTGTCCAGATACACCACCCCGTCAATTCCTCCCGGCGCTTGGGAAGCCAGCCTCCCCTCCACCAGGGGCAAGCCATCCGGCGCGCCGTCGTCCTCGGAAGAATATCCAAAACCATCCACTAAAACTTTATGGAAGGTCCCTATTAATTTCCTGTTTTTAAAAAATGAAATACGCCTTTGCAATTCCAGGATTTGCCCCAGCCGTTCTTTTTTTAACGAGCTGCATACATGATTGGGCATGGCAGCGGCCTCAGTGCCGTCCTCGCGGGAATATGAAAAAACCCCGACCCTGTCAAATTCCATTTCCTCAATGAATTCAGCCAGGTGGTTGAAATGCCTCTTTTTCTCCCCGGGGAAACCCACGATCAGTTCTGTCCTGATAGCAATGCCCGGGATTTTCTGTCTTAATTTTTCCACAAGGTCTCTTATCTCTTTCTCGTTTTCATTTCTTCCCATGGCCGCAAGCATTTCATCATGGCTGTGCTGAATGGGAATGTCTATATATTTACAAATTTTTTCCGTTGAGGCAATGGTTTCAACCAATTCATCATCCACGAGCGAGGGCCGGCAATACAATAAACGTATCCATTCAATTCCATCAATTTTTCCCAAGCCTCTCAAAAGGCGGCTTAATCCCTTTTTCAATCCGAGGTCCGCGCCGTATAACGTTGTGTCTTGAGAAACCAAATTGATCTCTTTTGCGCCCCTTTGCGCCAAAGATTTTGCCTCACTAATTACTGATTCCAAGTGACGGCTTCGATATTTACCACGTAGTTTTGGGATTATGCAAAACTTGCACCAACTTGAGCACCCTTCCGAAATTTTCAAATAAACGCTGTGGCTGGAAGTGGTTAAAAATCGGCCTTCCCCATTTTCTGGAGGCGCGTCCGGATCGCCTATCCAAATTTTTCCTTCCCTGCCGGCAAATTCTCTATCTAATTGTTTTTTCAATAAAATTTTACTAATAAGGCCCAATTGAGTGGTCCCGAAAAGGAGATCAATTTCGGGTATTTCCCTCAAAAGATCCTCCTTGTATTTTTGGGAAAGACAACCGGTTACCACAAGGGTTTCACATGCTCCTCTTTTTTTGTGTCCAGCCATGCGAAGAATTGTATCCACGGATTCTTCCCTGGCAGCGTCAATAAAACCACAGGTATTGACTATGATAATATCCGCTTTAGACTCTTCCGCGATTATTTCAAAGCCATTTTTTTTTACATCTCCCAGAATGACCTCGGAATCAACCCTGTTTTTAGGGCAGCCAAGCGAGACCATTGCGATTTTCTTTTTTTCCCTCAATGCCTGCGCCTTATCCCACAACGTTGAATTCCCTGACCCGAAAAGGGACCTTTAGTTCCTCTTCAGCCAACTTTTCGCATTGGCGTATATCCACTCTGCCTGGGACCCTGACAGCAGTCGCAACCACTTTTGGGATATATTTGACAGCTTCCTTTATGAACTCCTTCACGGCCTGGTAGGCCCCTTCCCCGAACTCAGGCCGGCTAAGCAAGCGGTAATGTTCTGCATCCTCGGCGTTAAGACTTACGGATATCACATCCACCAGGCCGTGAAGTTCCGGCAAAATATTCCTGTTGTGGATTAAATTTCCCTGCCCGTTAGTGTTGATTCTCACTTTGCCCCCTTTTTCCTTGACCTGTTTCGCGACCTCTTTTACAAAATCAAGGCGCAAGGTGGGTTCCCCATATCCGCAAAAAACCACTTCGTCATACGCGGAAGGGTCCCCTATCCCCCTTATGGCCTCCTCCACGGAAGGCTCATTATCCAACTTCAAGTTGTGTCCCGCGACAATGGGGTTTCTTTCCCTCCCGCAAAACACACAAGCATTCGTGCATCGCATGGTCACATTGACATAAAGGGAATTGCGAATCTTGTAGACGGGTTTGCCCAAACCGTCCGGTTCACCCATTTTAAAAAGAGTTTCCATGTTTTTCAGGATAATGCGTCCTAAATCTTCCAGCGAAACCCCCTTTATTTCCGCCAATTTTTTCGCGGTTTCCACGACAAAGGCAGGTTCGTTACGCCTTCCGCGATTGGATTGCGGGGCCAAGTACGGACAATCCGTTTCCGTAAAAAGCCTTTCAGAGGGGACGGCCATCGCCGCTTCCCTTAGTTGGCTGGATTTGGGGTAGGTCAAGGGTCCGGCGAAAGAGATGAAAAAACCTAAATCCACGCACTTTAACGCCATTTCCCTATTTCCGGAGAAACAATGGATGATTCCTCCAACCTCTTCCGCCTTTTCCGCCTTTAAAATGGACAAGACGTCCTCCCATGCGTCCCTGCAATGAACAATAACCGGTTTTTTTATTTCCCTCGCAAGCTTGATATGTTTTTTAAAAAGCTGTATCTGGGCCTCCCTGGAAGCATATTTTTTAAAATAATCCAGGCCGGTCTCTCCAATGGCGATAACTATCGGGTCGCGGGCAAGCTTTTTAAGGTTTGCGAGCATGCGCTCATCCACGTCAGCGGATTCATGTGGATGTATGCCAACAGCGGCATGGATAAAATCGTACTGCCTTGCGATATCGACCGCCTTGAAGCTTCCTTCGAGGTCCGAGCCGACGGTAACAATCATTCCCACACCCGCTTTTTTCGCCCGCTGGATGACTTCAGCCCTATCCGCATCAAACTGCTCCATCTCCAAGTGGGCATGGGTGTCTATGAACATTTTTTTAAGGGGGAAAGGGGAGTGAGTTAAGAACTTAACGCTCTTCAGGCGGACTTTAAAGAATTAACGTCGAACATCGAACACTGAACATCGAACGCCGAAAGGGGAAGAAAGGATTTAAAACGTAAAATAAATGTAACTATTCAGCGAAATATTATATAACCCCGATAGTCGCCGTTAAATGTATCTTTATATCCCCCGCGCGCTACCGGCTATTGCAACACTTGTAGATAGAAAAAGCCACGCGAGGTAAGCTACGTTCTTCGTATTGTGCCACAACACAAGGAGAACGACATGGCTTACACACGCGTGACCAAAGAAGAACGCAATCTCATGT
>JACRGO010000145.1 GCA_016212295.1 Nitrospinota bacterium | reverse complement strand
TAACAATATAATGGCCTGTTGAAAAGGCGCCGTCATATATAAATTCCCCTCTTGAGAGGGGTGGCCGAAGGCCGGGGTGTGTTAAGAATTTCTCCGGCTATTTGCTTGCAAGCCTTAATGTTTTTTTCAAGACAGCTTCTTCAATGTTGGACGTTCGATGTTCGATGTTGGACGTTCAGTTTTTTCCTCTCCTGCATTTAGCATCTCGTTGATTTATAAACTAAAAAAATGGAAATTCCTATACCATGAACTTAACGCCCTTCGGGCGGACTAAAAAAGGATCCAGAATCCAGGAGCCGGCGGAGAATAGGCCATTAGTCAATGGCCAATCGTCAATTTTACTTTTAGTAAGGGTGGGTTTTGGAATCAGATTTTTTCAAAGATGGCCGCTATATCGAGGATGAGCATCACCTTGCCGTCGCCGCCGACCGTTGCGCCGGCGATGCCTGGGACCTCGGAAAGGTAATCTCCCATGGATTTAATGACTATCTCTTCCTGGCCCTTCAATTTTTCCACGACGATGCCTATGCGTTTCTCGGCGATGCCTATGACAACGACATAGATCATATCAGCGGAGGCCGGGCTGTCCTTGAGATCAAAGAGGTCCTTCAGCCGTATCAAGGGAAGAACCGCGTTCCTGAGTTTTATCACTTCCTTCTGGTCTATGAACTCCACTTCCTCCGTCTTGATTCTGGTGATTTCCACGACTGAAGACAGGGCGATGGCGAAGGTTTCTTCTCCGGCGGTGACGATGAGGGCGTTCATTATGGCCAAGGTGAGGGGCAGCTTGATATAAAGGGTGCAGCCGATGCCCACCTTGGAAACGAGATCTATCATGCCGCTCAGCTTGGTGATGTTGGTCTTGACCACGTCCATTCCCACGCCCCTGCCGGAAACATCGCTCACCTTTTCCGCGGTGCTGAAGCCCGGGGCGAAGATAAGATTGATGATCTCCTTTTCATCCATTCCCTGGATCTCCTGCTGGGACAGGACCCCTTTTTTCAGGGCCGCGGCGGCCACCCTGGCCGGATCAATTCCCTTGCCGTCGTCCTCGATCTCTATTACTATGTGGTTTCCCTCGTAATAAGCGGACATCCTGATGGTCCCTGTGTCCGGTTTTCCCAAAAGCAGCCTTTGCTCCTTTGATTCGATCCCGTGGTCGATGGAATTCCTTATGATATGGACCAGCGGATCATTGATCTGCTCAATGACGGACTTGTCCAACTCCGTTTCCTCTCCGCGCAATATAAGGTCCACGGACTTATTCAACTCACGGGCCAAGTCCCTCACCAGCCTCGGAAACCTCCCAAACACCTTTTTAATCGGCTGCATGCGGGTCTTCATCACCGCCAATTGAAGGTCCGAGGTCACCAAGTTGATGAAACCCGTGACCTCGGAAAGGGTCGAGGCGAGGTCCTCGTTTCCATTTCTCCTGGCTTCGAATCTGCTCAATAAATTGGTCAGGCGGTTTCGCCCCAGGACCAGTTCGCCCACGAGATTCATGACATGGTCGAGTTTAGTGGTTTCCACGCGAATCGTCTGCTCGGAGAGGTCCTTGGACGCCGCGGAGGCAGGGGCTTTTTCCTGGATGGTTTTTTGCTGGGGCTGGGACGGGGGCCTTTGAGAAGCCGCCGGTTCGCGCTGGACCGGCGCCTGAAAGTCCGGCTCCGCGGCTTGCTCCATCGGCGCCTCTACTGGCTCCTCTTTTGCTTCTATCCTGGCTTCTTTTGGTTTTTGGGGGACTTCCTCCCTGGGCCTCGGCTTTGGCGCCGGCGCTTTTGTTTCGGCGCGCACTACAACGCCCAAGGTCAGGCCCTCCAGAGTGGAGAGGATACCGGTAAGATTGATTTCCTTTTCCTTCTTGTTTTCCTTGATATCGGAGAGAATAATCTTTACGAGGTCTATGGATTCCAGGACAGCGTCACTGATGGCGGAGTTTATTCTAAGCTCGCCCAGCCGGAGTTTATTTAGAAGGGTTTCTGTGTTATGCACCAGGGTGACCAGCTGGTTAAAACCTAAAAACCCGGCCGCGCCCTTTATGGTATGGACGGAGCGGAACACCTTGTTCAGGAGTTCAAAGTCGTCCGGGGATTTTTCCAAATCCAGCAGGTCCTGGTCGACCCCTTGGATCAGCTCCTCGGTCTCAACTAAAAAATCCTGAATTATTTCCTCTAATTCATCCACGAGAAGAAGACCTTCCCCATCATGAAAAAAATGAACTTATTTCACCGCAGGCGCAGGGGACGCAAAGAGAGGCCAAAACTTTGCGCTCTTTGCTTGCGTCTTTGCGATGATTAATGGCGCGTTTCTACCCCGGAGATACTATAGTTCCACGGTATTATTCGAAACTGATTTCAACGGTCATGTCGAAATTATCCACCTTGAAAGGTATGGCAAGGCAAGGGCCTTTGCCCATTGAGGTTATTTCGTGCCCCTTGCCCACGACCACCGTTGGAATGCCTGCTTCAAAATTAGCGCCCAATTCGGCCAGGGACCTTCTGGCGTCCCCTGAAACCATGTTTGTGATTTCCCCCACCGCGTCCCGGACTTCATCGGTAAGATCGGTATACTGTTCCCCCATCATGGAGGACACGACCTTCATGGCGCATTCCCTGGAAAAGGAAACGACAACAGCCCCCTTGGTCGAGCCTGTCAGGCCGATAACTCCGGAGATATCGCCCACCGCCTTCTTGTCCTGTTTCACATAAGGCTTGCCCGGTTTTGGGTCCACGAACGCCATGGTCTTCAAAACATTTACCGTGCCGTTTAAGAAAGGATTGACATATTCAGCCTTCACCTATACCCCCTATTTAAAAATTTTATTTATTTTTTCTTCAAGGACCTGGGCCGTGAAGGGCTTGACCACGTAATCCGAAACACCCGCTTGAATGGCCGCGATGATGTTTTCCTTCAACGCCTCGGCTGTTACCATGAGAAAGGGAATGTTCTTCGTATTTTCATCGGCGCGCACGGCCTTCAAGAGGTCAAGTCCGCTCATCTTGGGCATGTTCCAGTCCGCGACTATGAAGTCCACTCCTCCGGACATGACCTTTGGCAGCGCAGTGGCGCCGTCATCAGCCTCGTCAAGGTTCTTGAAACCCAGTTGGCCCAATTGGTTCCTGACAATTTTTCTCATGGTGGCGAAATCATCCACGATCAAAATCTTCATATTTGTGTCCGCCGGCATAGCGCAATCCTCCAAAAAAAGTTTTGTTTTGAATTTATCGCCCTTTGGGCGAAGTCATTGGCCAATAACTGTTATCAGTTTTTTTACAGCGCCCAAGAAAACTTCCGGTTCAATGGGCTTTGCCATATAGGCGGTTGCCCCGGCCTCCAGCCCCTGTTTCCTGCCGCGCTCTTCTCCTTCCGTGGTCAGAAGAAGAATCGGGATTCTTGAGTAATCATCATTCTCTCTTATTGCGCGAATAAATTCAAGGCCGTCCATCTGGGGCATGTTGAGATCCGTTACTATTGCGTCGACATTAATGGAACTCAACCTCTCCAGGGCCTCAATGCCGTTTTCCGCCGTGATCACATGGTATCCGTCCCCTTTCAGGACAACCGTGAGAAATTTCCTCGTCGTCCTTGAGTCTTCCACTACCAGGATATTTGACGGCATGGGGTTCACTCTTTTTTGTATATGGGGGACCGGCTGAAGTTCACCAGTTTAAACGCCCTTGAAATGTTGTGAAGCGATTCCGAGTGTCCTATAAAAAGAAAACCGTTCGGCTTCAAGGCGTCGTAGAGGTCTGAAACGACCTTTCTCTTTATTTTTTCATCGAAATAGATTAGCACATTTCTGCAAAAAATCACGTCAAAATTTCCGAAAATTTTTATTTTCCTCGAATCCACCAAATTAACGCAATCAAATTGCACAAACCTTTTTACCTCGTCCTTGATTATATAATTTTCTCCCGAGAGGGTGAAGTACTTGTTCAGGTAATAAGGAGGCGTGTTACGGACTGAGTTCTTGCCGTATATGCCCTTGCGGGCGGAGTCCAGGGTCCCCGGGCTTATGTCCCCTGCCTGAATCTCCAGCGCCCAGCCCTGGGCCGGGAGCTTCTTCTCCAGACATATCATGCTCAATGTGTATGGTTCCTCCCCGGTTGAACAGGGCAGGCTTAGTATTCTTAATTTTTTCGGCCCCGGGTTCCTGGCCTTATCCATTACCTCTTTCAGGACAAAATTCTCAAACGCCTCCAATTGCGGGGGGTTCCTGAAAAAACTGGTTTCATTAGTGGTGACGGAATCGTAGAGGAAAGGGTATTCCTGCGTCTTCCTGGGATCATATTTCAGGAAAAAATAATACTCCTCAAAGCTTTTAAGGTTTCTCTCCAGGACCCTCTTGGAGAGGCGGTTCTCAAGAAAGTATTTTTTATTTTCCACGAAATATATGCCGCTCTTTTCGTAGATCAGGTCCCTTAAATTTTTAAAGGTCTCCAGGCTCATTTCCAGGTTGCGTTCTTCCAATTCTTATTCCCGCTTTATCTTGATCAATGGTCAGTGGTCAATCGTGATTCGTGATTCGTCAATCGTGGTTCGTGGTTCGTGATTCGTCAATCGTCAATTGGGCCTCTTCCTGCTTATCAATGACAAATGACTATTGGCCAATGGCTGTTGTCTGTAGTCGCGCCAGGGCCTGGCCCGCGGCATGGCTGATTTCGAGGTCTTCATGGGAAGCAAAGGGCTTGATGGCTTCCAGGGTCCGCCGGTCGCCGATTTCCCCCAAGGCTTTAATGGCCGCTATTGTCTGAGGACCGTCTCCGTCTTTAAGCAAGGCCAGGAGGAAAGGGGCCGCCTTTTTTTCCTTCTTTAGACCCAAGGCTTCAGCCGCATGGAATTGGACCCAGGCGCTATGGTCATTAAGGCTGGAAATCAAAACCTCCACCGCGTCTTCCCCCTCGTATTTGGAAACCATTTGGACGGCCGATATCCGTACGTTTTCGCTCCCATCCGAGAGCGCCTTTTTTAAAAGGGGAAATATCATCGGGTCAGGCTCCAAAGCGCCCAGGGAATGGACAGCCATGTTTCTGACCCTCCATTCCTGGTCCTCCAGGGCCGATTCCAGACGCTTTATTTTTTCCGGGAAATCGATTTTCCCGATGGCGCCCACGCACAATTCCCTGAAGGACGCGTCCTCGGAGGAAAGCCTTTGGATGAATCCCTTGAGAATTTCCTCCTTCCTGGTCCCGCTCCTGTAAATTTTCAGGAGGGAGTCAACAGCCCTGTCCCTGATGTCCTTATGAGGTTCCTTATCCAGAAAGGAGAACGCGATTTCCACCGACTCCGGGAACCCCTGTTTGCCCAGGGAAAAAATCGCCTCCTTTCTCACATTGGAATCCACGTCGTTAAGGGCCTCGACAACCAAATCAAAGGAGTTCTCGGTCTTGAAATTGCCGAGGGCCTGCACTATGGCCTTCCGGATGGGAGCGGAGGCCGCTCCGAAGGCGGCGATCAATGAAGGGACGGCCGGTTCCTCCTTTAAGTCTCCAAGGGCCTGTATCGATAGGAGGAGTATTTTTTCGTGGTTTTCCACAACGGATTGAAACTTTTTGCCGGCCCCGGTCCTTTTCAGCGCTTCCCTCAGCAAGGCCATTTTGTCCTCGTCCTTGTCCGCGATCAGGGCATAATCCAGGAGAGGGACAGCGGCCTCGGCGGAGCTTACGTGTCCCAGCGCCTTCAGGGCCGCTTCCCTCACTTCCGGGTCCTCATCCCCCAAGGCGTCTATAATGCATGTGGAAAGGGTCTTGCCGCCGAGACGGCTGATGATCTCGTATCCATGGTCCTCCGATATAAGGAGCAGGGTTTTGATCACGCAATTCCGCAGGGCAGGGGAAGCCTTCGGAAGAAGGTCCGCCAGGGGACCCACGGCGTCCTTGCTCTTTAGCTCTCCCAAGGCTTCCACAATGGAGAAGGCAGTGATTTCATCGCAGTGCCGCAATTTTTCGACGAGTACCTTCATGGTTTCCCTGTCGCAGATTTTTCCCAGGGCCTCTGCCGCGCTGAACTGTATCCACGTTTCCCTGGCCTTCAGCAGTTTGACAAGGACCGGTATGGCCCTTGTGTCCCTGAGTTTTCCCAGGGAATCGATGGCTGCGGCCCGGACGTTCCCGTCCGGATCATCCACTGCGTCCACGAGAGAGGGGACCGAGGACGCGTCTCCTGTTTCTCCCAGGATGTCCGCCACTGCCTTTCGTAAATCGTTGCTTTGGCGCTTCAAGAGGGGGACAAGGAGGTCCGTGGCCTGGCCGCCCACCTTTTGCAGCACTTCCAAGGCCAGATTTCTCACAACCGAGGAGTCATGGTCCAGTTTAAACACAACCGCTTCCACTGTTTCCCTGCCGCCTATGTTGATCAGGGCGTCCGCCACGGCCTGCTGGACCCCGCGGTTGGGGTCTTCCAGGCATTCGGCCAAGGCCAGGATTGCCCCATGACCGCATTGGGATCCAAGGTTTTCCACGGCCTCCCGCCGCTTGGCGGGGTCCGGATCTTTCAAATTAATAAGGGAGTCGGTTAAGGATTCCAATGTTTGGCCTTTAAATAGAAAGAGGCACAGAGGAGCAAAGGCACAGAGGCACTGAGGGGCAAAGGCACAAAGGCACAGAGGCAGAAGGCACAAAGTACACCATTGTTTGTACATCGCGCTTCGCAATCCACGATATGTTTTTTACTTTGTGCCTTTGTGCCTCTTTTCTTATACAACCATCTGTTTCAGTTTTTGCTTGCTCTCCCTGCTCAAGACCTGGTTCAGGTCCAGGATGATCATCAACTTGTTTTCCATCTTCCCCACACCCTGGATATATTCCTTGCTGACCCCGGTTGCCGTGGGCGGCGCCGGGTCAATGGACGCCTTCGGTATGCTGGTGACTTCCGTCACGGCGTCAACTATGAATCCCACGGTCCCGCAGTCCAGTTCCACTATGACAATCCTTGTCTCCTTGGTCCTGTCGCCAAGGTCCATGGAAAATCTCTTCCTTAGATTAATAACTGGAATGACCCTGCCCCGCAGACTGATGACCCCCTCCACGAATTCAGGGGTCCTGGGCACCATGGTAATGTCCTGGTGGCGGATAATCTCCTGGACGTTAATGATGCGTATTCCGAAAAATTCCTTTCCCAGCTTGAACCCTATCAGTTGGACCGTTTCCTGGATGCCTTTCTCATCATCCTTGGCCTCACGCGGGAGATTCGCCGCATGGGATTTAGCCATAGCTTCGGCCTGGGCCTTCGCCGGCGATGGGCCGGCCTCCTCGGCCTTGGGTTGCTGCCCGGTTTTTCCGGTGGAGACCAAGGGAGGCCCTTCCTTCACCATGCTTCTGCTTGGGGGCGCCGCTGAAACCGCGCCGGGGCTTTCTTCGTCCAGCACCACCTTCGAGTAGTCCTTTTCCTTCCCAGTTGAATGCGTTTGTTGGGGCGCGGCTTGGGGCTGGGCGGGCCTTGGCGGAGGAGGCGCCGCCTGGACGCCAGGCTTCATCCAGATGCTGTCCCTGTCGGCCTTAAGCGGGTCGCGGCCTAGAATATCTTGTTGACTCATAAGTTCATCACCTCTTTCCCCAAATTGGCTAACAATTCAGCCCCTTCGGAATTGGGAGCGAATTCAAATACCGTTTTACCAAAACTTTGGGACTGGTCTATTTTGTCATCAAATCTCAACACGGTTTTGGAAAGTTTTTCTCCAAAGTGGGCCATCAGGCGGTTCAACACGGCATTGGCCAGGGGCGTGTCCCGGTAAAGCGTGGGAATGACCTTTGAAATATGAATGCCCTCATGGCCGAAATTTTTACGGACAAGGTTTATGGAACTGATGATCTCGGCGCAACCGTCAAGCGCCAGATAAGTCATGCTCACCGGGATGATTATCTCCTCCGCGGCCAGAAGGATGTTGACCGTAAGCAGGCCGAGGGAAGGAGGGGAATCGATGAGAATAAAATCAAAACCTTCCACTTCATCCAGTTTCTCCTTCAACTTTATATGCCGGTCCGCGTCCTTCGCGATGTTGATGGTGAGATCGGTCAACAGCTTATTTGAAACCACGATCTTCAGATTACCGTTGCAAGTGGGAAGGATGGCGTCCTTGAGCGGCAATGTTTTTTCAATAAGGACGTCGAATATGGAATACCTGGCGCATTGCACATCCACCCCCAGCGACTTGCCTATGTGCCCCTGCGGGTCCATGTCCACCAGCAGCACCTTCTGTCCCTGCCTCGCTATATAGTCTCCAATATTCAGGACGAGTGTGGTTTTGCCGGTCCCTCCTTTCTCATTGATGAAAGCTATTCTACGGGCCATTAATTAAATTTTTACCATGAATTTGAGGATTTATAAGGGAAATAGTATCAAAACCATCATGGCAATAGCAAGGCTAAAGGATGTGGATTTGTAATGGACAGGACCAAGGCTCAGGCCAATATCCCGTAGATTTTTACCTTGCGCCAAACGGATTTAACGTCCAGGCCAATGGCCTTGGCCGTGGCCGCGATGTTGCCGCCGTTTTCCCTGACCTTGTCCAGAATGAATTCCCTTTCGAACCGCTCAAGCCAATGCTGCTTTGCCTCTTTAAAGGTGGACCATCGGGCGGCGTTTGTGTCCACCGGGGCGCAAAGGGGCAGGCTTGTGACGGCGCGGCCATCGGCCAGGAGGACCGCCCTTTCAAGGACGTTAATCAACTCCCTTACGTTCCCGGGCCATGGATAGGCCAAGGCGCTTTTCCACGCCGCAACGGCCATATCGATACCTTTCCCGTGGAATTTAACCCCGAACCTGGACAAAAACTGTTGCATCAGCAGGCGGATATCGCCCTCCCTTTCCCTAAGAGGGGGGAGGTGGATGGACATGACATTGAGGCGGTAATATAGGTCTTTCCGGAAGTTCTTTCTATGGATCTCCTCCAACAGGTCCTTGTTGGAGGACGCGATTATCCTGACGTTTATATTAATGGGGTGGGAGTCCCCAACCCGCCGGACCTCCCTTTCCTGGATTACACGGAGAAGCTTCACCTGGGTTTCCGGCGAAATCTCTCCTATTTCATCAAGAAAAAGGGTGCCGCCTTCGGCCTCTTCAAAAAGGCCGGTCCTTGTTTTGTCCGCGCTGGTAAAGGCCCCCTTTTCATGCCCGAAGAGTTCACTCTCGAAAATAGATACAGGTATGGCTGCGCAATTGACAGCAACGAATGGCCGTTTTTTCCTGGGGCTTAGCTCATGGATGGTTTTGGCCGCCAGTTCCTTGCCTGTTCCGGTTTCCCCGGTAATAAGGACCGTGGAATCCGTTGGGGCTATCTTCTTGAGACAGCGGTAAACTTCCTTCATCCTGGGGGATTTTCCAAGGAACCCCATGAACTCTTCCGGTTCCATGTAACCATCGGCAACCAATTTTCCGTCCAAGGGTGTCCCGGCGTGGTCCTCATTTTCACGGCCCATCCTCGCCTGGACCTTTTTGAGCACCACTTTTACGACGGCATGCAGGTCGTCAATATTTAAGAGCGGTTTTTCCACATAGTCGTCAGCAAGGGATTTCAGGGAGCGGACGGCTGATGAGACTGAAGGGAAGGCGGTAAAAATTATAAAGCCCACATGTGGATCTGATTCCTTTACCTTTTCCAGCAAGTTTATGCCGTCCATCCCCTCCATAACCAGGTCGGAAACTATCAGATCGAACGGCCCGGATTGAAAAATACGAAAACCTTCATGTCCGTTCTTTGCGCATGCGATATTGTGCCCCCTTGATTTCAGGTACAAACCGCAGGATTTTAGCGTTTCGGGATCATCGTCAACCAAAAGAATGTTTGCCATGTTCAATCCCCCCCTATTAAATATTTCAGATTTCAAATTTCAAATTTCAGATTGAAGGAATATAAAAATAAAATATAAGGCCGTTTCATGCCTTCAGCCTTCAGTCTTCCGCCTTTTACCCTTCGCCATTGGCCATTGGCCTTTCACCCTCTGCCCCTTTGTTCCTTTGTCCCTTTCTTTTTCTCTTGCCTGGTACTTTATGTCCTGGAGGACGTACGATTCCAGGACCGCGTCATAATACTCCTTCTTGCAGTCCACGTCGTCGAAGTTCCCGTCCCGCATGAGCTTCATATACCTGCATCCCCCGAAGCAGATAGGCAGATACTCGCAGTCCAGGCACTCGTCCTTTTTCCAGTATCCAAGCTTGTGGGACTCCCGGTAGTCCTTGATCCCGTCCCACAGGTTCCCCACCGCCAATTCCTTCCTGCCGATAAAGGCCGGGCACTTATAAATGCTCCCGTCGTAATGGACCACGAAGTCGTTCGTGAACTCCACCATGCAGGAGCCTGGCTTCACCTTTGGTATCGGGTAGCCGCGCTTCAAAATCTCCTCCCTCAGGAAAAGGTCCGCCTCCCTGAACCACGGTTCATTGATGGACATGCACCCGTCGTGGAAATCCGGCAGGGAGAACTCCCCCTTGGTCTGCATCACAGGGGAGAATCTCATTATATGCACCTTGTCCGGGGTGATCCCTTCCCGCGCCAGATCATCCAGAAGTCCCGGAAATTCCTTGTAGTTGTCCTTCGTGTAATTCCCGCCGAGTTGGAGCTCGATCTTCCCGTCTATCTCCTTGAGGTTGTGGATGATGCGGCTGTATGAGCCCCTCCCTTTCACGTAGGGCCTGGCCCTGTCATGGGTCTCCCTGGGGCCGTCGAGTGTGACCTGCGCCCCGGTGAGTCCCAGTGGAACAAGCTCGTCAACCTTTTTTCGCGTGAGAAGGGTCCCGTTGGTGATAAGGAAAAAACTGAATTCGGCCCCCTTTTCCCTGGCTCGCGCCCTTAATCTTTTCGAGATGGACTTGAGAAGAGCGAAGCTTGGGGCAAGCAGAGGCTCCCCGCCATAAAAAGTAATGTCCAGCCGTTTCTTTTCCGCCAAGGCCTTGTTCGAGAAATACTCCACCAACAGATCGGCCGTGTCCCGGGTCATATACCTGCTCCCCTTCATCTTTCCCTCGAAGCAGTACACGCAGTCCAGGTTGCACTGGAGGTTAAGGACCACCACGGCATTCACCTTGGTCTGCTCGCGGTTGGCCTTGTCAAGGATACCGGCCATCTCCTTCTTCTCTTCCTGCCTGTCCTCCACCAGGAAGCCGAGGCCGGCAAGAGTCGCCTTGTCCTTGGGGTCCAACCGGTCCTTGTCCATCTTGTCCATATACTCGGGGTTCAGCAGGACCTTTGACGCCTTCTTGGTTGAGAACAGGAGGCTGGCGCCCGGCTTATCCGGCATGGAGTATTTTTTCATGTAGCGGGATTCTTTCATGGTTCACGGTTCAGGGTTCAGGGTTCAAGGATAAGTGTTGACTGACTCTTGTAACCCACCCCGGCGCTCCGCGCCACCCCTCCAAGGAGGGGAATTTTTATGTGTGTGGGTTAAAAAACTCCCCGGTCCCGGAGTGATCCGGGACCGGGAACAACGCATCATTACTCAATTCACTCTTTATTTGAAACTAAAAAAAATTGGCGCTTAAGCAACTCTGATAAGTCCTCCTCCTAGGCAACAACCCGCGATAACGGACTCCCCCATCCCCTGGTCGATGACAATAATTCCCTTGCTTTCCATTAATACACCCCCCCCTTCTTTAATTTCAGATTTGAAATTTGAGATTTTAGATTTTTTTTCCTGTGCCTTGCTTATAAACCGTTTAAATTGCTTGAACTTGTGTTTCCACTCTGTCTTCCGTCCTCTCGCCTTTCCCTCTGTGCCTTCTGCCTTTGTGCCTCATTGCCTTCCTCCCTTTTTTCCTAAAAATTCACCCTCACCCCTCCCTCCACCCATCTCCCGGGGTTCTTCCAAAACTCTATAAGGTATTGGGAGGAGTTGAAGAGGTTGCGGGCGCTGAGGAAGAGCTCCACATCCCCCCATTCCCTTCCGTAAACCTCCCTGGACAGGTGCAGGTCCCATATAAAGGAATCGTAGTTGCCCTGGAAAAGGCTATGGGGGGTCCACAATATATAATGCCCCTTGAGCGTTGCCTGGCAGATAAGCGGGTCGCTGTATTGCGCCCCGACGTCAATTGTGTGCCTGGGCGTCATCTCCAGGTATGTTTTTGTGTCCAGGTCCTTTACGTCAGTGAATACAAACCCGGCGTTCAGGGTGATATTGTAAAACTTCACGGTCTTTGCCTCCGCCTCGAATCCCTGGCGCCTCTGGCTTGATTTATTCACAACGGTCGACTGGAAGGGGTCCACGGAGAGAGTCTCTGACGTAATGGCGCCGCTTATCTCGTGCCTGAACAGCCCTGTCCTGAGCCAGACGTAGGGAACAAGGATGGTCTCCACCCCGACCTGGTAGGACCGGATCTTTTCCATAGTCAGGGAGGGATTGGGCACAAACCAAGGCCCGGTCCCAAAGGTGCTGTTAAGAGGCGGAATATTAAAACCCCTTGCAACCGTGGAGCGGAGCAGGAGCCTGGCCATGGGCTGGTAGGTAAGCCCAATGCTAGGACTCATAAAACCTCCGCTTGTGTCCGCGTGGTCGTACCTGAAGCCGGGGACAAAGGTGAAGTCATTCCATCTGATGGTGTCATTGACGAAGGCGGCCCATCTTTTCAGCAGGTGGGTGTTTCCTTCAGTGAAGGCATTGGACTCCAATTGCCCGTGGTCGTAGTCCATGCCTGTAACCAGTTGATGCGCCCCGGCCGCCAAGGAGAACTTGGCGTTAACTCCATAGTTGCTGTCCTTGAGAAAATTCCTGGCGTTTTCAGTCCCTGTGCTCCTCTGAAAATCAACGTTTTCAAAGTTTTGCTCCATTTCCTTAAGGGCGAGATCGAACCTCGCCCCCTGCCACAGGTCCACGCCCAGGCCCATTGTGGAAAAGACGCGGGAATACCAGTTGTGGAAGAAGATATCATAAGGGACCATTTCCCCCTCTCCAGTGTCTCCATTAAAGTAGCCAAGGGTGAAGAGGAGGTCAACATTGTCGGACAGGTCAAATTTGAGTTTTGTGTAGAAGTGGTCCGCGTCATTGGGGGTGTTGGCGGTCAGCCCGTTCGTGCGGAGTTTATTGTAATCAACATAATACTTCATGTTCCCCGCCTTGCCGGTCGCCTCCACGTAGGAGTCGGTTGTGTCCGCCTCTCCATAGGAGCCTGAGACCGCGCCCTCAAGTTTTTTGTTGGGCCAGTCCCCTTTTGTGATGATGTTGATCACCCCGCCCAGGGAAGAGCCCCACACGGATGAAGCCGGCCCCCTTATGATCTCTATCTTGCGGATGTTCTTAACCGGTATGCTCCCTGTGTTCACAGCGAAAGCCCCCAGGTTGTTCAGCACGACCCCGTCCACCACTATCAGGACCTGGCGCATATCCGACCCTTGAATGGAGGGGACGGTAGCGGCCCCCGGGCCGCCCCTGAGGTCCAGCGAGATCCCGGGCACGTGGTAGAGGACATCGCTCAGGGTGTGGGCGTTAATGGCCCTGATCTCCGACTCCGAGACCGTTATCATGTCCTCCGGCACCTGGTCAATGAATTTATCTGACTTGGTGGAAGTGACGACAAACAGTTCTTCCTCCTTATAGTACATCCTGAGGATGGCCATTTCCTTCTCGCGTGTGGTCATCTCGCCCGCGCAGGAGACAATAAAGAGGCCGTGGAGGGAAAGGAGGGTGAAAATAAAAAGGATTAACGCTGAACGGCGAAGGGAATTGCAAATTGTAGATTGTAAATTGCAAATTGTAAATTGGAGGAGGGAGAAAGGATTTGCCCTAAAGCTCTTAAAGCTATAAATAAATTTCATTTAGTTTGCTTCCTTCCCCTTTGTAATTACTACAAATTTTCAAGACACCTTCAAAGCGCTAATATCATAAAACAAGAAAGGGCGGTTTGTCCAGAAAAAAAAGATGCAATGCCGGGAAAGAAAATAATATAATGGGTTCTTATGTAAAATTTTAAAGACAATGTGTTGGCATTTCATGCCGTGCTATGCGATTGACTTAAAAGACTTGCGCGGACAAAGCAAATTTCTGAAAGTAATAATGCTTAGGAGGCAGGAGCATGAAATTCCTGGATTTATTCAGCGGCCACAGGAGAAATTTAAGGGCCAGGATTTTTCTTTATTTCGCTTTATTTTTCATGGCGATATCGTTTGCCTTCACCATTTTTTTCATACGACACGAGATCAACTCCACGCAAGACGCCTTCATTAAGGACGGGGAGTTGCTGGCGCTGGTGCTGGCCCAAAATGCCAGGGTGGGTATTTTTTCGGAAAACGAGGAGGTCCTTCAAGACCCGGCGGAATCGGTCTTTAAAAAGGCCGGGGTCATGTCCGTTTCCGTCTGGAACAAGGATGGCAAGCTTTTGAAATGGGTCGAGAGAGGCAAAGAGGCGCATATAAAGGATTTCAAGGAGAGCGAGACCATTTTTTGGAAGAAAAAATATGAACAGCTAAAGGATAAAACAATCCCGTTTCACATTGAAAGCGAGTATGTCTTCCAGGTTTTCTCCCCGGTTGGTTCCCAGCCGCTCTACACTAATAATGATCCCGCGGCCTTGGGCTATAAATCCGGTTCCTCGTTGATCGGCTTTGTTGAGGTCACCATGGACAAAAGCGGCCTCAATGAAAAAACGCGGGACCTTTTGGCCTGGGCCGCCGTCATAGGCATAATCCTGTTCCCGCTTGGCGCGTGGGCCGCCTTTCTCCTGGCCGGGAAAACCACGGGACCCCTTAAGCGGCTGACCGGGGCGGTCAAGGCCCTGGGCCAGGGGGACACGGTAAATTTGTTCTACCATATCTCACACGCCATTAAGGGTGCAGGAGTTTTTTGTCATGCGCAGGTAATCGAAGACCAACCTGGCGCTACGGTGTAGTTGCCTCATCTTTTGCGCGACATTGGAGACACCTTTGGAT
>JACRGO010000143.1 GCA_016212295.1 Nitrospinota bacterium | reverse complement strand
CGGGTTTTATAAAACCCTGTACCCACGCAGATTTTTGTTGAGCGGCACTATAACCAAGGTGGAATGCCCTAAAAATCCCTTGCAATATTGCCGTGATTCACGCCCTTTTTCAACCTTGAACCCTGAACCCGTGAACGGCTAAATTAATTCCATAGGCTTTTAACTGTAAACCGTTAACCGAAAACGGTTGTTTATTTCTCTTCCATATTTTTCAGCTTCACGCGGAGTTCCTGGATTTCCTTTTCGATCTGGGGAATTTTTTCAAGCAGACACTTGATGGCCTGCGCCACCGGGTCCGTCGATGATTGCCAATTGTACTCCTCGCCGGCGCTCCCGGCGGCGGGGTCCCGGCGGTATATAATCCTTCCCGGCACTCCGATCACCGTGCTGTTGCGCGGGACGTCTCCCAAAACCACGGAGCCGGACCCTATCTTGCTGTTGTCCCCTACCTTGATTGGACCCAATACCTTCGCGCCCGCGCCTATTATCACATTGTTTCCTATGGTGGGATGCCTTTTTTCCTTTTTCATGCTGAATCCCCCCAATGTCACGCCGTGATAAATCATGCAATTATCGCCCACCTCGGCGGTCTCTCCTATCACCACGCCCATCCCGTGGTCGATGAAAAAGCCGTCCCCTATCTTGGCCCCTGGATGAATTTCAATGCCGGTCAGGAATCGGCTGATATGGGAAAGCACACGGCCTATAAGGAACATTTCATGCTTCCAAAGCCAGTGCGCTATTCTATGGAAGATCAGGGCGTGAAAGCCCGCATAGCATAGAATAATTTCCAGTGGGTTCCTTGATGCAGGGTCACGTTCCAGCACCATTTTAATGTCTTTTCTTATTTGGTTAAGCATATTTGACACTATACAATTCCCGACAATTTCTGTCAAGATTAAAAACTTTATCCAAGGCTAGCCTCTTACTGCATCTGTAATATGACAGTAAAAAGAAATGGAATTGTTTTGGACATTCAGTAATTGGCAACCGTTCACGGTTCAGGGTTCCAGGTTATAGAAAACCCTGTAGTGGAGCGTCCTAAAAAAAACCTTGCCCTTACATTGCCGTGTTTGGCGGTTTTTAAACCCTGAACCCTGAACAGTTACACTAATTGTAATTTGAGATTTTATTAAGCGCCATTTTTTGCGATTTCGACTCTAAATCCCGTAAACTTTTTTATACAGCTTGGTTCGAACGTAAATTTCTGAACGTAATAATATAAAGGAGAAAAATTAATGGGCATTATTTCAAACACCGTCAGCATGCGCCAGTACCGGGTCGAGGGGGGGCTACCTCCAGGCGACCTTTTTCAATGGGCGTCGGAACTTCTGGCCAAGCATGCCTTTCGTTCCATCGACAACACCTTGGATGAGTCTTCCTGGGGTTGGGTCCATGTCCACGAACATCAGGAAACGGAATTCGAGGACCCTCATTCCTTTCTCCGCGGCCGGTACCTGGCCCTGACCCTGCGCCTGGACCAACGCAAATTGCCTTCGGCCCTGGTGAAGGCCGGAAGGGCTAAAGCAGAGGAAGAATTCCTGGAGGCAAACCCCGGCTTTAAATGGGTCCCTAAAAGCGAAAAAGAAGAGCTGCTGGAAAGGGTCAAAATGGCCCTTTTCTCCAAGGTCCCGCCGGTCCCTTCCACTTACGACGCGGTTTGGGACACCAAGACAGGGACCCTGCTTTTCGCGAGCCTGAGAAAAAAAATTATTGAAATTTTCGAGGACCATTTCCATAAAACCTTTCATGGGATGCGCTTGATATTGGTCCATCCCTATTCCAGGGCGGAATCGGTCCTCTCCAAGGACTTGATCCCCGCCCTGCGAAAGTCCAACCAGACCACGGCTGACGACGTGGTTTCCCTGATTGAGCACAATAAATGGATCGGTTGGGATTTCCTGTTCTGGCTCATGTACAGGACAAAAAATTCCGGCTCAAGATACGAAATCAACAGACCGGGCCTGCTGGAGAAAGGGACGCCTTTTATTTCATACGTGGATAACCGCATGGCGCTTAAGGATGACAAGCTGGAAGGAGGGAAAATAACCATCGCCGGCCCACAGTCCAGGTTCAGCGAGGCGCGCATGGCCCTCCGGGAAGATAAAAAGATCACCGAGGCCGCCATATACATGGAAAAGGACGAGCAGACATGGAAATTGATTTTGAAGGGCGAGACCTTTGACTTCGCGTCTTTCAGGTGTCCCCCTGTCAAACTGGAAAAGGACGCGGAGGTTGATGAAGTAAGCGAAAGGGAGGCGATTTTTTTTGAGCGCATGTCTCTTTTGGAACAAGGGTTACAAAAGTTCGACAGCCTTTTTTCTTCCTTCCTTCAGGACCGGCTTGGCAATGAATGGACAAAAAAGAAGAAGCAAATGGAAAATTGGGCGGCTTCGGAAAATTAATGAATAACCACGAAGAGCGCTAAGGGCACGAAGAAAAATATTTTTGACTTCAAGAGGGCCTCAAAATTTTCAAATGCGTTTTCTCTCGAAGAAATCGAGAGGCTGAAAAACCTTTAATTGATCTTCGTGATCTTCGCGCCCTTCGTGGTTTAATATATAGTGCCTGAACTAAAACCCCCGTTCATGCAACATTCGAATATTGAATATCGAACAAGGAACCGCATGAGCGAGTAAGTATCTAAAATGCAAACACTCAAAAAATTCGGAGACTGGCCGGCGTTGCTCCTGGTCTCCTCTCTTTTTCTCTTTTCCTTTCTTGGAAGCCATGGCCTCATGGAAACCAGCGAGGCGCGGTACGCTGAAATCTCCTGGGAAATGGCCCGGTCCGGGGACTGGACCACGCCGCGCTACAACTTCATAAAACACTTCCATAAGCCTCCCCTCATCTACTGGGCCACCGCGGCCTCCTTTAAGCTCTTCGGGGAAAATGAATTCGCGGCGCGTTTTCCACAGGCCCTCTTCGGCTTGGGCGGAATCATGGCCACCTTTTTTTTAGGAAAATTTCTCTTCGACACCTTGGCGGGATTCCTTTCCGGGCTGGCGCTCTTATCCACCATGGAATATTTTTTTATTTCCCGTTACCTGGTGACGGATATGCTCCTGGCCCTTTTTATTACTCTTTCCCTTCTCTTTTATTGCAAGGGGCTTGCGAAAAAATTAAATTGGTGGCTTTTTTTTCTTTCCCTTTCCGGGGCCATGCTGACCAAAGGCCCTGTTGGAGTTCTCCTTCCCGCCATGATAATCGGGCTGGATTTAGTTATCGCCGGAAAATGGAGGGAGTTTTTCAGGCTGGGGTGGGGCAGAGGGCTGTTGGTGGCTGCCGCTATTTGCGGACCATGGTTTATCTGGCTTTGCTGGAAAAATCCGGGCCTCCTCCAGTACTTTGTCTTCTTCCACACTATCGACCGCTTTTTTTCCAAGGTACATGGCAGGCCAGGTTCGATATTTTATTTTATCCCGGTTTTCCTTATCGGCCTCCTGCCCTGGACCCCTCTTTTGCCGTCTTTGATCAAGGATTATTTTTCCTTTAATGGAACGCCGGAAAAAGGGAACAACCGGTTTCTGGCGGTCTGGATTATCGGGCCGTTGGTCTTTTTTTCCCTGTCCGGTTCCAAACTCGTGCACTATTTATTGCCCATTTTCCCGGCCACCGCCTTGTTGACTGGAAAGATGTGGAGAGACCTTATAATGGAGCCTGAAGACAATAGGCCCACAATCCGGCTCTCCCTCTCTCTTTATCTGGCGGGATTTTTACTCATTGGGGTTTTCCTGACCGCTTTTTTTATATATACCCCGCGTTTCTCAGGTTGGGCTCAATATGACCTCTCCCCTCTTAGAAATGCCTCAATCTTCCTGCTCTTTTTTTGCTGCGCGGGTATGGCGGCCGCCTGGTTTTCCATAAAGACAAACCGGGCCGCGTTTTTTTTTCCCATTGCAACGCTGGGTTTCCTTTTGTGCTGTCTCGTGGTGGCGCGGTCCATTTCCTCAGTGGAGCCTTTGCTAAGCCCAACCCCCGTGTTCGTTAAAAAAATCAAGGAGCATTTCAAGCCGGGAGACAAAATCATTGCCTATAAATGCATGCTCAATAGCCTCCCCTTTTATACCGGGGAAAGGATCATCAACGTGTCCCAACCAAGGGAGATCCTTTTCGAGGAAGACCAGGAAGAGGCCGGACGCTACGTCATTGAAAATGAAAACAGCTTAAAAAACTTTTTTGAGCCCGGCAAAAGGATTTTTCTTGTGATAAAACGCAGGCATCTGGAGGAGGTTAGGGGGCTGGCTGGACATCCTCTGTCCATACTATCTGAAACCCCCTCATATATGCTTTTGTATGGTTCTTAAAAAAAACATTTTATTGGCTCTGATTAAAATAATTGTTATACTATAGTTCACGGGTGTCAGGGACCAGGGGGCAGCAAAACCAAACGATATCGATTTCCGGCAATATCTGTCCATTTGGCGGCCAAGCCACTGAAATTGGTGGAATAGTTGATGGTTTGAGAAGATTCATGGAGAAACAAACTGGCCCCTGGTCCCTGACACCGTGAACTTTAATAAAATTGCTTAAATAGTAAAGGAGAAGCCCATGAGCCTGATTTACCCCGATTTAATACATCCCGCTGACGCCATCCGCATGGCCATCGAGCACGAAAAGCAATCCCAGGCCTTTTATGAAAAGGCGGCCCAAATGGCCGAGGACCCGGGCGCAAGGAAGATGTTCAAGGAACTGGTCCGCCAGGAGATCGAACACCAGCGCATTCTTGAGGAAGAGCTGGATAGAGGAATTTACAAGGACAATTAAGGGCCATAAAATGAAGAAAAAAATTATTCTTGGATACCTGGTGGTCATTTTTTCAAATCTGGTCATCGGTCTTTTCGCCAAAAGCTTCATTCTGGACAATTTGCAATACCAGATATTCACTGTGGTTTCCTGCATCGGGATCGGCATGGCCCTCGCCTATTTTTTCTCCAACAGCTTGACCAGGGACGTACAAAAACTCGTGGCCTTCAGCAAGGTCATAAGCAGCGGAGACTTGACCGAGGACGTGGACATCAAGTCCAGGGACGAAATCGGGGCATTGGTGGACGCCTTTAATCAGATGGTCCTCAATTTGAGAAATCTGGCCGGCAAGATGAAGACCACCTCTAACCAGATTTCGGATTCAGCCTCAAGTTTTTCCAGCATGGCCCAGGAGATGAAATCCACCATACTGGAGATATCCTCATCCGTGGAAAATATTTCCCAAGGGGCGGAAAAACAGACGGAATTGGTTGAAGGGGCCTCTGAAATCACCAAACAGTTGGCCGATGGGACCGGCAAGATAAATGAAAAAGTGGAACTCGCGGCCAGGACGGCGGAAGGGATGGCCACAAAGGCCCAGGAGGCCGGCAAGGCGACTGAAGCGGCCCTTGGTGAAATGGAACAGGTTTTTTCCAAAATCGACGAGTCCCTGGGCATGGTAAAACGCTTTGTGAAAAAGACCGCTGAAATCAACAAAACCGTGGACATGATTACTGAAATTTCCCAGCAGACCAATCTCCTTGCCCTGAATGCCGCCATTGAAGCAGCCAGGGCGGGCGAATACGGCGCCGGGTTCGCGGTGGTGGCGGACGAGGTCCGGAAGCTCGCCGAAACTACAAGGGAATTCGCGAACAAAATCAAGGCCATAGTGGAAGATATACAGGAGGAGCACCACACCATTCTGGATTCCTTCGGGGCCGTTTCCAGCGGACTCAAGGACGGCCGCGGGGTCTTGCAAACCATCGTAGGCTCCCTGGGCAGGATATCGGAAGGGGTCATGGCGACCGCGAAAGAGGTCCAGGATATATCCTCCGTTACTGGAGTCCAGGCCAGGGAAACCGAGAAAATGGTGCAAGCCATAGAGGAAGTGGCTGACTTGGCCCAGGACAACGCCGCGGCCACTGAAGAGACCGCCGCGGCCACGGAGGAGCAATCCGCTTCCATGAATCAACTGGCGTCCCTTGCCCTTGATCTCTCCGTTTTGGCGGACGACCTGAAAGATGTTGTTTCCGCGTTTTCCCTTAGGGAAGAGAAATGCTCAGATGAGGAGGAAGAACAGGAGGAGGAAATAAAATTGCCGACCCTGCGGAATGATAATTTTGATGGGCCCTCGGAGGACTTTAGGCCGGAAGACACGGAAGACGAGTTCGGAGACCTGGACAGCTTGAAGTTCAAGTAGCGCCTTAATGTCCGCCAAATTATCACCCGCCGCCCGCCTGATTTCCAACTTTCTACGGATTTCCTTTCTGTCATGCAAGCTTAGAACAAAATATCCTGTCTAACCCCTGCTAAATTATTTTTTATATCCTTGTATAGCAATGACCTTAGCGGAAAGATTTAAAAGCCATTTCAGCGGAACCATCCAAAACCGGGGCCGCAACTATTTCAATGGGCGGAGGGCAAGGATTGAAAAAACTGGACCCGACAGCGTGGAGGCGTCCGTTTTCGGCTCCGAGGAATACGAGGTCTCCATCTTTTTATCACCCGAGGAGGTGGAGATGCATTGCGATTGCCCGTACATGGACGGGTTTCTGGAACCGTGCAAGCATCTTTGGGCCGTCCTTCTGGAACTCGACCGCATCGGCTACCGGCCTGGAGTCAACATAGACAAGGCCGATATAAGTTATAGCGGGGTCGAGGATTTTGACGAGGCCGAGGATTATTTTGCTTTTAACGCCTTATTTCCGCCAAAAAAAAAGAAGGAAGCGCCCAAAATAAAAAGTCCGCTTCCGCGACTCCCGCAGCCCTCCTGGCGCGACTTAATCAGCAAGGTCGTTCGTTCCCAAACTCTTTTTCAGGACGCGGCGCCTCCCCTTCCCATCTGTCCCATCTGCTCCTTTGCCATCAAGACCCAGGAGTCCCAGCAAGCCCAAAAGCTAGTACTGGAAGTGGAGCTATGGTACCGGAAAAAAGACGGCTCCCCGGGCAGGCAGGAAAGCTCTTACGCCGCCAGAAAATTTCTGGAGCACGGGACCGGCCTGGAACAGCAGATTTTTTCCTTGCTGCTGGCCCGGAATACGTATTCCTATTACGGCGAAATGAAGCACCGTATTCCTCTCCAGACCGCCGGCGCCCTTCTTCCCCTCCTTGAGGAGTATGGCCACACAACGGTATCAGGGCGGAACCATGATGAACAATGGCCTTTGAAAATAGACAAGGAAGGTCCATGGCGGTTCGTTATAAATATCCAGGAGGAGGCCGGGAGCCTGGCCATGCGGCCTGTTTTTAAACGCGGAGAAGAGTCCATCCCTATAGAGGAACCAAGCGTCATTTTCAGCGGAGACCCAATGTTCTTTTTTCACAAAGGGACATTCAGCAAGGCGGAGGGACAGTCTGCTTTTGCCTGGATTACCTTCTTCCGGGAAAAAAAAGAGCAGGTCGCCATTCCCGCCGGGGAAGTGGACCTTTTTTACGAATCCATGGGCGAGGCTGGAGGAAACATCCCTGATTTCTCATGGCCGGATAATTTCTGGAGGGAAACTATTCCTGTCCAAGCCCCTCTACCGGTTTTCCAATTGGAGTTCCTGGGCCAGAAAATAAAAGGCTCGCTGGAGTTTGAATATTCCCCTGGCCAGGACGAAGATAAAATGTCGGCGAATGCCTTCCAAGCCGGAGAGGCCATAACTGATTTCAAGAAAAGACGCCGGTTTCTCAGAAATCCGGAACTGGAAAAACAGGCGGTGGAGGCGGTTAATTCCCTCCCGGGCGTTGCCTTTGACCCTTCCGGCCAGGAGTGGATTTTGGCGCGGGAAGGGCTGATGGAAAACATCCGCCTGCTGATGGAAAAAGGGTTTGAAGTCCTGGCCCAGGACAGAAAAAAAATCCAGTCCATGTCCAGCTTCAAGCTTTCCGTCTCTTCCGGGATCGACTGGTTCGACCTCGAAGGCAATGCCTCCTTCGGCGACGCCAGCGTTTCCGTCCTTGACCTCCTGGACGCCTTGCAAAAAGGCGAAAGGTTCGTGCGTCTTTCCAACGGAGAAAGCGGCCTGCTCCCGGAAGAGTGGCTGAAGAAAAACCAGTGGCTGCTGGAACTCGGACAAAAACAAAAAGGCGACGGGACATTGCGCTTCCACAAGGCCCACGCAGGCGCCATCCAGGGCCTCTCCGATGACGAATATTTTCCGGCGAAGTTCGACGTTCTCTCAAAGGACTTTTTCAAGAAGCTGGCCGGTTTTTCAGGGATTGAGGAGATCAACCCGCCCGCGCGGTTCAAGGGAACGCTCAGGGACTACCAAAAGGCCGGCCTGTCATGGCTGGCCTTTTTAAGGGACTTTGGTTTCGGAGGGATACTGGCGGACGACATGGGGCTGGGAAAGACCGTGCAGGTCCTGGCCCTGTTCCTGCACACGGGCGTGATGGAGCAGGAAAAGCCTTCCCTGGTGGTGGCGCCCACCTCCCTGATCTTTAACTGGATGGATGAGATAAACAAATTCGCCCCCTCGCTGGACGTCGTGAACTATACCGGACTCAACCGTAAGGGGCTATTGGACGGGCCTTTGGCAGGCAAGGTGATTCTCACCACCTACGGGGTCCTCCGGCGGGACATCGACGCGTTCAGGGAGATGGATTTTTTTTACGCGGCCCTGGACGAGGCCCAGGCCATGAAGAACACGGAGACAATCACCGCCAAGGCCGTCCGCGCCCTGAAGGCCGCGCACCGGCTCGCCCTCAGCGGGACGCCGGTGGAAAACCATCTTGGGGAATTATGGTCCCTTAAATCCTTCCTGAATCCTGGTCTGCTCTGGCGGAAGGAATATTTCGACTCCCGCTACGGCGGCAAGAAGGAGGTGGACGCCGAAGACCTTGAGAAACTGAGGCGCCTTGTCCATCCATTCATACTCCGGCGGAAAAAAGAGGACGTCCTGACCGAGCTCCCCCCGAAGTCAGAGCAGATCATCCATTGCGAGATGTCGCCGCCCCAACGAAAACTTTATAACGAGATACGTGATTTCTACAGAATAAAAGTCCTGGGCCACGTGGATTCCAGGGGGATCAATAAAAGCCGGATGACGATACTGGAAGGGCTGCTAAGGCTCAGGCAGACCGCCTGCCATCCGGCGCTGGTGAAGCCCGCCTCCAAGGCCAAGTCCGCCAAGCTGGAGACCTTGATGGAGATGGTGGGCGAGGCGGTGGAGGAAGGGCATAAGGCCCTTGTCTTTTCGCAGTTTGTCACCATGCTGGACCTGATCAAACCGGCTGTAAAGGGGAAAAAAATCCCTTACGCCTATCTGGACGGCCGCACCATCAAGAGAAAGGAAGAGGTCAAAAAATTCCAGGAGAACAAGGATTGCAAGCTCTTTCTCATAAGCCTCAGGGCAGGCGGGCATGGACTTAACCTCACCGCAGCTAGTTATGTGTTCATCTTCGATCCCTGGTGGAACCCGGCGGTTGAGGCCCAGGCCACGGACCGGGCGCACCGCATCGGCCAGACCCAAAAGGTCTTCACCTACCGGTTGATAACCAAGGACACAGTGGAGGAGAAGATCATGGCCTTGCAGGAAAAAAAGAAGGAATTGGTGGGGTCCATAATTTCAGGAGAAGGGTCTTTGTTCAAAAAGATAGGCCGGGAGGATATTGAGTTTCTGTTCGGGTAAGGTACGTTATCAAAAAATATTTCAGATTTCAGATTTCAGATTGGAAGACATAAAAAGAAAAAGCCTGCAACAAATCTGAAATCTGAAATCGCGAATCTGAAATTAGTTCCGCCCTATTCGCTAATCGCTAATCCCTATACGCTAATCCCTATCCGCTAATCGCTATCCGCTACTCCCTGCTCCCTGCCTTCCAAAAATCAGCTAAAATAGGGTACTTCCCTGAGTTGGACTCCAAATAGGAAAGAAACTCCGGTGACGAATCAGGTCCCCAACTCAACCGTTTATTGATTTTATCAGGCAGCAAAAAGGCCGCGTAAAAGCTGATTCCCTTAATGGTTGGATACACGTTTACTTTCACCCCTTTGTCCGCGACCTGGAGTTTCCCCGCAAGGCCCTCCCTCTCCCTGAAGAAATTCTCAAACAGCCCGCGCATTTCCCTGGACACAGCTTCCAACGCGGCGGTGTCAGGCAGCCTTTCGACTACAAGGGAACGGGCGGTTATTCCGTGGACGGAAAAGAGGAGCAGTACAACTACAAGCAGGCCCGTTACTGAACGCGAAGGCGGCCGGAGCTTATTTTCAAACCATTCCCTGGCCACAGCCGCGTAAAGGACTGAAAGTCCAAAGGCGGGGAACACATAATACCGCCCCCAGAACAAGATGTCGTCCCCCCAGGCGGCCCTGAAGGTGAAAGGGACCATGAAGAATATGAATATCCACGCAATAAAAAAGAGGATGGCTTCCATTGATAACTCCCGGCGGTAATAATATAAACCCGTCCCGGCAGCCAGAATCAGCAGGACTGAAACAGGGGCAAAGGATATGCCTGGAAGGAGCCTTTCAAAAAAAGCCCTGTAAGTATAAACAGCCCCGGAGGCGGCGTTCATGGCGTCCAGAGCGTTATGGCCTCCCATGTATTTGTAATGGGAAGGACTGAATACCGCCATCCTGTTGTATACATAAAGCAAGGCGGCCAGGGCCGCGCCGGAAAGATGGGGGATGACCGCGGAAACGGAAACATTATCTCCTGCGCCAGGCCCCATGTTCTTTTTAACTAAAAGGTAAAACCACGGCATCCAAAGAAAAAGGGTCAGGCCGATGGAAAAGGACCATACCGCGCCCAGCGCGAAAAAAAATCCGGCGGTCTTCCAGGCCCTCGACTTCGCGGCCATGCCGAAATAAATGGAGTTAAGCGTCCACGCCATGAAGCACAGGCAGAAGAGGATGTGCGATCCTGAAATCCAGACAACGCATTCAGCGTATATGGCCGACATCCCGAAGAGCAGACACGCGCAACTGGAAAGGACGGGTATTTGGAAAAGAAGGTTGCACAACGTGTATAATCCGAAGATAGTGGCAGCGTGGACCAAGGCAATAACTACATGGAAAGGCAAGGGGTCCGGGCCAAACAGCTTGAAAAGCAAAAAATCCAGGAGCTTCAATAAGGGCAGGCAGTGCTCGTTGTTAGGCACAACAAGCCACGACATCAAGGAGGGGAAATCCGCAATGGCCGCTGAGTCATGGAGAAGATCCAAATCGTCCCAGCAGAAAAAAACTCCAGCGGCGGGGAGATAAACCAGCCAGGACGCCAGGACCGCGACGGCGGGAAAAATCAGGCCGCGGGGAAAAGAAAATTTGTGGATTTTTTCCATGAAGATGAATGCTTAGCGCGACATGGCCGCTCCCTTTCTCCTAAAACCCAGGAAGCTATACGAATTAAAGCTGTCAAGGCTGTTATGGGAGGAAAAACTCAGGTTGAGGTTGCCCAAATATTCGGAGTAACTCGCCAAGCATTGGGTAAATGGATTGCTCCCCGCCGCATCCAGCAAGCATTAAAAAAATGAGCGGTGGCGAAAGAAGGAAGGCTTTTAACGTCTTGTTCCGCATGGCAATAGTTCGTTTATTAACAGCCTCATAATAGTAGCGACATAGCCTTCATGTCTTTCGTTCCCAGGTTTTGCCTCACTGCCATTAAGTTAAGGGGACTGCCTTTTTCAAGCCTGAAAGGCTGATTTAGAGATGGCGTATCCTTTTAAATCGCCCTTTCAGGGCTGGAATGCTTTATGTTCCTGATCCCAGGGCGTTGCCCTGGGCTATATTAAGTCAGCCCTTCGGGCTTTTTTTCAGAATATTTTTCAAAAATTTTCTTAACTTAATGGCAGTGAGGCCCTGCCTGGGAATGCCGGACCACGAGGCTCTGACTCGTACAATTAGCCTCTATAATTGGCGCTCCCAGGGAGGACCCTGGGAGCGAGAAAAACGTTTTATTCCGCATGGCCGCAATAGTCCGCTGTTCTGGAAAAATAACTGAACCATTACTCCACATGCACCGGGTGGACCCCCCAAATCTTCTCGGCGTATTCCCTTATTGTGTTGTCGCTGGAAAATTTTCCCATGTTCGCGGTGTTCAGAATGGACATGCGCGTCCAGCTTTCATGGTCCTTAAAGGCCGCTGACACGCGGTCCTGGCATTCCACATAAGCCTGGTAATCGGCCAGAAGCAGGTACGGGTCGCCGTGCTCCAGGAGGGACGCCACGATGGGCCTGAACAGGTCGTGCTGAAAGGGGGAGAAATAACCGCCGCCTATCATGTCCAGGACCTCCTTCAGTTCCGCGTTCCTGTTGTAATAATCCCAGGGATTGTAGCCCCTGCCCTTCAGATCAGCCACCTCCACCGCGTTCAGTCCGAAGATGAAGATGTTTTCCTTTCCAACTTCCTCCATGATCTCGATATTGGCCCCGTCCAGGGTCCCGATGGTCAGCGCCCCGTTCAGGGCGAATTTCATGTTCCCTGTGCCGGACGCCTCCTTGCCGGCGGTCGAAATCTGTTCCGAAAGGTCGGTGGCGGGCATGATCTTCTCGGCCAGCGACACCTTGTAATTGTGGAGGAAGACCACCTTAAGGCGGCCCCCCACGTCCTTGTTGTTGTTCACGACGTCGGCCACTGAATTGATGAGCTTGATGATAAGCTTGGCGATCCAGTACGCCGGGGCGGCCTTTCCGCCGAAGATTACCGCCCTTGGGGTGAAATCCCCTCCCGGATTTTTCCTGATCCTGTTGTACATCGTCACTGCATGCAAGAGGTTGAGGAGCTGGCGCTTGTATTCATGCATGCGTTTCACCTGGGAATCGAACATGGAGTCGATATCGACTTCCAACCGGTTTTTCCACTTTATGTAGGCCGCGAGGCGCACCTTGTTCGCCTGCTTCACCGCCCTCCATTCAGCGCGAAACGCCTTGTCCTCCGCCAGCGGGACCAGTCTCTTCAATTGATACAGGTCCTTGGCCCATCCGTCCCCTATTTCCCTGGTGATCAGGCCCGCCAGCCCCTGATTGCACTTCTTCAGCCACCGGCGCGGGGTTATGCCGTTGGTCTTGTTGTTGAACCTGCCAGGGAAGAGCTCGTCAAAATCCTTGAATAACTGGGTCTTGAGCAGGTTGCTGTGCAGCTCCGACACGCCGTTAACCGAGTGTGATCCCACTATGGCCAGGTGGGCCATGCGAACCTTCTTTTCCCCGCCCTCCTCGATAAGGGACATCCTGCCGAGTCTGTCGAGGTCCCCTGGGAACCTCCTCGCCACCTCCTGCAGAAAGCGATGGTTGATCTCATAGATGATCTGCAGGTGCCGCGGCAGGACGCGCTCAAAAAGGGAAACCGACCACTTTTCAAGGGCCTCCGGGAGGAGCGTGTGGTTCGTGTATCCAAAGGTCCTGACCGTGATGCCCCATGCCTTGTCCCAGTCAACGGACTTCTTGTCCACAAGGACCCGCATGAATTCGGCTATGGCCAGGGCCGGATGCGTGTCGTTCAACTGCACCGCCACCTTGTCCGGAAAATTGTCGAACTCCTTTTCATGCTTCTCGTAGCGCCGGATAATGTCCTGGAGCGTGGCCGAGACCAGGAAGTATTGCTGTTTAAGCCGCAGTTCCCTGCCCTCGGCCAGGTGGTCGCTGGGATAGAGGACCTTGGAGATGGACTCCGACACCATCTTGCTTTCCATGGCGCGGATGTAGTCGCCCTCGTTAAAGTACTTCAGGTCGAATTCCCGCGTCGCGCGGGCGGCCCAGAGCCTCATGTTGATGACGTGGTTGTTGTCGTATCCCGGTATCGGGGTGTCGCACGCAACTGCCATGAGTTCCTCGGCGTCCACCCACTCGCTTCTTATCACGCCTTCCTCGTCGCGCCTCTGGTTCACGCTGCCGTAAAATTTCACGGGGAAGATGTGCTCCGGCCTGACGAATTCCCAGGGGTTTCCGTAACGGAGCCAGTTGTCCGGGATTTCCACTTGGCCGCCGTCAACTATCCTTTGATAGAAGATTCCGTATTCGTAATGGATGCCGTAGCCGTAGGATGGAAGCTCCATGGTGGCCAGGGAATCAAGGAAGCAAGCCGCCAGCCGCCCAAGGCCCCCGTTGCCGAGTCCCGCGTCCCACTCCACCTCCCGGATCTCCTCCAGGTCATAGCCCAGCTCGTGCAGGGCCTGGTGGCAGGTGTCGTACAGTCCCATATTGATGAGACTGTTCCCGAAGGTGCGTCCGATGAGGAATTCCATTGAGAGATAATAGACGCGCTTGGCCTTCATGTGGTAATAGGCGCTTTGGGTCTTGAGCCATCTTTCTATGAGGAGGTCCCGGATGGCGTAAGCCACGGCGTTATAAAAATCGTACTTGTTGGCCCCGACTGCGTCCTTGGCGATGCTGTAGACTATGTGCTTTTCTATGGACCTCTTAAGCGACTCCACCTCATGGCGCGACAGAGGCGGTTTTTCATTTTTTGTCTTCGTGGTTTTCTCCTTATCCGGCTTTCCCGCTGGCGGGCTTTTTTCTTCCATTGGCATAGGCTTTTCCTTTCATGAATTACTTATTTAAATAAAACCCCAAATGACAAATAACAAATTACAAATAAATAACAAACTACAATTCCCGAATGTCCGAAACAATTCCTTTTCCTTGTTTGTTCTTTATAATTTTTGTTATTGAGACCCGCGCGCTACCGGCTATTGCAACACTTGTAGATAGAAAAAGCCACGCGAGGTAAGCTACGTTCTTCGTATTGTGCCACAACACAAGGAGAACGACATGGCTTACACACGCGTGACCAAAGAAGAACGCAATCTCATGT
>JACRGO010000151.1 GCA_016212295.1 Nitrospinota bacterium | reverse complement strand
TTTGTTTTTAAAGAGTTTAATTTATGCGGAGACTATTTGAAATTTGTAAATTTCAACATAGCTTTATGCCTCAGATGCATATTTTATGTGCATTTTTTGGATTTTTTGAAAGAATTTTACAAATTAAATTCCGCGATTATTCTATGCCAAAAATCTAACTCATTGTTTTTATTGTATTTTAAAAAATAGATTTGCCGATTTTTAATTTATGCGTAGGCTCTATTGTTTGATTTCAGTGGCACAAAAAACATTTTGACAGCCAAGGAATTTCAGCCCAAGTTACCGGTCTGAATGTAATAGGAGAACTTATTGAAGTTACTGGAAGGATCTAAATAAGGATATTAATATGGGTAAAAATTAAATTCAATTTCAAAGGATTATAAACTTTCAAAGTTTTTTTATATAACCCTTTCAGGGTATTGTAATTGTTTGACTTAGCCCCCCCCCCAGGGTAGCTCCGCAACCCTGGCTGTCATATTAAGCCCCTTCAGGACATAAGGCCGTTTACCCCAGCGGGGTTATATAGGCAGCCTTGAGTTGGCAACTGAACCTACTCTGGGGCTGAATAAAAAATTTGCTTTTATACCGCAGTTTTAGCTCACTTGACACTTTAGTCACTTTAAACTGGATCTGTAAAAACCGAAAACCGTCAACCGGAAACCGGCAACTGATTTACTTCCCCCCTGCTATTGCCGGGATAATGGAGACCTCGTCGCCGTTCTTCAACGCGGTGGCTTCTCCATCCTTGAAACGGATGTCCTCGTCGTTAACATAAACGTTGACGAACCTCCTCAAGTTGCCGCTTTCGTCATAAAGCCGCTCCTTGAGTCCTGGAAACTGCGAGTCAAGGTTATTGAAAACCTCCTTGACGTTGTTCCCCTCGGCGGAAACCTCTCCTTGGTTTTTGGTAAGCTTCAGCAAGGGGGAAGGGATGCGTACAATCACTGGCATGGGTCATACCTCCAAAAGATCTAATGGTTTTTTAAATTGGAAAAGAATGCTTCAAAGGCGGCCAGGGTGGGCTCGATGATCCCGGCCTCGCCGACGCTCTTTTCAATGGCCTCGCGCGTCTTTAGTCCGTTCCCTGTTATGGAAATAACGGTCAACTCGTCCGGCTTGATTCGCCCTTGCTGAATCAGTTTGCGGGTAACGGCGACGGTGACCCCTCCGGCGGTCTCGGTGAAAACCCCTTCGGTCTGGGCCAGGAGCTTCATGCCGTCAATGATTTCATCGTCCGTGACGTCCTCGCCCCATCCGCCTGTTTCCGATACCGTCTTCACGCCGTAATATCCGTCCGCCGGGTTCCCGATGGCGATGGATTTCGCGATGGTGTTCGGTTTCACGGGCCTTATCACGTCAGTGCGGTTTTTTATGGCTGTGGTCACGGGGGCGCAGCCGGTCGCCTGGGCCGCGAAGATTTTGCAATCGGCCTTCTCTATCAGGCCCAGGTCCTTGAACTCCTTGAACGACTTGTGTATCTTGGTGATGAGGGAGCTTCCGGCCACCGGCACCACCACGTTATCGGGCGTGCGCCAGCCCAATTGTTCCACGATCTCGTATCCGAACGACTTGGACCCGTCCCCGTAATAAGGGCGTATGTTTATGTTCACGAAGGCCCAGTGGTACTTGGCCCCGATCTCGCTGCACAGGCGGTTTACCTCGTCGTAATTCCCATGCACCCCCACAAGGTTTGTGCCGTAGATCAAGGTCCCCAGCACCTTGCCACGCTCAAGGTCAGCCGGAATGAAGATATAGCTTTTCATCCCGGCTTCAGCGGCATGGGCGGCCACGGAATTGGCCAGGTTTCCGGTTGAGGCGCAGCCCACTGTGTCGTAACCGAACTCCCTGGCCTTGGACACGGCCACGCACACCACGCGGTCCTTGAAGGACAGGGTCGGATGGTTCACCGCGTCGTTCTTTATATAAAGGTTGTTCATGCCTAACGCCTTGGCAAGGTTCTTGACCTTGATAAGGGGCGTCCACCCGACGTACAGGCCGACTATAGGGTCCTCGTCAATGGGCAGCAATTCCTTATACCGCCACATGTTAGGTGGTCGGCTTTCAATTTTTTTCCTGGTGAGGACCTTTTGTATTCCCTCGTAGTCATAATTAACCTCCAAGGGACCGAAGCAGAACTCGCATACGTGGACCGGGTCTTTGGGATATTCCCTTTTGCATTCCCTGCACTGAAGGCCTTTTACAAAACTCATATTTCTTCCTAATTAAAGTACTTTTGGTAATAGACGTATCTTTCGCCGCCGTCCGGGAAGATAGTCACAATGTTTTTATCTGGTCCAAGCCGCCTGGCCAGGGCCTCCGAGGCGGAATAAGCCGCCCCTGATGAGATGCCCATGGTGAGGCCCTGCTCCTTGGCCAACCTTATGGAGGCGCGGTACGCCTGGTCGTCGGAAACGGTAATCACTTCGTCAATGATTTCCCGGTTGAGAATTTTAGGAACAAACCCGGCGCCTATGCCCTGGATTTTGTGTCCGCCCGGCAGGCCGCCTGACAGGACCGGCGAGGCCTCGGGCTCCACGGCCACAACGCGGATATCAGGGTATTTCTCCTTCAGCACTTCCCCGATTCCGGTCAAGGTCCCGCCTGTTCCCACCCCGGCCACAAAGGCGTGGATGGGGACCTCGCCCATTGTCTCCAGAATTTCCAGGGCGGTGGTCCGCCGGTGGATTTCCGGATTAGCCGGATTGTTGAACTGCTGAGGCATGAAATAATCAGGGTTCTGGGCCGCCATTTCCTCGGCCAGATCAACCGAGCCCTGCATGCCCAGTTCCGCCCTGCTGAGGACGGTTTCAGCGCCGAAATTTTTAAGGAACATGCGCCGCTCTTCATTCATGCTTTCGGTCATCACCAGGATCACCCGATAGCCCTTGATCGCCCCCACCAGGGCCAGTCCGATGCCGGTATTTCCGCTGGTGGGCTCGATAATAGTGGCCCCTTCCTTCAGCTTTCCGCTTTGCTCAGCGGCCTCCACCATGCTCAGAGCTATGCGGTCCTTTATGCTTCCCCCTGGATTATAGCATTCCAGCTTGGCGAAGACAGCGGCGGCGCCAGCGCCGCCGGGATGCTTGAGCCGGATCATGGGTGTGTTCCCGATCAGGTCCGTTGCCTGGCCTGGAATCCTGGAATTATTTTTTTTCATCTGGGAAAAAGAAGGGCCTGGTTGTTCAAAAAAGCAATGGATTTATCGGATATTAAACGGGTAAATCAAGGCCAAAAGTTTAGGTTTTAATGTTATTATACCCCGCCAATGTTGTCAAGTTTGAAGAGGCCAAAGTTTAAAGCGCGCTGAAGCCGCGGTAAAAAAGCGGATTTTTTAGGTTTTTGATTTTAAAACACAATTCTGTTAACATTTCTCAAGTCATTTATTCACGAATTATAAATTTTTCAAAAATGAACCGCTATTTTTGGATAAGGAGCAAGAATGCACGAACTCATCAACTGGCTGGTCAACACCATAGGCTCAATGGGCTACCTCGGGATCTTCCTGCTGATGGCCCTGGAAAGTTCCGTATTCCCCGTGCCAAGCGAGTTGGTGATGCCGCCCGCCGGATATCTGGTCCAGCAGGGCAAAATGAACATGGGCATGGCGATATTTTGCGGAGCGTCAGGGAGCCTTGTGGGCGCCTACGCCAATTACTTCGCGGCCCGCTGGCTGGGCAGGCCGCTGGTGATCAAATACGGGCGTTACGTCAGGATCACCGAGGAGCATTTCAACCGCGTTGAGCGGTTCTTTTTCCAGCACGGCGAGATATCCACCTTCATCGGGCGGCTGCTGCCGGTGGCCAGGCACTTGATTTCTCTCCCAGCCGGCCTTGCCAATATGAACCATGTCAAATTCACCCTCTACACCCTGTTCGGCGCCGCCATTTGGGTGTCAATCCTGGCCTGGATAGGCTACTTCATAGGCGAGAACCAGGAACTTATCATGCGCTATTCACACCAGGCCGTGATAGGAGTGGTCATTTTCAGCGCCATACTGGCGGCGGTCTACGTCGCCATGCACCGCCGGAAAAACCGGAACGCGGCAGCGGCTGAATAGAATATATCGCTCAACTCAAGTTTTACTTTTTTGTCCCATTTCCTCACGGAACCTGATCAACGGTTTCAGGCATTCGACTCTTCAAAAATCCCACTTATGCCATACGCATTGTTTAAAAAGATAAAACAGGCGCTTATAGGCGAAGACAGGGACCTGAATGACCCGGCCATCTTTCATAAACTTTCCTTGATGGCGTTCTTTGCGTGGATAGGGCTTGGAACGGACGGGCTTTCGTCCTCCTGTTACGGGCCGGAGGAGGCGTTCAGGGAGTTGACTCTTCATCCGTCCCTGGCCTTGATAGTGGCCATTGCCACAATAGCCACGATTTTTATTATCAGCGCAAGCTACAGGCAGATTATCGAGGCGTTCCCGACTGGCGGGGGCGGATACGTCGTGGCCTCCAAGCTCCTGAGCCCCACCGCCGGGATGTTCTCCGGATGCGCTTTGTTGGTTGACTATGTCCTGACCATCAGCCTGTCAGTATCAAGCGGCATGGACGCCCTTTTCAGCTTCCTGCCGTCCCCCTGGTTGAAATACAAGATGATCTGCTCCTTGGCGGGGGTCGTTCTCCTCGTCATGGCTAACATGCGGGGCATAAGGGAATCGGTCATGCCTCTGGTCCCGGTATTTCTTGCCTTTATCCTGACACACGCCTTCGCCTTCGGATACACGCTGATTGTTCACGCCGTGGATTTTCCGAGGGTGGTGTCGGAAACCGCGACGGGATTCAAGTCAGCGTATTCGGACCTGGGCATGTTCGGCCTGTTCATGTTGATCATGAGGGCCTACAGCATGGGCGGAGGGACTTTTACCGGCATTGAGGCCGTGAGCAACGGACTCCCGATACTCAGGGAGCCTAAAATCGAGACGGCCAGGAAGACGATGACATATATGTCCGTGTCCCTGTCAATTACCGTGGTGGGTTTGATGCTGGGCTACATTCTCTATCATGTGGCGCCCACGCCGGACATGAGCAAGACCCTGAACGCCGTTTATTTTGAGCGGATGACGGCGGATTGGCCCTGGCGGGCGGGGCATATCTTCGTATGGGTGGCGCTTTTCTCAGAGGCGGCGTTGCTGTTAATTGCGGCCCAGACAGGTTTTTTGGACGGACCCCGCGTGCTTGCCTCCATGGCGTTGGACCAATGGTTCCCTTCCAAATTCGCCATGCTCAGCAATCGCCTGGTGACCCAGAACGGCATTCTGCTGATGGGAGCGGCCGCCTTTGCCACGGTCCTCGTCTCTCACGGCGATGTGCGGCTGCTGGTGGTTCTTTACAGCATTAACGTCTTTGCCACGTTTGCCCTCTCCCAATTGGGAATGATAAGGCTCTGGTGGAATGCCCGATACAGGGAGAAGCATTGGAAAAGACGCCTCGCGGTCAACGGGGTCGGTTTCACGCTGACGCTTTTTATCCTCGCCTCCGTGGCGTCGTTGAAATTTCATGAAGGGGGATGGGTCACGATCCTTGTCACCGGCTCGCTGATTGCCGCTGTTCTCCTGATAAAAAGGCATTACACGCGGACCGGGAAAATCCTGCAAAGGCTTGATATGCTTGTCGCCTCTGTTTCGCTGGAGATGGACCAGCCGGCTTCAGGGAAGGCGCCGGAATATGGGCCTCATTCCAAAACCGCCGTTATTCTGGTGAATGGCTTCAACGGCATAGGCATTCACACGCTTATGGGCGTGGTCCGGATGTTCGGCGGCATATTCAAAAATTATGTCTTTGTCCAAATAGGGGTGGTCGACGCGGGGATATTCAAGGGATCGGAGGAAATAAGCCGGCTGCACGCCAACACGAACAGCGAGGTCCAGCGCTACGTGGAGTATATGAAGCGGCAAGGATATTACTCGGAAGCGTTTACGGCGATCGGAAACGACGTAATCCGGGAAGTAATAGATCTCGCGCCGAAAATAAAGGAAAGATTTTCAAGCGTGGTTTTTTTCGGAGGGCAGTTGGTGTTTCCGGAAGAGACCTTTATCAACAAATGGCTGCATAACTATGTCACCTTCGCGCTTCAACGCCGGTTTTACCATGAGGGAACGCCCTTTATGATCATGCCGATCAGGGTATAAAGCATTTTCCCAAGCGGAATTCAGGACATTGCACTGATGACTCAATGCCGCGCAAACACAGAGTGTCTTTGCGTGAGACCATAAGCGTCAACGCGTCCACTTCGCGATTTCCTTTACGATGTTGTCCTGGACCTCATGGGCGGTCCCGTAACAGCCGTTTTTATAATTCACCAAAATGGAAAAGGCGAACTCCTCCTCGTTTTTAGCAGACACATAACCCGAAAGGGCGCTGGCCCCGTTAAGGGTCCCGGTCTTGACCCTCGTCCTGTAATAAATTTCCTCGTCGCCCTTGAACCGTTTCTCCACGGACCCGTCCACGCCCATTATGCTCAACGAGGCCAGGTACTCCGGCCTCATCTTGAAGTCAGAATAAGCGTCCTTCAGGACAGTGACGAGTTGCTTGGGAGTGACGCGATTCAGGCGCGACAAGCCTGATCCGTCCTCCAGCACGTAGTTGCCTCTCGGGATTCCAAGCCCTTCGAGATAATTGGAGACCTGGTTCAGTCCCTTCTGGAAAGTGCCTGGAGGTCCTTCCGCGACCGCCCCCATTGTCTTCAATAACTGCTCCGCCGTGAAGTTGTTGCTGTACTTGTTAAGGCCCCGGACGATGAATGACAGGGGTTTTGACTTATGCTCGACCAATAGCGAGGCGTTCTCCGGGGTGGTCCCGAACCGCGTCTCCCCGTCAATCTGTATTCCCCTCTCCTTCAGGGACTCCCTGAACGCCTTGGCAGTGAAAAACTGCGGATAGGAAATATTCAGGTAAAATCTTTGCCGCTCGGCCCTTGTGCTTATTTTACCCCTCACTGTTATGGTATCGAAATTCTCGCCGGGCACCCTGTTGACGATCAGCATCTTTCCCTTCCCAGGCTGTACCGTTTCCGCGGTATTATCGATCTTGATATATTCGGTTTCCGGGTCAGTGATGACCTTTGGCGGACTTCCCGGTTGGTCCCCAGGCGAAACATAGACCGTGATGGTGTTGAAGTTCAGGGAAGTGGCCCCCACCCTGGCGTTGTATGCCTGGGCGCCAGGATTCTTTCCCCAGCCGTTCCCTATGCGCGCTTCATCGAAATAGGAGTCATCCACAAAAAAATCACCCGTGATTCTTTGAATGCCCGCGTTTTTCAGGTCCTTTGCCATCAACCACATCTCCTCGGAAACCAAAAGGGGGTCGCCGAAACCCTTGAGGTAAAGGTTTCCTTCCAGGATATTTCCCTTTTCCACGCCGTCCTTGTAAAGATTGGTAGTAAAACGGTAATTCGATCCGAAATATTTCAAGGCCGCGGCTGATGTGATCAGTTTGACGTTTGAAGCCGGGACAAACAGCTTATCGCCGTTCAAGGTGAAATTGGTGTTTTCGTCCTTTAAGGAAACGATATAGATCCCCAGGCTGTCGCTTTTAAGACAAGCGCGGCTCAGCACTGAATTAATTTTCGCGGTAAAATCGGCATGCGCCTCCTTGGGGACGTCGGTGGAAGGGTTTTCCGCGGCGAAAGCCGGGAAGGCAAGGACAAAAAAGAGGAGAGCTACGGAGCATTTACATTTAAAAATTTTTTTCATGACTTTAATAGTTCCCTTTATTTCAAAATCCCTTGGTTTTTAATTTTTCCCATATTTCCCTGTTTTCAACGGGCGTTATTTTCCGGAGAAATTTTTCCATGTCTTCCAGCCAGCAAAGCTTGTCTTTCGCGGGCATACGCATGTAGGCTTTTATGTCTTCCAGGTTAACCAGTTCATCTTTCTTTTTCATCTTTTTTTCATCCTTTTTATTTCCTTTAAGGCGGCAATGTCTATTTCATCCCTTTTTCTTCCGGCGATTTTCTTCAGTTCTATAAGGCCATCTATTGAAATAACGGGCACTTCAAAATCTCCCACATCAATAACCTTTCTTGATTTATATGCAATGGTAAAATCAATAGGATTTTCCACCAGAACATCAATATGTTCAATCTCCCGCGAAGGATTATATACGGAAAAGACCTTCATGTGTTTTTCTTCTATCCACGATTTTCTTTTTACCGCATCGGCAAAATCCTCAACCTCAACGGGTATCTTTGGCTTAAAGCCCAATGCCTTGACAGCGCAAACAAATCCTTTAAGGCTTTTATCGTCATTTAAATCCATCATTATATCTAAATCACCGGTGGCTCTTGGAAAACCATGCAGATTAACGGCAATGCCTCCAACTATAAGATATTTTACCTTTTTTACATTTAATGTCCTGAATACCTGCTCGTAAAACAAGTTTTTTCCTTTTTAAACGGATTAAAAGAAATTTTATCCGCGATAATCCGTACTACATAATGTATATAACTTTGTTTTTTTAGCAAAGTCTTTTTACCAGGCACAAAGATCACAAAGTTTTTTCTCCGTGTTCTTTGTGAATTTTTTGTGTCCTTTGTGGTTATCTTTCAGTTTTGGTTGCGGCGAAGCCGCGCCGCGCTACGGCTGCCAGCCCAGCCACCTTTCCAGGAATTTTTCCTGGACGCCGGTTAGGGGTTGGAGAAATTCCACGGCCAATTCCCTGCCGGCTTTTCTCGCTACCTTGGAGGGATAGACATAACTCAGGTCGGAAAATATATCGAACAGGCGGATATCAACGGCGGAACCCACGAAAATTCCCAACGGGGCCTCGACGCTCAATTCCAACAAGGTCCCGCCCATGCTGCTATTGGACACTATGCCCTGGTAGTAGTTTCCATCGAACATGAATTCAGCGGTTGACCCTATGGAATACCGATCGTGTTTCCTGTCCATGCTCAATAGGCCCTCCCTGCCAGTACCCTCCTGGGAGAGGCCGCCCCGCACACGATGCACTTTCCGCTTTCCTCGACCGCGTCCAAGGGGATGCAGCGGATAGTTGCCTTTGTCTCTTCTTTTATTCTTTCCTCGCACTTGCCCTGTCCGCACCAGTGGATGCGATAAAACCCGTTCTCCTCGATCCTTTCCTTGAATCCCTGGAAATCATCCGCCAAAAAGGTGTTGGCCTCGCGAAAATCCCTGGCCCTTTGAAAGAGGTCCTTCTGGATGGTTTCGAGCAGTCTCGCCGTCTCATCCGAAACGGACTTCATTGGGACCGTGGATTTTTCCTTCTTGTCCCTTCTTGAAAGGACGACGTTGCCGCTTTCGAGGTCGCGCGGCCCTATCTCTATCCTCAAGGGTATGCCGAGCAGTTCCCATTCGTTGAATTTCCAGCCCGGCTTGTATTGACGCCGGTCGTCCACATGGACGCTGAATTTTACCGAAAGCTCCTCCTTGATCTTGTGTGCGCACTCGATGACGCGCGAAGCCTCGTCGTCCCCTTTCCATATCGGGATTATGACCACCTGCCGCGCGGCCAGTTTCGGAGGCAGGACCAACCCCTGGTCATCACTGTGGCACATGATCAGAGCGCCGATCAACCTGGTGCTCACCCCCCAACTGGAGGCCCACACGTGCCGCCTCTCCCCCGCCTCGTCCTGGAACGTCACATCAAAGGCCTTTGCGAAATTTTGTCCGAGGAAATGAGAGGTCCCGGCCTGCAGGGCCTTCTTGTCCTGCATCATGGCCTCTATGGTGTAGGTGTTGACCGCGCCTGGAAATTTTTCAGATTCCGTTTTGAGTCCGGCCGTTACAGGCATGGCCATGTATTCCTCGGCGAAAGTCTTGTACACATTCAGCATTTTAAGGGTCTCTTCTTCCGCGTCCTCCTTTGCGGCGTGGGCGGTGTGCCCCTCCTGCCACAAAAATTCCGTGGTGCGCAGAAAAAGCCGAGTCCGCATCTCCCACCGCAGCACGTTGCACCACTGGTTAATTAGAAGGGGGAGGTCCCTGTATGAGGTTATCCACTTCGAGTACATGTGCCAGATGATGGTTTCCGAGGTGGGCCGGAGCATCAGATTCTCAGCCAATTTTTTTCCGCCGCCGTGGGTCACCACCGCGCATTCCGGCGCGAACCCCTCCACGTGCTCCGCCTCCTTTTGAAGGAAGGACTCCGGGATCAGGAGCGGGAAATAGGCGTTGCGGTGGCCGGTGTCCTTGAACATTTTGTCCAGCACGGATTGCATTTTTTCCCAGATCTCGTATCCGTTGGGCCGTATGACCATGCAGCCCTTGACCGGGGCGTAATCCGCCAACTGCGCCCTGGTCACTATGTCGATATACCAATCGGAATAATTTTCCGATCTCGTTGTTATTTTCTTGGACATTAATGCCTCCGGTTTAAAAGAGAGATAGAACGCGGATGACGCGGATAAAACGGATCTACGCGGATTTGAAAAAAATATCAATTATGATTAAAAGCAAAGATCATAAAAAATCAACGTGTCAAAAAAAATTTTTTTCAAACATCTAAAACCTTACAAAAAAAATAATTTCTTTATCCGCGCAAATCCGTTTAATCCGTGTCATCAGCGTTCCATATAAATTTCAAATATTTTTTATCAGGATTTACTATTATAATACAGCGTTTTTTTTTAAACTACCCCCTTATCTTTCATCAAAACCAATAAGTCCGGACACGGCCTCGTCCACGGAAATCAGCGACAAACATTCGCGTCCCTCGCATCTTTGACGCGTCTCCGGCGCGCATGGCTGGCATTCCAGGCGTTTCCAGAGCGGCCTGGCCTTGGGTCCTAGTGGCGCCCATGAATCCGGCGATGTTGGACCGAAAATCACAACGCTGGGAATCCCGGCCAGCCCGGCCAGGTGGCTGATCCCTGAGTCGTTCCCTATGTACGCGGAGCAAAATTTGAGCAGGGAACCCAAGCGGCCAAGGGGGAGTTGGACCCTGATGATGTTTTTCATTTCCTGCCGCATGGGTACGCCGCGCTCTTCTTCAGCCGGGCTCGCGATCCATAAGACTTTATTTCCTCTTTCCGCCAATAGCCCGGCGGCTTCGCGAAAATTTTCCATTGGCCAGTTTTTATTTTTAGATCCGCTTCCTGGATGAATGGCCACTGCGTTGTCCCTGGTGAAATCAACGCAGTGAGCTCTTGAAAAATGGCCGGCGACGGCGCGGTCTTCCTCCCGTATTTCAAAGGGCCTCACCTGGTCCAGTGATGGGAAAGGCGCGAGACTGAACGCCTCTGCGTAATAACCAGAGGCATGTCCGGTCCAATTTTCCGGAGGCAGGGGCGGGGCAGTCAAGACTTTTCCGCATCCGCTCTTTTTCAGGTTTCCCTCAAAACAGCCGTCCTTGTCCACTATCAGGGAAAATATCATATCAAAGGAAGAAAGGAGGTTTGAGAGTTGTTGCGGCAGGGCCTCTATTTCTCCATACAGCTTCCAAATCCCGTCCTGCTCGAAGGGGATGAATTTGTCTATGATCCTTTCCCTGGCAAGGATGGCCAGGACGTCCTCCCTTCCCATTGCCGCCAATTCCAAAGGGGTGAATTCCTGCTTTATGGCTTGGAGCAGGGGAACCAATAATAATGTGTCGCCTATTCCCCCATTACGAATAACCAGTATTTTCATGGAATGATTTTGGATTTAACCGGGGCCTGTAATAAAATGAATCGGTAACCATTCACAGATTTGCCATGAAAAACCGGAGAAAAACGCAGCTACTTTTTACATCTACCAAAGGGGGACGAAGGGGGATGTGGTTTTCCCTGTAATTCAGCGTGAAGCCTTTTTTCATGGCACCTCATGAACGGTTACATGGGTGAGGAGCATCACTCGAGTTTTTATTTTTTTAAATCTATAATCCTTAATCTGAAATTTAAAATATCCTTTGTCAGCCTTTGTGTTTCTTTGTGTCTTAGTGGTAAAAAAAAATCATAGCCCAAAAGGGCGTCTATGAGCCTTTACATTCTCGCTGACATGGAGGGCGCCTGCGGCATTTATAAACAAGAACAGTTTACCCCAGGAGCGCCGGAATGGAAACGGTGGGGCAGGACTTGCCTGTCAGAGGATATCCGTTCCGCTATTGATGGCGCAAGCCGGGCTGGATTGCGGAAGGCCACAGTGAGGGATTATCACGGATTTGGAGCCAATGTCGCGCGGGACATGCTCCCCCGGTCCGTTGAGGTTATTGGAGGCGTTCGTTTTCGTCCGCTCCCGGCCATAGGGAAAAAGGCAAAATACTCAATGGCTTTTTTGATCGCGCACCATGCGTCCGTTGACTCTCCCGGCGCCTTTTATCCGCATATCCTTCATCACCATGTTAAATCCATCAGCGTGAATGGAAGGATTGTCTCAGAGGCGGAGATCATGGCAGCGGTAATAGGCGAAGGACTCGAAACGCCGGTGGGTTTGGTCAGCGGAGACCCGGTCCTCCTGGAGTCAATAGCCGGGACGCTCCCCTGGGCGGAGCTGGTCCCTTGCTCCAAGCGCCTTGGGGATTTTGAGACCGTGGCGAAGCGGGACGAGACCATTATGAGGGAAAGAAAGGACCTCTTTGAAAAAAGCCGCAAGGCCGTTGAGCGCGCAAGCGGGATGAAAAGGTTTCAATTCCAGGTCCCGGTCCGCGTGGAGATTGAACTCCACTTCCCGGAGAGTCCAATAGCAAGAAACACCTGGGGACTCACAAGGATTTCAGCGGCCCGATTCGCGCTGGAGAGGCCGGATTTTTTGGGCGCCTTCCGCGCTCTTTTCAATTTTCTTTTCATACCAAGGGGACTTTATCCCCTGGTTGTGGTATTAGGCCCTCTGCTTAGCCTGCCGGCGGGTTCGCGGCTTCTGCGAATGGTTTATAGAAAATAATTAACACAGCGCGGCCATGCCCGCTATTAAGTTCCAAATCTCAATTGTTAAATAACAAATAAATCTCAATAACCAAAATTATAAATGACAAACAAGGAAGTGGAGTTGTTTTGGACATTCAGTAATTGTAATTTGTAATTTATTTGTAATTTGCTATTTGTCATTTGGGCTTTTGTTTTTCCTTTTTAACATTGAATTTAATCTTGGAGGACCTTAATGGCGGTAAATCTTTTGGTTCCCCCTTTGATAGCAAGGCTTATCGGGGGCGTGGACCTGATAAAACTGGATGGAAACACGGTGGGCGAGGTGATGGACTCCCTGAACAGGAGCTTCCCGGACCTCAAGGAGCATCTTTATGATCTGGAGGGAAATCTTAAGTCCTTCTATAAGATCTACGTGAACGGAAACGATATTCTTTTTAACCAGCAAATGGAGACCAAGGTGCGCGAAGGCGACGAGGTCTTTATCTTGACCCCGGTCGCCGGAGGGTCGGAATGAAACCCAGGAAGGTATTGTTGATAAGAAGCACTGTTCCCGGCGCCAAGGGGCATACCGTGGCCCAGAACCAGGACGCCATCATGCCTCCCCTTGGGCTTATGTATCTAAGCTCCTGCCTGAAGAAATGGGGCGGCCATCAATACGACGTCAAGCTCCTGGACGTGGGGGTGGAGACGGGAAAGATAGCCGAACTGCAAGGCATGATAAACTCATTCGCGCCGGACTTCACGGGAATAAGCGGACTCACCTGTGAGGAGCACAGGATTCTTGAAATCGCCGCGATGGTGAAGGATTACAATAAGGCGTGTCCGGTGGTCCTGGGCGGACCCTGTGCCTCATCCGACCCTAAACACGCAGCAGAAAAGAAGGACATAGACTTCGTGGCCGTGAACGAGGCGGAGTATACCTTTGTTGAACTGCTCGACGCCTTGTCCGGCGGCGGAGACGCGTCCAAGGTGAAAGGCTTCATGTCCAGGAACGGCGACGGGCGTCCCGTTTTTACCGGCGAGGGGAAAAGGCCGGACGAGTTGGACGGTCTTCCCTTCCCGGATTGGGACCTGGTGAATATCGACGACTATGCCTGCTCCTTTAACTTCAACGCTCCGTTCCTGAGGAGCGAGCGGTATTTCCCAATGTTCACATCGCGGGGCTGTCCCTATCATTGCATCTATTGCCACAACCTTTATGGAAAACAGATCAGGCTGCGGTCAATCGGTAACATCCTCGAAGAGCTTGAAATCCTATATGGACGGTACGGAATTCGCGAGATTCAGATCATAGACGATATATTCAATCTGCACCGTGAGCGGGTCCTGGAACTCTGCGGCAAGATAGTTGAGCGTGGATGGGACTTAAGCATCTCCTTTCCCAACGGCGTTAGAGGGGACATCCTGGACCGCGAAACCATAGAGGCGTTGAAGGACGCCGGGTGCTACTCCATGACCTTCGCGGTGGAGACCACCTCCAGGCGTCTGCAAAAGTTACTGCAAAAAAACCTCAACATCCCGAAGCTGGTGGAGAACGTCCAGATAGCCTCTGAACTGGGGATCATCACCTTCGGGTTCTTCATGATAGGGTTCCCCACGGAAACAAGGGAGGAGATGCTGGACACCATGGATTTCGCCGAGAGGTCCCTGCTGGATTTTCCCAGGGTGTTCCAGGTGAGGCCGCATCCCGGCACGCCGTTGTTTGACATGGCGGTGAAGGAGGGGTTTGATCCGGATAAATACCATTACGGCCATTACACCTATTTTTCGCAAAAGGTGAATTGCAGTCCGCTGGGGGACGAGGATTTTCACAGGCTCTACAGCGGAGGGGTTTACAGGATAAACAAGGCCGCACACAGAATCGAGCGCCAGAAGGAGATCTTCGCCGGCGGTTTGATAAGGAAGTATGTCTATTAGTGGTATAGTGCAGATGTTTCCATTTTTGTCGCTTATGAATCAAGCAGTTGCGTATTGCTGATAGCATAGAATAGTCATTGGCCATTGATAAGAAGCGAGTATTTACTGGGCATTGAGCAGCCCAAGGCTTTGTGTTAGTATTTTTTACTGCCTAATAACTTCCATTTGGGAGAGCTATCCGTGCCTACAATTGAGAAGGTCCTTGTCTTCACTGGAGCCGGCGCTTCTGTTCCTCTTGGTCTTCCTGCGTCCACAGGATTTATTGACGACGTTAAGTCCGGCATGCGCCCAATTACCAATCAAGTAATGGGTTACTTGGGGAAGGCATATAGTGACGACATAGAATGGATTTTATCTACATTAGAGACATTGAGAGAGATAGGGTGGCACTCTAATTATGTATAATTTCTCAAAGTACACGGCTCATTAGATTGGCATCGAGATGCACAAGGAAGATGCAGCCGCTCTGGATCGAGCACAGTTCCAGATGACCCAGACAAGATGGCAATTCTTTACCCGGGATTCAAAGGCGTCCCAGAGATTGAGCCGTTTGTGTCGCTTCATGGACGTCTAAACCAAAGACTGGCCAAAGCTGATGTTGTATTTGTCATCGGCTTTGCATTCAGGAGGAACTCTACAAGGCGAAAATTATTGATAACACTCAGCGTGCAAAACTTGAATATTTGGGTACAATACGGAATTTGTGCCCACATAAGAAAGATAGAGAACCTACAGAACAAAATGTTTCTGATCTGATTGAGGAAACTCATAAAATAACTAAATTGTTAACTTGAACATCCAACATAGAATAAAAAATAGTTTTAAAAAAATGTTTTGACTGAACCTAAATTTTGCAATGGTTTAAAATTAAATCTTTTAAAAAATCGAGCCGGAGAATTCAAGCAAATAAATATTGAAGCTAAACTAAAGTTAACTCACGATTCAAGGCGGCCTAATCACCAATCTCATTCTCGGACAAAACATTAATCGGATTTTCATCCTCATGTAAAAGAAGGAAATTATTTTACACCTTAAATTTTGGGTACAATATTATTAAGCGGAATTGAATAAAGTAATTAGGAGGGATTATGACTACTGCCGAGATCAAGAAGATGTCCACAATTGAGCGTTTACAGGCGATGGAAGAACTATGGAATGCATTAGGCCATGAAGAGCAGGAAATAAAGTCACCGGCATGGCATGGAAAAATTCTTGAGTATAGAAAAAGGAAAATTGAAAATGGTGAAGCTGAATTCATTGCCATTGAGGACTTAAGGAAGGACTCGCTCTGATGAAGATAAGGAAGGTCCTTGCCTTAAAAGAAGTTGCAATGGACCTATATGAAGGGCGGCTTTTTTATGAGCATAAAGAGCCAGGCATAGGTGATTATTTTTTCGATAGTTTGATTTCCGACCTCGAATCCTTAAAACTTTATGCCGGAATCCATGTCAAACAATTCAGTTTACGTCGAATGCTGTCAAAGAGATTTCCTTTTGCCATTTATTACGAAACAGACGTGGACACCGCGAGAGTAATTGCTGTTTTGGATATGAGACGCAACCCTTCCTGGATTCGAGAAGCACTGGGAAAAAGAAACTCAAATGAGTCCACACACCTTGAATAATGAATAGCTTTTAAAAAAATTCCAATAAACGGTTGAAAAATTTGAGCGGAAAACGCAAATTAATGTCTGTTGACTCAAATGTAAAAAATAAATTATCATTCTTCTCCTTATATCATTCAGGAAAGGGGGGAGAAGATACTTTATTCAAAGGATGGATTTTTCTTTTACCAGGACCACAAAAATTTAAAGGGAGACAGTAATCCATGAGAAGCAAAATAAGGAATTTTTCGTTTTTGGCGTTTTTCCTGGGTTTTTGCGCTTTTTACGGGGTCGTTGGACATGAGCTGTCAGCGGCCGAGACCGCCCACTGGACCTATGAAGGCGACCACGGCCCCGCGCATTGGGGCGGCCTTGATACAGCCTACAAAGCCTGCGATTCCGGGACTAGCCAATCGCCAATCGACATCACCGGCGCCACGGCCGAGAGCCTGACCGATATCACCTTTAACTATGACCCGAACCTGGGCATCATAAATAATGGGCACGCTGTTCAAATGGACCCCACCCGGACCATAGTGGTGGATGGCACAACCTACACCCTGCTCCAGTACCATTTCCACAGCCCAAGCGAGCATACCGTGAACGGCAAGCAATACGACGCCGAGGCCCATTTCGTCCACAAGGATTCCAGCGGCAATCTCGCTGTGGTGGGGGTCCTTATCGAGAACGGCGACACCAATTCAAAATACTCGAAGATGTGGGGCAAGCTCTCTAAAATCAAGAATTCCGGCGATGAAACAAGCATCCCATTCAACACGGATATGACGTCGCTTCTGCCCCACGGCAAGAAAACCTACAGGTATGACGGGTCCCTTACCACGCCTCCCTGCACCGAGGGGGTCAAGTGGCTGGTCATGGTGGAACCCATTCAGATGTCGAGTAAGCAAATTAAGCAATTGCAAGCTGTTCACAAGGACAACTTCAGGCCGGTGCAGGCCCTGCACGGAAGGACCATAAAAGAGGACAACGATTAGGAATTTCAACGTCCAGGCGTCCAATATGGGAGGATAGCGGGGGTCCCGTTATCCTCCCTTTTTCTTCATTTTTTTGCTGAAACGGTAGGGAGTTGAAAAAGGCCCCCAAAATTATTGATAATATAATCAATATTATTACCGCCGGGAATTTACGCTTTTAATGCACACTTCAGCCTGTTGAGTCCTTGTAACCCATTCTTTCCTTATTTTCCAATACATCTTTATTTAAAAATTGACGGCGCGGCGCGGCCTCTGTCCGCTGCCAAATTAAAAGCGCCTAAAGTATGCCCATGAAAATACTTCTTATTGCCATGCCGGACGCGGCGAACAATTTCTTCAGGATGGTCAAGATCCCCAACCTGGGTCTGTGCTCCATTGCAGCCAACCTGAAAGGCCATGAGGTGAAAATCCTGGACCTGGTGCTGGCGCACAAGGGCGTTGGAGCTTGCTTAAGCGATTGTCTTCGTGAGTTCACGCCGGACCTGGCAGGCGTAAGCAGCATGAGTTTTCAATACCCGACCGCCAAAAAGGCCATGTCCCTTATCCGGCAATTTGATCCTGGGATAAAAATCGCCCTTGGCGGCTACCACGCCACCACCCAGTGGAAGACCCTGGCCGAAGAGCGGGACCCGGCATTCGATTTTATAATCAGGGGCGAGGGAGAAAGGGCCTTCCCCATGCTGGCCGATGCCTTGGAAAGGGGGGCCTCGTTTTCCGGCATCCCCGGACTTTCATATAAGGAAAACGGGAAGTTCGCGCACAATCCGCCCGGAGAGTTGATGGACCTTTCGACTCTTCCACTGCCGGACCGTTCCCCAAGGCTGCTCAAGAATTTTACTTACCTGAGCAAGAAGATGGACGCAATCGAGACCTCCCGTGGCTGCTCCTTTCAATGCAGTTTTTGCTCCATAGCCAATATGTACGGAAGGAGTTTTCGTCCCTATTCAATAGACAGGGTCATACGGGACCTGGAGCGGGTTAAGTCCGGCAAGGTGGAGACCGTGCTAATGGTTGACGACAACATCACCCAGGACGTTCCACGGTTCAAGGCCATTTGCGAGGCCATAGTGGAAAAGGGACTCAACTCCATGGAGTACTTCGTGCAGGCCTCGGTGCTTGGCATCGCGCAGGACCCGGAACTGGTCGACAAGATGGCCGCGGCCAATTTCAAGCTGGTGTTCCTCGGCATAGAGTCCGTTCACAAAAAGAACCTCCAGTTTCTGAAGAAGGGCGATATAAGGGAAAAGACCGTCCAGGCCGTTGATCTCCTGAAGAGCCGCGGCATCGCCATACTGGGCGGCTTCATAGTGGGGAACCCGGACGACACCAGGGAAGACGTGCGGAACGTGTTCAAGGAGGCGAAAAAACTCAGGATAGACTTGGCGGTAGTGCAGTGCCTGACCCCGTATCCAAGCACGAAGCTGCGGGAAGAGCTTCTGGAAATGGGGCTTGTGACAAACAAAAACGGTCTGAGCCGCTACAACGGCTTTATGTGCAACGTCAGGACCAGGCACATGACAAACAAGCAACTGAACAGGGCCATGAATTGGGAGAACATGAAAATGTTTTTCCGTCCAGGATGGTTTGTCGACAATAATCTAATAAGGAACAGGGAAAAGGGGTCCTTGAAGGTCATGCTCAATAATTTTGAATACATAAGGGGATGGTTCCAGGGAGACCAGTTCCGCTCAAGGCATAGATTTTAAAGACTATGAAAACCATTCTCGACCATCACTACAAAATACTGGCGTGTGTCTTCCTCCTGGCCCTGCCCGCCCTTTTCTTCTCAATGAGGATAAGGCTGGACAGTTCCACTGAAATTTTTTTCGCGGACGGGGACCCCGCCAAGGAGGTCTACGATCAGTTCAAGCGGGAATTCGGGAGCGACGAGTATCTGTTCGTCCTGATCCAGGCCCCTATTGAGAAGACCCTTGATTCCCCATTATATGGAGAGATCAGCAAAAGGCTGAAACAAATCCAGGGCGTTGAGGGGGTGTACAATCCTCTTGAAAAATACGCGGAAATCGTGACAGCAACCGAGGGCCGGCTGGACGTCCAAAAGATGAAGGAGATGGTGGAGGGCAACCCCTTTGAAAAGAAGGGCGGCTTTCTGTCCTTGGACAAAAATTACCTGGCCTTTGCCTTGAAGATCAAGGCCGCCTCATCCGCCCAAAGAGGAGATATCTTTCACGACGCGGAAAAGGTCCTTGTCCAATGCGGAGTTGACATGAAGTCGGTGAAAATCGCGGGGCAGCCCGTGTTGAACCACTTTCTCAGCGAGACCCCCGAGGAGGCGGTGGCGGTATTCTTCCCGCTTCTTTTCATCATATCCGTGGCGGTCCTTTTTTACCTTTTCCGCGACATACGCTTGGTCGCTGCTCCAATGATCCTGATCCTTTTCACGGAAATTTTCATGATGGGTTTTATCGGGTACATGGGAAGCGATCTTAATATAGTGAATTCCATCACGCCGGTGATCCTGTACATCATCACTCTTGCCGCCGCCATACACCTGCTTGAGCATCTGGCGTCCCATCCGATGGCCGAAGGCCGGCTTGAGGAAGGACTGCTTCAGACCATGCGGGAAAAATTCGCCCCATGCCTATTCGCTAATTTCACCACAGCCGTGGGTTTCGGCTCTTTTGCCTTGAGTCCGTTGGGACCCATCAAGTCCCTTGGCGTTTATCTTTTTATCGGCTGCTTTATATCCCTATTCCTGCTCTTCTCTGTTTTCCCGGCCCTGCTTTTGGTCCTGCTGAAAAAAGGGCCGTCAACCACCAGGGTCGACCTGGACGGTTTTTTCAGACACATGGCTTCCGGGGTCCGGAAATGGCGCGCTGCCATACTGTTGTTGGCGGTGGTTCCAGTGGCTTATGCCTTGCTCCACTGCCAGGACGTCCATTTCCAAACCAACGGCCTGTACTATTTCAAGCAAGACAGCTTCATAAGGCAAAACACCTCCTTCCTTGAAGAGGCCGGGCTGCCTTTAACCAGCATCGAAATGGTCATTGAGGGAGAAGAAAACGAATTAAAGAGCGCTAAAATTCTGGATGACATTTATGCCTTTGGCGTTGATCTGGAAAAAATCAATGGAGTCAGGAGGGCGTATTCCGTCGCGTCCCTTCTGGCTGAGCTGCATGGACTGAAATTCCGCGCCTTCAGGCCGCCCCCTGATTTTTTGGTTGGAGTGTATTTTCAAACCCTTCTTGAAAAAAATCCTGAGGTCCTGCGCTCCTTTGTCAATCCCACATTTTCCAAGGCCAGGATAACATTGGGGCTTCCCACCATCGATTACGAGGAATTCCGTCAGATCAAGCTGGAAGTGGAAAAGGCGTTTTACAGAAGTCCTCTTTCGCGGAAAATGAAGATGGCCGTTACCGGCCAATTCCCGCTTATCCTTAGCGCGCAAAGCTATCTGCTTGAGACCCTGTTTAAAAGCTTCGGCTCCAGCTTCCTGGTTATCCTGATTTGTTTTTTCCTGCTGCTCAAGGACCTAAGCCTCGGCCTCCTGGCGGTCATCCCGAATCTCTTTCCGATTTTTTGCGCTTTTTGTCTTATGTTCACGCTTGGGCTGGACTTCGACGTTGCTAATGTCATGGTGGCCAGCGTGATACTTGGGATCGCGGTGGACGAAACCGGGCATTTCCTTTGCCATTTGAAATCCATTTCCTGGAAGGAGGACATAAGCGGGGCAGTTTACCTGGGCTACCGGAAGACCGGCGGGGCGATTATTTTCACCTCCATGGTCCTTTCCCTGGGGTTTCTGGTTTTCGCCTTTTCCCAATTCATTCCAACGCGGAACTTCGGCATTCTTTCCTCCTTTTCCTTCTTGGCGGCGCTGATCGGGAACCTGCTGATACTGCCCGCGCTTTTGTTTTGTTTCAGGAAAGGGGAGGAAGTGAAGGGTGAAAGGCTGAAGGCTGAAGGCTGAAGGCTGAAGGCTAGCCAAAAAATATTTGAAATTTTAATGGAACGCGGATGACACGGATAAAACGGATTTGCGCGGATAAAAAATTGTTTTTAAAAATCAGCGTAGATCCGCTTAATCCGCATCATCCGCGTTCTATATTTTTTTTAAATAGTGAGAGATAAATTATCAGATATTCAGTGGTAAGTATCTAAAGACAAATCGTCAATCATCAATCGTCAATTGTTTAGGGAGAAAAAACATGAAAAAGGAGCATAAGGAGCATTCGGTAAAACGGGTTTTTATTTCATTCATGGTCTTCGTTGCCGCCATGGCCTTCGGCCGGGCGGGGTCCGGCGAGGCGGAAGAGCATATCTTCTCGCTTGAGAACACAAAGATCGGCTTCCACCTGGACTCCACCCTGCACGTGGTGCATGGGACCGCGCGTAAATTCAATGGCAAGGTGATTGTTCCCCGCAGCCTGGACCCAAAGGGCTATTCCGCCGAGATCACTATCTCCGTGAAGGACATGACCACCGCCCATGAGGAAAGGGACAAGAAGATGCATGAAACCTGTTTCGAGGCTGACAAAAACCCGGACATTATTTTCCGGTCAACCGAATTCAAGGATTTTCCCGTCCGGCTGGAAAAGGAAAAGGAATTCGAGTTTTCACTCGTGGGCGACCTCACAATAAAAGGCGTCACCAAAAGCGTGGCCATACCGGTCAAGGTCAAATACAGGGCGAATGGCTACAGTTTCCACGGGAATGTATGGCTGAACTATCTGCAGGATTTTAATATTCCCGACCCGTCAGTTTTCATCTTCAGGGTGGCCAAGAAGGTTGAGGTGTTTTTTGAAACGGATATCCCGGCCTCCTTGTTTGAAGGCCAGGGCTAAGAAGTTTAAAGTGACTAAAGTTTAAAGTGAGCTAAAGTTGTGGAAGTTATTTTTCTACTATAAAAAACCTACCACAACTTTAGGCACTTTAGTTCACTTTAAACTTTAGTCACTAACATGTTCTTAAAAACCAGGGAAAGGATAGTCCAACATGAAATTAAGCGTTGCCTGTAATTTTGACCCCCAGCTCGTTACCGCTCTAAAGGAATTCCCGGTGTATGAGCTGTACGGGAAAATGACCTCGGACGTCACCGGCGGAGGCAGGGCCTCCTTTACCCTCCCGGACGTGGGAAGGAAAAAACTGCGTGACTACGTGAAGCTGGTCCACGAGGCCGGGATTGAATTCAATTATCTCCTGAACGCCTCATGCCTCGAAAACGTTGAATTCACCAGGACCGGACAAAAGGACATCCGCCGCCTGCTGGACTGGCTCGCCGGGATGAAGGTTGACTCAGTCACATTGAACCATCCCCTTCTTTTGAAAATGATCAAGAAGGGGTATTCCTTCAAGACCAGGATAGGCGTATTCGCCGCAGTCAACACCGTCCAGAAGGCCAGGTTCTGGGAGGAAGAAGGGGCCGACTGTATATGCCTGGAGGACATAGCGGTCAATCGCGACTTCAAGCTCTTGTCGCGGATGCGCGAGTCGGTTAAATGCGATCTGCAACTGCTTGCCAACAACAGTTGCTTTTACTCATGCTGGATGTCCAACACCCACATGAACATGCTCTCGCACGCCTCGCAGTCCAAGCACAAGAACAAGGGATTTTACCTCGATTACTGCATCATGCGCTGCTCGCGCGAGAAGCTCAAGAACCCCATTAATTATATCCGCGCCAGTTGGATCAGGCCGGAGGACCTTTCCCACTACCGCAAG
>JACRGO010000140.1 GCA_016212295.1 Nitrospinota bacterium | reverse complement strand
TATGGGACTGCTTCAAAATTGACAAGTTTATATTTACTGGTTTTCAATTTACCCATAGACCCTAAAATCCTAACTCATTGATTTTGTTGGGTTTTTTAAAATTGATTTGTTGTTTTTTAATTTATGCGTAGGCTCTATAGATTAACCGCGCATACCGGTTAATAAATTCGGAAAGGATCAAGGGGTCAATATAAACATGGCTTTTCGCGGAAAGGATGCCCGCGTACGCTTTTGAGTAAATCCTTGTTTCCCAATTATCCGGGGCTTGAGGACCAAAGATATATAGCCATATATTGGTGTCCACCAAAAACTCGCCGGAATCCCTGAATTCGAAAGAGTCAATTGGGCGGATGTCAGCCGGCATTTTCCCCCTCCAGGATTTCTTCCACCGTCTTTTTGAAGCGCTCTGGATCCTTAAAATATTCCTTGGCCGTTTCCACCACTCGTTTCAAAAGGACCAGATCGTTTTGGTCCATCCCGGACACGGAAAGAGAGTCCTTGATGGTTTCCTCGGCAAATTCGCCATAAAGCTGGCCGATGGCCGCATTGAGAAAAGCGGAAGTAACGCTTCCAATGTTCAGGAAAGAGATATTTACTTTTTTCCCTTCCCGCAAGGCTTTGGTTATTTGGTCATGGATCTTCTGCCCGTTGTCCGAGGAAACGCAGATGCCGCTTCCCACTATTTCAAATGGCATAATCACTAATTGATCGTTCATAAAAGTTCCTTAAAAAATATATCGAGGACTGATCTCCGCGGCAAGGCGGTAGGATTTGATGTCGGCTGTATTGATTTCGATATTGACTACCGTGCCGGGAAAAGGGGCCTGGAAGTTTTGGGTTGTGATTTTTCCCCCGGAAAGTTCCCAGTATCCCTTGTCGGATACAATCTGAATGCGTCCCTCATTTTGAATTATAAACTCCCGCAACAGTTTGAGCCCCAACCCTCCGGGAATACGCCCCGCTTTGGTGGTGTTTTTCCCTGCCACCGCCCAGTTTATCGCCTGCCCGGCGGAAAGGGCTGGTCCGAATCTTTGCTTGATATTGTTTCGTATGCCTATTCCTAAATCGGCGATGGAAAAATCAAGGCGTTGCTTTCTATGAAAATACTGTCCAGAGGAAAATTGGTAAATACAATGATATACTTCGCAAATTCCAACGCGCTTTCCTGTAAGGTTGAACCGTGCAATGTGGCGACTTATTGGACGGATAAAGCTGGATTATCAACCCTTAAAGGTTGCCTGCCTCATAAAAAACAAAAATCCATGAAAAAATAATCTCCTATTTTCTTTACAGCCTGGTTCTGTTCCTTGGTCTGGCGCTTGGGCCGCAGGCGGTGGAGGCGGCTACCTATTATAATGTGCATGGGTATGCGCACAGTCCCAATATTGGTTGGATCAATTTTTATTGTGTGAACGGAAAAACCACCCCTCCTAATCCCGCTACTAAAAAAGACGCGCAAAAGACTAATCCGCAGTTTTGCAAAAACCAACATGATTACCAAGTACAAGCAGAATATGACGACAAAACTCAAACATATCTACTTTCCGGTTATGCTTATGCCCCCAATGCGGGCTGGATCTGCTTTGGCGATCCTGCCGATTCCAATTATCCAATAATAAAAATACAAAACAATAAGCTGACTGGAACAATTTCTTATTTTACTGATTATGTAATTCAATAAAAACAGAGGGTTTCCGAATTTATGCGTAGGCTCTATTGCCCGATTACTTCTTGCCCTTCAGCAAGGCGTCGAGGCCCTCAAACGGTTTGTAGGTATAAGGCGGGTCCTTCTCGCCGCCTGGCGTTGGCTCTGCGTACCATTCCGCGACAGAATTCCGCGAATGCTCATTGTCATGGCAATAAATGCACAGCAGTTCCCAGTTGCTGCCGTCAGGCGGATTGTTCTCGTGGTTATGGTCCTTGTGATGGACCGTGAGTTCCCGAAGTTTTTTGCCTGAAAATTCACGCCCGCAACGCCCGCAGATCCATGGAAAAATTTTGAGCGCCCGCGCCCGGTATTCCTTCTTCCTGCGCTCAATCTCGCGCCTGACCCCGGCAACGAAGGGGTCAATTTTGGCATCTTCCGATTGCGTCTTCATATCCTTTTTAATATATCACCGAACGTTTGAATACGTCGAAATTTATTTTGGCTGCGGCCATGCCGCGCTATGGGATAACGGAGCATGGCGTGACTTCGTAGCAGCAACCCAAAAATCCTAATATCGAAACGCGAAACAAATCCGAATGCCCAAATTCCAATGCTCCAAACCACAGGGCCTGAGTTTTAAAATTTGAACTTTTGAATTTTGATATTGTTTCGGATTTCGTTACTCGGATTTCGAATTTATTTTTCAACGAGTTGCATGGAAAATTGCGCTGATTGATTCCTTAAGGATTTCAAATTGGAATAGCTTAAGGACCATGGGCCAATGCCAAATTCCTGAGCGCCTCTTCCAGATTCGAAAACCGGAATTCAAAGCCCGCTTCCAGGGTCCTTTTGGGCATGACTCTCTGGCCGGTGAGGATGGCGTCCGCCGCTTCTCCAAGGACCAATTTCAGGACGAATCCAGGGACCGGAAACAAGGCGGGCCTCATCAGGACCCTTCCAAGAGTTTTCGAGAACTCCCTGTTTGTCGCGGGATTCGGGGCGGTGCCGTTGAAGGCCCCCTCCAATCCCTCCCGCTCCAAAAGAAAAAGGAAGAGCCTGGCAAGGTCGGAAATATGAATCCAGCTCAAGTACTGGCGTCCATGCCCCAAGGGGCCCCCAAGCCCTAATTTGAATTGCGGGACCATTTTGGACAGCGCCCCTCCCCCCATCCCCAAAACAACTCCGAGCCTTATTATCGCTGTCCGTATGCCGAGACTTTTCGCGCGGAGGGCCTCTTCTTCCCATTTTTTGCACAAGCCCGCCAGAAAGTCGTTTCCACCGGAATCCGTTTCGTCAAGGGCCTCGTCTCCGCGTGGACCGTAATAACCCTCCGCCGAGGCGCTGATGAAAACCTTCGGCCTGGTTTTCGCCTCTTTCATGGCGTCCACCAGTTTTTTAGTGGACCCTATACGGCTGTCCCACAGCCTTTGCTTCTGCTTTTCATTCCAACGCTTGCCGATAATGGGTTCACCGGCCAAGTTGACTATTGCATCATATTCACTTACAGCGCGGATTAATTCCTCCGTGTCCCATCCCACGCTCGGCGCTGAAAATTTTTCAGGATCCCTTGCAATGATCGCCGTTTGATGGCCGGCGGATTTCAGCTCCCGGATCAAGGCGCTTCCAACGAATCCTGAACCTCCGGCGATTAATACCCTCATGGCTATGCGGTTTAAGACCTATCCAAAAATATTTTGAAATGTGAAAAATTTTTCACCGCGGAGAACGCGGAGACGCGGAGAAAAAAACAAAAAGCTGTAAATATTATGCAAAAAATCTCCGCGTCTCCGTGCCTCCGCGGTTCATTTTTGGATTTTATTTAGAATTATCTATTCCTGGTTCCCTTTCAGAATCATCGCCCAGCGGTGCGTGAGGTGGCACTTCTTGCAACCTTCCTTCCCGATCACGCCTATGCTCTTAAACGCCTCTTCCATGTTCAAAGGCTCCTTGCCTAGGGTGGCGGATAAATCCTCAAGCGCCTTTTCCACTTTGCCGCCCACATAAAAATATTTAACCTGCTCGTCATCGTGGCACTTCATGCAGGACGCCTTTAATCCTTTATAGCGCTGGATGAATTCCTTCCCCCCCTTCACGGCATTGGCGGAGTCCCCCTGCTTCCCGTCATTCGTCAGGGTATAAAACGCATTAACGAGTTCATGCTTGTAGTCCTCGAACTCCAGCTTTTTTTCAGTGATGGGGTCCTCCAGCTTCAATTCGTCGAAATCGCTCCAATAATATTTAAGCCATGCGCTGACGTATTGGTCCTTATGGCATCTTCCGCATGAGCCGCCCAGTTCCTTGCCCTGGACCTTCATCTGCTCCATGTTCTTTCCAGCCACTGCTTCCTTGAATTTTGCCGCGGCCTCGAATTTAAAGTATTTTTCGCGCCATTCCTTCCCCACCATCTCCGACGATTTCTTGTAGTCGGCTTCCAGGGCCTCGGCGTTTTTCAAGGCGTTTTCCCATTGCCCTTCCTTGGCGTCGATCCACGCCCCCTTGAAGGAACCTGAAATGGCGTGCATGATCTCAAGGAATTCCATCTTCATGCTGTTTGGCGGATAGTATTTGGAAATGGCGTCCGGCGGGTTCTGGATCGTCACCGGTTTTTTTTCCACCTTTGCCTCGTGGGCGAAAACGGAGGGGACAATGAAAAGGGACGCTGATAAAATGACCGAAACTAATTTTTTCATGAGATTCCTCCTGGTTAAAAGTTAACCTTAATTCTACAAAAGATTGAAAGGAGTTTTCAAAGAAGTCCTTTATTCCTCAAAATAAAAAAATTCAGGATAAGGAATAGCAAGTAAAAATTCCAAATATTTCTGGAATTTCGTTCCTGAAATATTATGACCTAAATTTAGCGATTTTTATCAGAGTAAAAAAAATTGCCTGAGATACAGAGCCTACGCATAAATAAGAAAAAGTCTTTTAAATCAACAAGATAATCTTTTTTTTATTGGGTAAAAAAATTATAAAAATTTCATCTTCCCTGCCTATTGCCAATTCGAGACATGGCTATTTTACAGGGGGCTATGATATTCAGACAAAAGCGGCATTTAAATTACAAAATAGGAGCGCCCGAAAGAGGCCAATCAAACCGCTATTATTAAACAAGGGAGGGCACGCTAAAATGTTACCATCAATCCAAATCAAAAACCGCCAAATTCCCCTGATTCATATCCTTCATAAAGACGACCTCATCCTTCTTGAATCTCCTGATGCGCAATGGTTTGAGGCTCTTTTGCTTTGTTTAAAAGTTTTTCGGGGTCAACCCTGATGGGTTTTCCGCCGGAACCCGAGTCCACCGCTCTCAAGGCGGTTTTCGGTCTTATTGAGATGGGGTCAGGGGATATTTTTTTTGAGGGCAGGAGCATTAAATTCCTGCGGCCTGATCAGCGCGCAGCGGAGGGGATTTCACTCAGGCCGGAGGGGAGGAGGTTGTTCCCTTCCATGACGGTTATCGAAAACCTTGCAATGGGCGCATTTTTCAGAAAAGAAAAAGATACGAAGTCTGAAATGGAAAGGATTCTCGGCCTCCTTCCGTCCCTGAAAGAAAAAATAAGGCAAAAGGCGGCGTCCTTTCCACCGGTGAACAGCAGTTGCTTTCCTTAGGCAGGGCATTGATGCAAAAGCCGAAACTCCTTCTTGCCGATGAGCCTTCCCTGGGACTTTCTCCCTTGTATGTGGACATTATCTTTGAAAAACTGATTGAGATAAACAGGTCGGGCGCCAGCGTCCTCCTGGTCGAGCAGAACGCCCGTATGGCCCTTGAGATAGCCCACAGGGGATATGTCTTTAAACTTGGCCGGATATTAATGGAGGATACAGGCGAAAACCTCCTTGCGAACGAAGAGGTGGAAAAGGCGTTTTGGGGCGGATAGATGCCAGCGTTCCCTTGCTTTTGTCTCCATGAATACGGGTCTTTCTCTTTTTCACGCCAACCTCGGTTTTTTTCAAAAATATTATCACTGAATTATGGCCAATGCTTTTAAGTGGCTTTTTTTTTTTGATTTTCCTATACTATAGCCATGGCTAAAATCGACGCGTTCTTTAAATTGATGAACGAACAAGGGGCCTCCGACCTCCACCTGACCACCGGGTCCCAGCCCATCCTGCGGATCAACGGGGACATGGAGCGGGTGAAATACAAGACCCTGACCAATGACGAGCTAAAGGCCATGCTCTATGAGATAGCCCCGGAAGACAAGGTAAAGGTCTTCGAGGAAACCGGCGACCTTGATTTCGCCTATGAAATTCCAAATCTCGCCCGTTACCGGGCCAATTTCTTCCAGCAGAAATGGGGGATCGGCGCGGTGTTCCGGGAAATTCCCAGCAAAATCCTGACCGCTGACGATCTTGGCCTGCCGCCCGTGGTGAAAAAACTGGCAATGCTGCGAAAGGGGCTTGTGCTGGTGACCGGTCCCACTGGAAGCGGCAAGTCCACCACCCTGGCCGCCATGATGGACTATGCCAACAAAAACAGGAAGGAGCATATCATCACGGTTGAAGACCCCATAGAATTCGTGCACAAAAGCCAACAATGCCTTATCAACCACCGCGAAGTGGGAATACATACCCGCTCTTTTTCCGCCGCCTTGAGGGGCGCCCTTCGCGAGGACCCTGACATTATCCTGGTCGGCGAAATGCGGGATCTGGAGACAATAGCCCTGGCGCTTGAGGCCGCCTCAACCGGCCACCTGGTGTTCGGCACCCTGCACACGCAAAGCGCGCCTAAAACCGTTGACCGCGTTATCGACGTTTTCCCGTCCAACCAGCAGTCCCAAATCCGCGTCACCTTGTCCGAGTCATTGAAAGGGGTCGTGGCCCAAAACCTTTTCAAGCGAGTGGACAAGAAGGGCCGCTGCGCCGCCCTGGAGATCCTTGTGGTAACCGCGGCAACGGCCAACCTCATACGGGAATCCAAGACCTTCCAACTCCCGTCGGTCATACAAACAGGGAAGAAGTTCGGGATGCAGTCACTGGACGACGCCATACTTGAACTTCTGAAGAAGAAATGGATCAGTCCGGAGGAGGCGTACGACAAGGCCATTGAAAAGGGGAGGTTCGTCCAGTTCCTGAAAGAGCCGCCGGATGAATTTTCGTAATAGTTCATGGGGCAGGTGGCAGGAAAAAACAGGAATACGTCATGAGTCATGGGTCATGAGTGCACTACGCATGACGCACCACTCATGACTCATTAAACATGACTCTAATATGAGAAAAGCCGAGATCGACTTCATTCTGACCACGATGCTGGAAAGCTTCGGGAACGTCTCAGACCTGAACCTTACCGTTGACAAACCGCTTCAGGTGGAGTCGTCAGGGGTCCTTACCTCGGTCCCTATCACCCCTCAAATAGAAAAGCTGACCCCTTTCCAGACGGAAATATTCGCTTTGAATCTCATGGGCACGGACCGGCGTCTCTGCGAAAACCTGGTCAGGGAAGGCTCTTGCGACTCCTCATACCATTTGGCCGGCAAGGCCCGCTTCAGGGTCAACATCTTTTCCCAAAAGAATTGCTACAGCATAGTCATGAGGCGCCTCAGCACCAGCGTCCCCACCATCGGCCACCTGAATCTCCCTGATGTTTTTTTCAAAATGGGAAAAGAGCTTAACGGACTCATCCTCGTCACCGGCGCCACTGGAAGCGGCAAGTCCACCACGCTCGCCGCCCTTTTGAATGAAGTCAATGAAAATAAATCAATCCACGTCGTCACCCTGGAAGACCCCGTGGAATTCGTCCACATCCACAAAAAGGCCACCTTCAACCAGCGGGAGCTGGGCACGGATTTCGACTCCTTCGCGTCCGGGCTGAGGGCCGCCCTGAGGCAGGCCCCTAAAGTCATCCTGGTCGGCGAAATGAGAGACCGGGAGACAGTGGAAATCGGCCTGAGCGCGGCGGAGACGGGCCACCTGGTGATGAGCACCCTGCACACCGTGGACGCAGGACAAACCATAAACAGGATCGTTGGCATGTTCGACAAGGACGAGGAGGTGCAGGTGCGGACCCGGCTGGCGGACACCATAAGGTGGATAGTCGGCCAAAGGCTGCTTCCTAGGGTCGGCGGGGGCCGCGTGGCGGCCCTTGAAGTCATGGGCGCGAACCTCAGGGTCAAGGACACCATACTCAACGGCGAATCCGAGGGGAAGACTTTTTACGAAATCATTTCGGGCAGCAGGACATTTGGAATGCAGACCTTCGACCAGTCCATCCTTGATCTTTATAAAGATGGCAAGGTAACGGAAGAAACCGCCATGAATTACTGCTCCAGGAAGGCGATTGTCAGCCGGGGCATCGATGTCCTCAAGAGTTCGCGAGGCGAAAAGACCACGGACATAGAAGATCTGGCCCTGGATGCCGAATACGGCGACGAGGACGATAAATTTAAAAAGATGAAAAGGCGGATGTAATGAAGCTTACTTGCGAAAACTGCGGCCGCGAGCTGAATCTTCCCGATTCCAAGGTGCCTTCGGG
>JACRGO010000150.1 GCA_016212295.1 Nitrospinota bacterium | reverse complement strand
GCCATTATATCATCCTTTTTTACTATAAATTTAATAATTAATGCATAATAGACACATATTACCATATAGTTAATATAAAATCTAGCCCGCCTAACTAATTGAAAACAAAGGCTTTTTTCCTTAACTTAATGGCAGTGAGGGGGGACCCTGGGAGCGAGAGAGTTTATTTCTGTCAATACTATTATGAGACTTTAATAAAGACTAACAAAAGATATTTGAAATTTTAAATTTTGGTGAATCGAATAACGAATATCGAACAAGGAACCGCTGAATTTTGAAGGTTTTCCTTCGACATTCGTTATTCCTTGTTCGATATTCCGCGGTTCTACAAGTCTGAATTATAAATTGTGAGTTGTTTAGGCAGATAACAACCTGAAACCCATGTTGAGCCTCAACTTTTTTTAGAAGACACTATAGAATGTCAAAAATTTTGTCGGACTCAGGTTAATACCGCCGACGGTTCTTTGCCTTCCATTTTCCTCACTGCCCATCACCACGAACGCAGCGGATATACTGGCTCGTGTCTGAACCGAAGATCGATGCAAGGTATGCGGAGTAAGGGTCCTCTGGGTCGAAAGTGGACGAAGCGTACCGAGCGGCGTGGGCCTTGGGAAAATATTCGGCGTCTATCCAGGGCTCGGTTGATTTTGAGAAATCTAATAGAGAAGGTAGTTCTCTTATATTGGAGTACCTCCAGTCGGTGTCAGAGGGGGGATTGATCGTGCAGTCGCCGTCAGTCTTATAGCTCGGAGAAAATGGGGCTATGGTCTGGCCCGTGTCCGGGAGTTTGGCCAGGGTCCAGACGTCGGCTGTGGAGGAGTAAACCGCCACAACACTTTGCCCGGTTCGGGGTTTTACCATTACTGTTTTCTTGCCGGTTTTAGGCGTCCTGACGGCATAGCCGGCCAACTCCCCGAAAGTTGTCGTGTACGCCCCGGCAGGGAGAGTCGCCGTTCCCTTCCTGCACGGTAGTTTTCCCTTTCGCCACCGTTATGGGGGCGTCAATATTTTCGCCGTTCGCGTCAACCGTTGTAACGGCAAGGGTTCCCGTCTTGGCTGCCCCCGCTTGAGCGCTCTCAACGCCAACCAGAAAACAAAAAACAGCAAATACGGATAACGGAATTTTTCTCATGGCTGTCCCCACTGAATTAGAAGTTGGTTTTTAATGCCGCAATTTTACCCCCCCCCCCCCCGAAATTATCAAGCTTTTTATATTATTAAAAAAATTTTTTTGCTATGGGACCGGTCTTTGTGATAGCCTGTATAAACGTTATCAAAATAACTCATATTATTACTTCGGAAATAGTAGCTATAGTCAACGCACTTTTAAAAAAGCGTTGACTATGCCTCTCAATTATACAGTTAAACTGATTTTTGCAACGGAAATTCGCGCGTTCTCGCCATTTTTAATCTTCAGCATTTTTCTCTTTTGTCTGGCCTGAAAAATCCATAGTAAAAATTGTTGTCCGTGATCCTTATCCGCGGCCGCGCGCCCAGGCCCTTGCCTATTTTCGGCCTCAAGCATGCACGTCCTTAGTATGCGCTTACGCAATAAACAAATTCTAACCAAAAATATTTGAAATTCTTATTTACCATGAATTTTTTATAAGGAAGCCAGGAAAATTTTTTATATTTTTCCTGCCTTTCCGGTTTTTTCCTGGCTTCCTGCATTCCTTATCCAAGAATCTAATTCATAAACTTTTATCAGGAGGTAACATCGTAATGGCCAAGATAATATTTCTGTCTCTTTTTTTGTTTTTTAATTCGGGGTGCGCCTTCGCGGCTTTTCAGGCGTTGAAATATATAGATGAAAAGGTGGGGGAGGCAAACAGACTGAAAGATGAGGTAATCATGTACTCGGCAAATTGCCGGAGCATTGGCGAATACCCTGTGACAAGCGAAAAGGGCTCCTGAAAAGCTTGATAGGAATTTGAACCACGAATGGACACGAATTGTTTTTAAAGGCCAAAGGTGTGTTTTTATATTATTACGTTCAGAAATTTGCCTTGTCCGCGCAAATTTTTAAGCCGGTCGCATAGCGCGACGTGTCCGCAGCCAAAATAAATTTCTCTTGAAGCATCAACGCCGGTTTTATTTAAAGCGGAAAAGGTAAATTTCTGAACGTAATAATATCATCAAACGTTTGAATACAGCGAAATTTATTTTGGTTGCGGCCACGTCGCGCTATGAAATATTCGAGTTAATTCGTGGTTCCAGGCTTTTCAAATTACGAAATCCTTCAAATGCTTCTCCATGCTTTTCTTGAATTCGGTCCTGTCGAATTTCAGGGCGTTCCGCCTGATCGCGTCCTGCTGAAAATCCTTTTCGATCCTCAGAAAGACCATGACCGCTTCCTCAAGCGCCCTCTCGTCCTGTTCATAAAAAAAGACGCCGGTGGCTTGCCGGGCCGGGACGCCCGCCGTTCCTTCCGGGTTCACTGGCGCCACTGTCTCCAGCGCCCCCCCCCTTCCCAGCGCTATCACCGGCCTCCCGCAGCTTTGCGCCTCCAGCGGCGTTATACCGAAATCCTCAACACCGGGAAAAATAAACGCGCGGCATCCAGCATAAGCGTCCCTGACTTCCTCGTCGCTCCTCCATCCCAGAAATTCGATATTGGGACCTGCAATCTCCCTCAACCGCGACGCCATTTGCCCGGTCCCGATTATTTTCAACGGAAGTTTCAGACGGTTGAACGCCCTGACGGCCAGGTCCACCCTCTTATAAGGCGCCATAGCCGTTACCATGAGGAAATAATCTCCTGGCCCATTTCGCGGGACATAAAAAGATGTATTAACCGGGGGATAGACCACCTCTGACTCCCGCCCATAGCAGTTCCTTATCCTCTCCGCCACAAATCTGGAAATGGCGATGAATTTATCAACGCTCTTAGCGGTCCTCCTGTCCCAATTCCTTAAATATCCCATAAAAAGGGACATGGCCAGCCCCTCCAGCGCGCCCATGCCCTCCTTGCCGAAGTAGGAATCGTGAAGGTCCCATATATACCTCATGGGGGAATAGCAGTAACAGATGTGGCTTGTATTCGGGCCGGGCCGGGCCCCCTTCGCCGCGCAATGGCTGCTGCTAAGCACCAAGTCATAAGTGGACAGGTCGAATTTCTCAATAAGGCGGGGCATCAGCGGGAGATAGTATCTGTACTTTTTTTCCGCAAAGGGAAGGCGCTGGAGGGCGGAGGTCTTGACGCGCATTTCCTCTATTGTCCTGGAGACTGATCCTTTGACGTGAAGCAGGGTAAAGAGGTCGGCCTTGGGAAAGATCTCGCAAAAGACCTCAAGGCATCTCTCGCCGCCTCTCATTCCTGTAAGCCAGTCGTGGACTATGGCGACTTTGGGCATGTGTTTTTTACCATAAAACCGGGAGGAATCAACCTCAACCGTTGATATTTCACCGCAAAGACGCTGAGGCGCGGAGAAAAGCTCTATAATTTAAAAATCCTTTCTCCGCGCCTCAGCGTCTCCGCGGTTCATTTTTCATATTTTTATTTATTAAAAGGCCCCGCGGATAAGTTCACAGGCAGGGCCATCATCGAAAGTGATGGATACTATATCAAACCGGCATTCCACTTGGCCCGCCCTCTTTCGATTTAAATAGTACCGGGCGCTTTTTTTTATTTTCATGCGCTTTGCCTTGCCAACCGCCAGATAGGGAGGGGAAAGCCGCCCTGATTCGCGGGCCTTGACTTCAACAAAAACCACGGTCTTTCCGTCCCTCGCCACCACGTCTATCTCCCCGAAGGGGCACCTGAAATTCCGCTCAATGATCCTGTACCCTTCTTTTTGAAGGAGTTTTAAAGCCAACTCCTCTCCCTTTCTCCCACAATCCAGGTGGGCGGGGGTAGTGGAATCTTCATGGGCATTCGACTTCTTCCACATCAGTCCTGTCCATCATCTTCAATGATTTTGTGCCTAGCCCTTCTGGTTACCAAAAACCCCAACAGGAACGCCACAGGGATGAAAAAAACAGTAAAAAGCAGGTGGTCGCGAATAAGCCCCTCTTTTTCCAGAAATTTGAACGCGTAAGTTGAGAGAGACGTCATGTAGTAGGCCAATATGATTATAGACACCCCTTCCACGGTCTGCTGGAGCTTTACCTGGACCTTGCCGGTCTTGTCCATGCTGTGCAGGAGCTTCAAGTTCTGCTCTTCAAGGTTCATGTCTATCTTGGTCCGCAGGATTGATATTGTGTCGGATACCCCCTTGCCAAGGCTCTCAATCCGCTTCATGAAGCTGGTATAGTCAGTGCTTATGAACATGGTCTTCCGGTTCACGAATTCGGAAAGAGGCTTCAAGCCAGGTATCTTCTTCTCCTGCAACTGCTCCATGGTCTGATGATATATCTGTTCATAGGCGGGGACGGACGAGATGAAGTGTCCCAGTTTTTCAAAAAGGTGGGTCACGTCCGCCATTTTGCCGGTGAGGTCCTTGAGCCATGCCTTGAGCCGCGCGATGTCCGCCTCGCCCAGTTTTTCCTGAATCTCGTCCACCTTGCCGGCAAGTCCCTGCTCCAGTTTATGTACCCGTTCCAATCCATCGTAAAACATCGGCAAGGGCAAAAGCATGGAGTGGTAACTGTTCTCAATGCGCACCACGCTTTCCACCACGAACTCCAGGTTCTCCAGCAAACCCTTTTTCTTGTCCGCGAATATCAAATACCTCTCCCGGTCATAATTATCCGGATAATAATTGGTGTAGATGTCTATGCCTGAGTCCAGGGCGCGGCTTGCGAAGAGGGTGGCGCCGCCGAGCTTTTCATGGATGGATTTGGGATCGCCGAAGGACTTGTCCGACACGATTATGTCCAGTGAAGAGAGCTTTTCCCCGGAAGGGCAAAAGTCCATGATGGGGGCTGGACACTGGATGGGGCCGAAGGCAAGATCCTTGCTTTCCGATCCTGGAAAAAACCAGAACTGGAAGATGTAATACCTGGAATGGAGTTCCCAGGTGGCGATCAACTGGCCCACGCGTGGACCATAGTCCTTGCGGCCCTGGCCTGCCCTTCCCGTGATGCTCCTGTACCCGGAATCAATTCCTATATGCGTGAGTATCCGTTCGAACTCATCGCGAAAGACCGAGCGGTCCTTTATATCGTCCCCTATCAGATAAGAGACGGCATGTATCTGCACCGGGAGGGACGGTTCCGGTATCCCGCTTTTATGGATATCCCCGTGGATGAGGTCTATCTGTTCTTTTTTTTCGCATTGAAACATTATAAGGGCCTATTTTAATTCCCCCTTGGAAAAGGGGGCCAGGGGGATGTGGAATTTAAAGACTCCAGTTTCGTTATTATAACGAAATCCAAGTTCAAAGCATAGTCCTCTAACCAAGTCTTTTCCCCAAAAAAAAACCCGCTTTGGGTTCTCGCCCAAAGCGGGTTTTCAAATATAAAAAAACTATTTTCAGCTTACATAAATCTTTCCGGTCATCATGTGGTGTCCGGCGCCGCAGAATTCGTTGCAAATGATAAAATACTCGCCGGCCTGGTCAGGAGTTATTCTCAGGTGGTAATCATAACCTGGAAGGGCCATGATGTTCATGTTCATGGGTTGTATGGACATCCCATGCTCATAATCCCCTGAACTAAGGTGCAGGATGTATTCCTTGCCTTGCTGGAGTTTCAGGACCGGCTCCCATTGGTAGCTTCTTCCGACTATGTAGATTTCCTTCACTTCCGGCTTTACTTCAACCACTGCCACGCCGGCTTCCTCTCCAGTCTTGTTTTCAGCGATGAATTTGTCCACCTTCGCGCCATATTCCGCTGTGCTGGCCTTGGAGGTCACAGCCGGGGGATTGTGCTTTCCATAGGCGTGGGAAAAAGGCATTATGAATGTTATTAATTGGCACCAGATGAAGGCGATGGTCACCCAGATCATCTCTTCCCTGTCCATCGGCTTCCACCAGTGTTTTTCCGGGGTATAAAGACTCATTTAATATCCTCCTCCTTGTTGTTGTTATAAATTTGCTTCGATTTTTACTTTACGCTCATTACATCCAAAACACCCCAAATATCAAAGCAAAGCAGGGTAATCAGTTGGCAAAGAACAAAAAGAAGAAAAATCTGGTCATAAAACCATTGCCCTACATGGACTTTGTCATTATCTTTTTGCATAACTTACTCCACCCCCTTTAAAAGGTTTATAATTTATTTTCTCAAGGCCTGCAACGCCCCTGAATCATTATGCTCCCGCGCCTTCCGAAACAAATTCGGTGATAATATAAGCGAGGATAAAACCGCTGAAAAAATTCGTAACCAGCAAAACCAAGCCGACTATCACCAGAAGGGCGTATTCCGACGTCGGCATCATGGCCACCCCGCATGAATAAGCCAGCATGGCCAAGACAGCGATTCCCGCCTTGGCGGTTTTTCTTTCAACAACCAAATCCCTGATTCCCCAAACTCCTATCAGCGAAAGACCCAGCGAGAAGAACCCGATGACTACATGAATATAACCCGTGTAGTCCGTATCATTGAATTCATACCCGCAAATCTCCGCCACCTCGCCGGGAAACCAGATGTTCACGAAGCCATAAAGTATTCCAAAAGCCAGATAGATGAAGGAGCCCAGGCCTATTGTAAATGCCAGCGCCATGAAATACGGCCTAAGCCTTTCAAGCTTTTGCTCTTTTCCTTCAAGACTCAATGAACCCGCCATTTATTCTGGAGGCAAACTTCCGGGAAGGGTTTTAAAAACCCCTTCCCGGGAAAAATGCCGTTATACAACTAGTGCGCCGCGGCGCTCCCCGCCAGAGCCGCTTCCTTTGCCGCCCTCTTCTCAGGGCAATACCAAGCGGACATAATCAGGTTGTAACCGCCGATAGCGGTGGACACCCACAACCCTATGCCAAAGGCCGTGGCCGCCGCCATGTGCGGCTGAAAATAGGGTTCGACCACCTGGACGTTTCTCGGCATGCCGGAATAGCCTGCCAACAACAGGACAGCGACCATGCCCGTCATGTTGAATATCGCGGTCCAGAAATGAATGGTTCCCAATTTCTCACTATAAAGAGGCACTCCTCGAACGTCAGGGATAATCGTGTAGATCGTCCCAAGCAGGCACATGGAGATATAGGAATAAAAAGTCGCGTGTATGTATCCGAGGATGGCCTGCGTGTTATGGGCAAACAGGTTGACCACAAGGGTGGAATGGAAAATGCCTATGCAGCCTTCCACTATGAACCCTATCAACCCGCCGACCAAAAATTTCATAGCCACACCCCATTTTTCGCCTCCTGAAGCGGTCTTCAGCAGGTTGAAAAGTGAGAGAGCGGTGGTCAAGCCAAGAAACCACGTGGATACCTGTCCGACTACCTTCTGCCACATTGGAATCGGGTCCATCATCATGTGGTGGAAATATGCCATGTTATTCACGATGATGTAAAGGAAAAGACCCCACGTGGCCCCTTTTTCGCTGTAAATCCCCTTCTTTACGTTAATGGGAATGGCCACGTAGCACATGCCGAGAACGCCTATGTTTATCATCTGGTTCACATAGGAATGGAGACCCCACCAGATCAGGTGCTTGTTCACCAGCGGATCAAGCGCGTATACGTAATCCAGTCCGTCAACCTGGAAGAGTCCGGCAAGGGACTGCAAAAGAAGCGGAACGCCCGCCATGCCGAGAAACAGGGTCCCAAGTACAGCGGACATGACGAAATACCATGCGCTGGTATGCGGCGGCTTGTCACCCTCGGCGATTGTCAGAAAGGTCTTCAAAATATTCCCGCCGTAGAAAATTACCGCCGTCAAGGCGATACACAGCGACAGCATGGTCGGGAAAAAGGGGTGAAACAAAGGCGGCAACGCGGAATAACGCGCCGTGGACCCGTTCAAACCCGGGATAACGCCCATTATCAACATGATAGTGGAAGTTATGGTCAACCACATCGTCGCGCTGCCGGTGATCTCGCTGTAAATCGGCTTCCCTGATATCTTGGGGATAGAATAATGCACTATCCCCATGACCGCCAGCGACGCCCATCCCACGACCAATATTAAGGGATGGTGGGTCACTATCCTGTAAAAGGTGATATTATCTATGAACCCGGGAACCGAGATCCCTATCCGGCCTATCACGCCGATAAAGGTCCCGATAACAAAAAACGAGACGGCCCAGGTCAAAATCCTAAGCACCGTCTTTTCATTATATGGTGGTTTATCTACAGGCATTTCTTACACCTCCTTGATTAAATTTTTTTTACTCGACTTCCTTATCGTTAAGCAAGGATCCTATGGCGATAACAACGAAGGACAAGCCCCCGATTATTGCCATGGTCCATCCGATGGCGCAGATTATGAACCCAACGGAAACGATAGGGTTGAAGCTGAAGCTGAAGGCCGCCTCTGAAAAGGTTATATCCCAATGGCGCCTTGGAATGCCGAACCCGCCTATGAACATCATGGTGACGGCAAAAAGGATAACCCCGGGGCCGAAAAGCCACGGCTGTATTTTCGCCAAGCTTGGGAAGGCGATTTCCTTTTTAAGGGCTATTGGAATCATGTAGTAGGTCATGGACATGAAGGCAAGGCTAGTCCCGGCCACCACGGTCCCGTGGAAGTGCCCGGTCATCCTCCATGTGTTATGGGATATGATATTCAATTGCTCGGTCCCGAAGGTAACGCCGGTTATGCCGCCGACCCAGCCGAAACCAACGATCGAGAGGCACGACGCGGAAAAGGCGGGATTCGACCACGGCGCTTTTTTCAACCATTCAAAAAGCCCTTGGGTATACCCCTTTTTCCTGAGCGCAATTTCGTAGGAAGCCGGGACCGCCAGGGCGTGAATCATGCTGGCCAGGACCGCCATGTGCATGAAATATCCGGTGTTGAACGCCTTGTGGGCCGGGCTGATTGCCGGATCCACCAGGAGGTGGTGCTCGGAAGCGATGCATATAAACAGAATGTACAGCACATAAGCCGTGCGGCAGAGCTTTTCATTGAGCGGCTTGGAGCCTATTGAAAGGGTGCCGACCATATACCAGCAGGCGATCATCATGCATACATTGATCTGCTGCGAGGAGTGGCCGAAGGCCCAGAAAATAAGCCTGTAAATAACCACGTCAATGTTCTGAAACAGACCCATGGACCATAGCCACGTCGGAAAATAAAAAACCGCCCCGTGGAACAGGGTCAAAAGGGTGATAGTGACCCCCGCGGACATGCCATAAACTCCCAGGGGCAATGAGCCGGTAATAACTTTTTCCCTGAAGGCAACGGCCATTGTCACGTAATAAACGGCGCAGGCAAAGAACGCCCCGACCGCGAATACAAGAATGCCCCAGTAGTACCACTGGTGGGCCATCAACGGCGGATATGAAGTGAACATGATGTCCGCGTTTCCGGTCAACACCGTCAAAACTACCACAAGGGACCCGCCGAGCATCAAGCCGAACGCTATCCAAGCCGTCCTTATGGCCGCCAGCCTGGCCCCTATTATGCTCGTGATGGTAAAATACATCAGCGCAACTTCAAACCAGACAATCCAAAAGACAAGCATGGCCAAACCGTGCATGGTCAGTGCTCTGTAAAAAAGGGTGTCCGGCAACAGATGCACCACCGGCCACCGTGTGAAAGCGACCCCGAAGGCCATGACGCCGCCGAGCGCTAAAAACAAAAAGGCCATCCACAAGTTAGCCTTTATCAAAGAACCTGCCGGTATGTGGACTTTCATTCCAGTGATGGAGCAGACCCTGAATTCCGAGGGATCGCCCACCCATTTTGGTTTGTAATAGAAAGCCGCAACCAGCGAAAGAAAAAATACCAGCGCCATTGGCCCGTACGCCAACCAGACCGCTGATTCTACGTATCCTCCCATTTCTCACCTCCAAGAAAACTTAATTATTAGGGTTTGACGACAAATTCGCCAGCCATATCCACGCTCATGTTGCCGTGAAGCTCGCCGCAATATTCAACGCATTTAATCTTATAAGTGCCCGCTTGCTGTGGAACAATAATCCTGAAGTTGTCTCTTCCCTTTGTGCCTCCTTTGCCGGGCAAGCACGCCAGGTTTACCCCCAACTCCTTAATGAACGCGGCATGGGTCACATCCGTCGCCGCCGCCATGACCTTGGTCGGCTCCCCCACCTTGGCCTCCCCCTGCACTTCAAAATTGTACCGGGAAGCCGTTATGGTGACCGTGTTCTTTGGAATCAGCGACATATTCGCCATATAGGCATTGACGGAGGGATATGTTCCGGAGCCTATAATGGCAAAAAAGATAAGGATGGTTTTATCCCTGTATTTCATCTGGGAAACCCCTACCCCGCCTATGAAAAGAGTCGCGATGCTGAACACCAGGCCATACCCCAGTCCTGAGCCGCCCCCCGCTTCTTCCGCGAAACCCGGGGACGCGCACAACAACGAAAACATAAAAAATAAAGCCAAATACAAGATGTTTTTTATCCTCACCTTTTATCCTCCCCACCTGAAAAGATTAAAAAATAATCTTCCTAAACTTTCAAAACCAACAAACCTTACGAAAAAATTTCCTGACTCACCTCCTTTTCCTATCGAGTTTTATTAATCCACACCCTTGGGCCAAACCCAAAATTTAAAAAAATAAAAAGGCGATATATTAAACTACATCCTCATTCCACAGTCAAGTAAAATTTTATTTTTGGTTTCAGGGCGCTTCCAAAATGGGCAGGTAGGCGCCGCAAATACAGCACTTCCCGTCCCTGAAGTTGCTTCTATCAACCGAGTAGCCATGTCTTTTTATCACCGCGTTACGGCATTTGGGACAAAAAGTGTCCCCCCATTCTTCATGGGACACATTCCCCACATAGACATAATTCAATTTTTCCATTGCAATGGACCTCCCCCTGGCCAAGGTCTCCACCGGGGTTGGAGCAACAGCCAATTTGTAATGCGGAAAATACCGTGATAGGTGGAGAGGTATATCCGGGTCCAGGCCGGCGATCCATTCCGCGAGTTCATGGAAATTTCCGTCACTGTCATTAAACGTGGGAATGACCAGATTGGTGATTTCCACGTGGCATCCTTCCTCGTGGGCTATCCGGACCGTCCTCAACACCGGTTCCAGCCTGCCGGAGCAAAGGGACTTGTAAAATGAGTCCTCCATGGACTTTATATCAACATTCATGGCGTCGATATATGGAAGCAGGCCCCTAAGGGGTTTTTCGTTCACGAAACCGTTGGTCACCAGGACGTTTTTCATGCCTAGCTTGCGGACCTCCCTTGAGGCTTCCAACACGTATTCATACCATATAAACGGCTCGGAATAGGTATAAGCCAGGCCAATGCTTTTAAGCCTTAAGGCTTCCTCGGCCAGCTCCCCGGGGCTTATTTCCCTGACAGCCGCAACGCCCTGGGAAATATTCCAATTCTGGCAAAACCTGCACCTGAAATTGCACCCGTTGGGGCCGGTGGAGAGAATGCTGGTCCCGGGGAAAAAATGATACAGGGGTTTTTTTTCAATGGGATCAAGAGCCAGGGAAACGGCAAGGCCATAATTTACCGCGAAAAGTTTTCCCCCGATATTTTTTTTCCCGCGGCAAATCCCGGATTTCCCCTCGGCCAGCACACATTCCTGGGGACAAAGGCCGCAACGGATTTTCCCCCCTTCCAGTCTTTCGTAATGGATGGCTTCAACCATAAGGCGTCATGTGTCATGTGTCATGTGTCGGGAATTGCGGGTTTGGGATTTAAATCCGAAATTTCAAATTTCAAATTTCAAATCTCAAATTTCAAATCTCAAATCAATTACCTCCAGCCCGCTCACAAAGACGCCCCTTTCAGGCACGACTCGACTCTTTTCTCAACCACATAATCCGCAATGGCAAACAGGGAATCAAGATATATGGAAGGCGGCAATCCGGCGATCTCCTTTTTCCCCTCACGCACAAACTCCCTTGCCTTCTCGATGGTATATTCGACTACCGCATACTTTTCCATCAAGTCCAAAACCTTCGCGGCTCCGTCCATGATCCCCTCATCCGAGGAAACAATCCCTTTTATCATTTTTTTCTCTTTCTCGCCGGCGCGCGCCAGGAGCCGGATCAATGGAAGGGTTATATGGCCTTCCCTCAAATCGTTACGGGCAGGTTTCCCAAGTTTCTCTTCCTCGGATATGTAATCCAATAAATCATCGATCAATTGAAAAGCCATTCCAATTTGGTCTCCATACCGGAACAGGGCCGATTCCGTTTCCTCCGGGGCCTTCCCAATGATAGCGCCTGCCTGGCAGGAAGAGGCGATCAAGGCGGCTGTCTTTCTTCTCACCATATCGAAATATTCCTTTTCGGTGGTGAAGATGGACCTCCTCTGGGTCAATTGCAAAACCTCCCCCTCTATAAGACGGCGGGACGCCTCTGAAATGGTGGCGAGAATCCTGAAATCATTGTCCTGGGCCACCAACTGGAAGGATTTGGAAAATAAATAATCCCCGACAAGCACACTGGCCTCGTTTCCCCATTTGACGTTGGAGGAAGCCTTCCCTCTCCTGATATGGGCCTCATCCACAACGTCATCATGGAGGAGGGTGGCGGAATGGATGAACTCCACCACGCAACTTATGTTGATGGGCCTGTCCCCGTTATGGTACCCGCACAGCTTCGAAGCGGTCAAAAGCAAAAGCGGACGAATGCGCTTCCCGCCTCCCTCCGATAGATACCGGCTGATTTCAGGGATCATCACAACATCGGACATGAAATTCTTGCGAAGGGCGGCCTCTACCGCGTCAAGCTCTTCTTTCACCAAACCAACGGAGTCTTCAAATACCATAAGCGCAAACCCTAAAGAGGAAAATATGTGGATGGTTGAACCCCGCGCCGTTTTCCGCGCAAATTTTCATGAAATTTCAAATCTCAATTATCAAATAACAAATAGACCTAACTAACCAAAAGTCCTATGAATAAACAAGGAAATGAACTTGTTTTGGACCTCCGGTAATTTTAATTTGGAATTTATTTGAAATTTGTTATTTGAAATTTTGTTTTTTTCATGGTTGCGGCTATGCCGCGCTATGGAACTGGATTAAAACCTCTCAACCTTGTATTCTGACCACAAAAAAAGGACAATCTTAACCGATTGGAACAGAAATTTCAACCGAACCTATATTAATGCTTCCTGTCCGAGTCATTTATGTCATCTAAAACAAAAACTTTCTTCTCGTGCGGATCATGCGGCGCCCAGTCTCCAAAATGGATGGGGAGATGCCCGGACTGCGGGGAATGGAACACCTTCGTGGAGGAAAGAATCGTTCCGGAAAAGACCGGCGCTGAAAGGCTCGTCTATTATCCAGGACCG
>JACRGO010000149.1 GCA_016212295.1 Nitrospinota bacterium | reverse complement strand
GGGAATGTCCTCCCTGTGGTCCACCTTTATGACATCACCAACTTCCCTCCCTCCAAACCGGAAAGCGATGTGTATCTGGTGATCATGGGAGAAGATGCGGAAAGGACGGGCCTGGTGGTCAACGGACTCAGGGGAATAAAGCCCATTGACAGGCAGGAGGCTGAAGATTGTTTCAGCTCCCAGGGCATTGCCTTCAGCATGGTGCTGGGCGGCAGGGTGACTCTCGTCATCGCTGACGGGGTTGTCTTCCAGCGATCACGCGATTATTTGAATTCGCAAAGGGCTTCCTCGGCCATGGAAGCCGCCTTGGTCTCGCAAAAGAGGGGAAAGATATTGGTGGCGGACGATTCCGTGGTGGCCAGGGAATCCATAAAGAAGTTTCTCCTGGAGAGCGGGTTTGACGTGGTCCTGGCCGTGGACGGAAAGGACGCCCTGCAAAAGCTTTCAGGGATCGACCTCGTGGTCACGGACCTGGAAATGCCTGAGATGAACGGTTATGAACTTACCCGCGCCATAAAGAGTGCGCATCCCGGACTTCCAATAATAATGGTGACCACCAGGGACGGAGAGGAGGACCGCTTAGAAGGGCTCAAGGCCGGGGTGGATGACTACCAGGGGAAGCTGGACGGCCTGAAACTTACGCGCTCCGTCCAGTGGCATATAAAGAAAAAAAACTAAAAGTTCACAGGGGGCAGTTGCCAGGGGGCAGCTAACCTGGCGTGGCCTCGCCGCAACAAAAACTTTTTTAACCACAGATTCCGCAGATGGCACAGATTAAATTATTTTTTATAAAATCCGCGCAATCGGTGAAATCTGTGGTTGAAAGTACTTCCGCTCGTCGCGGATTTATAATACCAAGCCCCGGATTATTAACCGTGAACCGGTAACCGTTAAAAGAGATTTTTATCATGGGTTTCCGATCCTTTAATCTCAAATTTGAAATCTCGAATCCTGAATTTTCTTTACGTCTTCGCCTTGTTCGGATACTCCCTCCATCACACCGCCATTGGAGGGGATGGGTTTTTCTATCTGGCCACCGGCGACTGGGTCCTCTCGCATGGGGAACTGCCTAGGCGCGACCCCTTTTCCTTCAATTCCACCGGCCCATGGCTCTTGCACTTCCCCCTTTGCCAGATAGGCTTTTCGGTCCTGGTCCGCTGGCTTGGCATGTCCGGCCTGATGTTCGTCTGCGCCGCCGCTGCCACGGCGGCCATTCTTGCCCTCTTGTTGCCTTACGCTTCCACGGCCCGTATCCGCTTCCTCACCGCTATTCCCCTTACCGCATGGATCATTCTCGATGAAGAGCTGTTCAACGTGCGCGGGCAAATTATGGAAGGAATTGCTCGACATGTATTGCATCAGGACCGTGATATGGGAGAGGGGAACGCCCTTGGATCTGGCCCTTCAGATAACCCGGGGCTGGACCCTGGTGCATATTGACGCCAAGGCGGTGGTTTACGCGCGGGAAAAACCGGTCCCCTAACCGGACAAGCCGGAACCAAAATTAACCATGAAGCACACGAAGTAAATCCATTAAAGATATGGCCTCACGCAAAGGCGCAAAGACCACAAAGGAAAAACTTAATGACTTGACTGCATGGAATCTCTCGAAGCAATATTCCGGCCAATCAGGATTAAAGAGAGAATTCTTTTTTAAAGGTAGTAGAGGTAATTCAATTTTTGCAATTCCTCCAGGTAGCCGGTTATATGTCTCAAGAAAGCTAGGCAGAATTACATTCTCAGCATGATATAACTCAATAGGCTCCATAATGCCTGATACTTTAGCAGTCGCCTTAGTTAAACCCTTGCCGGAAGCAGTTGCCAGTGTCAGGCTGTTCGGCCTAATGACCGCAGTAACGGGAACGCCAATTCTGTCCAGCCCTGTAATATCGGCCAGCCGTGTCACGCCGCACCGTTTTGCTATAGGTAGCATCTTCTCCAAGGTGTCTTCTGGACTGCAAGTTCTGTGCTGCCCCAATCGTTCAAAGGACTTATAGCTGGAGTAAACCCCTCCCCGATATCCAATCAGCTTATCATCTTCAATTATAGTAAGGGCGATATAATTGTAGTGGACCCATACAAAAAACAGGAGCAAAATAATTATGTTGTCGTGTGCAACGCCGAATATGAAGCCACCTTGAAGCAGCTAAAGAAGTACGGGAAAACCAGGGTATCAAACGTCTTGATGCACGAAAAATTTATTTTGGTTGCGGCCAGGTCGCGCTATGGAATTAACGAAAGACGGCGGGCAGAACTTATCGCCTTTCGGGCGGACTTTAAAGAGTCATTGGTCACTGGTCATTAAGGTGTCTTCCTGTTTATCAATGACAAATGACCATTGACCAATGACTATCACCTGCTGATGTCGCTAATATGCAACTGTTTGATTTGTAAACGAAAAAAATGGAAATTCCTATGCTATGGGATACAAGCAATAGCCGTAAATGCAACGGCCCTTCCACTCATCCCCCCCTGCACCACCAGCCTTTTTAATGCAACGGTATTTGCCATCACCACGGGTGAATGGAACCACTCTTTCGCGGCGTTGCGAAAGAATAGGGAGTGCGTCATTGCCATTCCCACCGTTGACATGCTGGATAAGGTGGTCGGTATAGGGGTGTGCTCTGGGACAGACACAGACAAGTTTGCCAAGTTCAAGCTCACGCCTGTGCAGAGCAAAGTTGTCAGGCCGCCCTTAATAAAGGAGTGCCTAGCCAACATAGAGTGTAAGGTCATCGACATTGTTAAGAAGCACAACATTGTCGTGTTAGAGGCGGTTGCCGCATACATCGACACTGCACACAAGGAGAAGCGCACGGTTCACGCTGTCGGCGACGGAACATTCATTGTCGACGGGCGCAAGATTGACCGGAGAAAGATGATGGCCTCCAATATCCCATACGGCGTTTAGCGTTCATGGCAAGCCACGAGGGAATTCTGGGAGCCATAATGAAAGGCACGGCGGCGCCCAAACAATTCGTTGCAGGGCCGATGGCCCTGAACTCAAACGTTCTGCCTGTGAGACGGACACGCGATACCTGAGATAGATAGGATGATGACCGCGACACTACCATCTTGCGACGCCATGCCGTTGCTTGGGCTCGGTACATGGGGACTACGCGGCGCGCACTCCACACGCGTAGTACGCCTTGCGGTAGATGTGGGGTATCGCATCGATACTGCCGAGTTCTACGGTAACCACATGCAGATTGGGAAAGCCTTGGCACAGGCCGACATACCTCGCAGTGAGTTCTTCATCACGACGAAGAAATGATGCGCGCTTGGCGATCTGGTCCACGCAGGAAAGGCACGCAGTGCCGGTGTGAGCAACTTCAATCGCCGGCAGATCGATCAAGCCATAGCGGCTTGCCCCGTATCACTCGCCACCAACCAGGTTGAGTTTCACCCGTTTTTCCAGCAACCGTTGCTGTTGGAACACTGTCGATCTAAAGGGATTATGCTCACCGCCTACTGTCCACTTGCCAAGGGCCAAATCTGGGAAGATGCGCGGTCCACTAGGGTGACCTGTGCGCATCTTGCAGAGCGCGTGTACCCCTACGTATTGGGGTGGGTCAACGACGTGTATAGTTCTCGCTCGCCCTTCTCGACAATTCGTGCCCGACGTTGTGGCGACAGACAAGACAGGACCTGATGTGATCCACTCGGCACCAACGTCGGAGAGACTATCACGATGGTACGATCTGCTCAATTCTGCGGTGAGACATGCGGGACAGCCAGACTGAAAGCGAGGACCATGCGAGACGCTGGACGGATCGCTATGCTCGATGGGAAGTCCCTGGTCCCGAGCACCCCACATACCCCTGTTCGACTCTTTCCGGATCAACGGGGACTACCAGATCACGCCGCTCCGGCAATCTTATTGCTTCCCTGGTGGACACCGGGATTCCAAGACAAGTCCGAATTTCGCGACATGGGAAGGTACGACAAGCATCTACGAGAGGCACACAAGTACTTCAGCTATACTTTCCACCATTGAGGAGCCAGACTTCGCGGTCCTGCCATCTGATTGGAAGCATTACTTCAGGCGAGGCAACATTGATCCGGCTCTGCAGTTTGCCCAAAGGGCAGGAGATGCGGGCAGAGATGTCATCGTCCAGTTCTATGCTGATGAGGAGTGCCACATTCCGATTGACGATGCAATAGTCTTTCGAACATCTTTTTCACTGTCCAATGCACGTTCTAATGAACACGCTATGCCAGGATTCGTAGGTGATCCCATACATGTCTTCTGCACCGTATTCTTTTCCAAACTCTCTGATTAAATCCCCTTTCTGGACCTTGCTTAAATATTCAGTGAGGCGCTGACGCGCTTCTTTAATTTCTGCTGTAATCATAATGTTTTCCTCCACTCACCCGCCCTGCACCACCAGCTTTTTCATGGCCGCCTTCCAGGCAAGCCAGGAAAGGACGGAAAGGACCGCCGCCCAGCAAAATTGCGCCAGCATGGCCAGCCGCGCCCCGCCGGGAGGAGAATGCCCCATGAATACGGCGGTAGGGGTGTAGAAGATATGGGGAAAGGGAAGGAGGGACACCAAGGGCCTTATGGAATCCGGGAAAAAATCCACGGGGAGTATCCCGCCGGCGAAAAGGGTGAAGAGGCCGTACTTCATCAACTGGAAGGAAAAGGTCTCAATGAACCAAAAAGACAGCAGCCCGGCCATGTAGTTAATGTTGAAAAAGATGGAATAGGCCATTGTCCCGGAGAGGACCAGCAGCAGATAATTCAACGGCTCCGTGGGGAACCGGACATGAAAGGCAAGGACGCTGAAGGCCAGCAGGGGAATTCCCCGCGAAAAAACGTGAAACAGGGAGTATCCCACGCTCTCGGCGAGATAAAAAAAATAATAAGAGACCGGCTTGATGAGGTCCATTACGAGGGCGCCTGTCCTCATCTTGAAGCTGGTGGCGTTATCGTCCATGCTGAATGATATTTTAATTATCATGGCAAGGACAGCGTAGGTGACCATTGACTCCAGATCAAAGGGACCCTTTAGAGTCTCAGGCGCGGACCTCGCGTAAATCGCCTTCCACAGGCTGGTGAAGATGAAAATGAAAAGCAGCCCGTTCAGGAGTCCCACGAAGTATTCCACCTTGTAGGCCGCTTGTTTCTGGAAGGACTTGGAGGCCGCCTTAAGATACTTTTTCATAAATGGTTTTCACTATGTCCGCCACCCTTGGCTCGTGAAGGAAGATGTCCTTCACAGGGGCGTGGTTCACGATGTAAGTGATGACCTCCGAGGCGTTGTGTTTTTCCCGGTCGAAGGAAATCCACTTCTTCCGGTTTTCCTCCCGCACTATCTGAACGCCGTTTTCAAAACGCAGGGGGGGATTTTCCTCGCGGAACTCCACCTCCACCACCCTTGTCCTTCCGTAGTACCTCTTGAGATCATCCCTCAAGCCGTCGAAGATGATCTTTCCCTCGTCCAGGATCACGATCCGTTCGCAAAGGTAATCTATGTCTTCCATGTCGTGCGTGGTGAGGAGGATGGTGGTCTGTTTTTCAGCGTTTATTTTCTTGAGGAATTTTCGGATGCTGTCCTTGGCCAGGAGGTCGAGTCCTATGGTTGGCTCGTCCAGGAAGAGGATTTCCGGCTCGTGAAGAAGGGACGCCGCAATGTCGCAGCGCATACGTTGTCCAAGGCTTAGCTTTCTCACGGGGACTGATAGAAGGTCTTTTAGTCCCAGGACTTCCCCCAGGTATTCCAGGTTCCTTTGAAAGGCCGGCTCCGGCGCCTCATAGATCGCCTGGAGGAGATCAAAGGACTCCCGGACCGGGAGGTCCCACCAGAGCTGGGTGCGCTGCCCGAACACGACCCCTATCCTCTTCGCGTTCTTGATCCGGTTTTCGTGGGGGACAAGGCCGTTGACCCTTGCCTCTCCAGAGGTGGGGACAAGGATCCCGGTGAGGATCTTGATGGTGGTGGACTTCCCCGCGCCGTTCTCACCAACATAGCCCACGAAGTCCCCTTTTTTTATCTCCAGGGAGATGCCGTCAAGGGCATGTTTTATCTTGTGTTTTCTGGAAAAAAGGTTTCGGACGGAGCCAAGAAAACCGGGGTGGGATTCATTGATCCGGAAATCCTTTTTCAGGTTTGTGATTTTTATGGCTTCTTCCGGCATGGGCGCCCGACTATTTATTTCGCCCTTTCCAGATACTTGCCTTCTTCCGTGTCCACTCTAACCACTTGTCCCACCTCAATGAAATTGGGAACGTTAACGGAAAGGCCGGTCTCGCATTTAGCCGGTTTGCCCGAGCCGGAGGCAGTGGCGCCTCGTAAAGGGGGTTCGGTGTCAATGATTTTCAGTTCCACGACCTTGGGCAAAAGGACGTTTAAAGGTTTGCCTTCAAAAAATTCCACATGCACCTTCAAGTTCGGGGTCAGGTACTTCACTGCGTCCGCGACAACTTCCTTTTCCAGGGACATTTGATCGTATGTTTCCGTGTTCATGAAAAAATATCCGGATGGGTCTTCGTAGAGGAACTCCATTTCGTGCTGCTCCATGGCGATCCTTTCCACCCGCTCGTCCGAGCGGAAACGGATTTCCGTCTGGTTGCCCTGGATAATGTTTCTAAGCTTAGCCTGGAGATAAGACGGTCCCTTTCCGGGCTTCTGGACCTCGGTGGTCAGCACCCTGTAAATCTCGTTTTTGTACCTGATGAGAAAACCCACTCTCACCGCGTTTCCATTTATATAAGTCGCCATATACACAAAACTCCAAAAAAATTATAAGAAGTATAACCGTCAGAATATTTTAACCGAAGATCAAAGGAATTACAAAATAACCGATGCCGCGCTGTGGATTGGAAGAGTCATTGGGCTTCGTGGTAAACTTAAAATAAGCAGCAAATCACATTTGCCAAATAACAAATAAATCTCAATGCGGCAAAAGATAAAATCATGGTCAACGGAAAAAAAATAGTAGTGGTCCTTCCCGCCTATAACGCTGAGGCGACCCTGCAAGCCACCTACGACGAAATCCCCAGGGACATTGTGGATGATGTCATCCTAGTGGATGACGCCAGCCGTGACCGGACCGTTGAACTGGCGAAAATGCTGGACCTGAAGACGTTCACGCATTTAAAGAACAAGGGATACGGCGGGAACCAGAAGACCTGCTACAGGGAGGCCCTGAGGATAGGGGCCGACATCGTTATAATGCTGCATCCTGATTACCAGTACACCCCGAAGTTGGTCCCTGCCATGGCCCACCTTTTGGCCACCGGGCATTTCGATGTTGTAATCGGCTCCAGAATACTTGGGACAGGCGCCTTAAAGGGCGGCATGCCCCTGTATAAATATATTTCCAACCGGTTCCTGACCTTCACGCAGAATTTATTGATCGGATACAAGCTGTCCGAATACCATACCGGATACCGCGCTTTTACCCGACGGGTCCTGGAAACCCTTCCCCTGGAGGAAAACTCCGACGATTTCGTGTTCGACAACCAAATGCTGGCCCAGTGCGTTTATTACAATTTCACGATCGGAGAAATATCCTGTCCGACAAAGTACTTCCCGGAGGCGTCGTCCATAAATTTTTCCAGGAGCCTTAAGTACGGAATAGGCGTACTGTATACTTCCCTCCAGTTTTTATTATCAAAAAGGCGGATCCTGCCTTCAAGGATTTTCGGTCCCGATGGGCGGAAGCTAAATTTATAGCATAGGTATTTCCATTTATCCCCCCTTGCCAGGGGGGAATTTTTGAGATATTCCCCCTTAAAAAAGGGGGCCAGGGGGATGTCAATTCTTTCCTGCCTGTGCGTGTCCGCAACAGACAGGTGGTTGCGGCAAAGCCGCTCAGTGTTTTATTTTCAGTCCGCCCTGAAGGCGTTAAGTTCATTCTTTGTTTTTTTTCTCCGCGCTCTCGGCGTTCTCAGCGCTTAAGTTATTTTATTTTCTCTTCATGCCATTCGTGTTATATAATTTATCCCTATATTATTACGTTCAGAAATTTGCCTTGTCCGCGCAAATTTTTAACCCAGTCGCATAGCGCGACGTGGCCGCAATCAAAATAAATTTCTCTTGAAGCATTCAACGCCGGTTTTAGTTCAAGCGGAAAAGGTAAATTTCTGAACGTAATAATATCATCAAACGTTTGAATACATCGAAATTTATTTTGATTGCGGCCACGTCGCGCTATGATATCCGACAAAAAAGAATATCCACCGGAAACGCTCGATCCATTAAGCCTCTTGAGCGGCCAAGACGGAAACGCCGGGAGGCGGGTCCTGATCCTCTTGGGGCTTGCAGGCCTTTTAGGTATGGGCGGCGCCTTGCTATACAGATTGTCCCGCATCCCGGGGGCTTCGGAACTTTGGGAGAGCGGCGAAAGGGCCGGCCTTTTAAAATCCGCGATCACCGGGGAACCACTGCCTGAGCATTTGATCGAAAATATCCACAACAAAAAAAACCTAAAGGAAACTTTTGATAAATTCGACCAAAGGCTTGAGAAGCTCAAGGCAAGGGATAAAAACTTTTCAACCGCCAAGGGTAAATTATTGCAGGGGACTTTTAACGAAGGCAATGTCGACAGTTATCTGAACAATCTGAGGATGTATGTGGAAGCCATTTTCAGTGATTATCGGGTCAAAAGTGACATCCCCGTGGAGTTGGTAGCCAGGAAAATCAACGAGTTCCCGGAAGAGCGCGTCTTTGCAATCATGTGCTGCTGTTGCGGCCTGCCACACGACAAGGGGTTCAATTATTTGGCCACAGCCATATTTAAAACAGGCTATGCCGGATTGGAGGGAAAAAACCAGGAAGAGGCAAATTACTTCCTGAAAGTCATTGAAGAAGTGACGTATCTTCGGATTGATTGGTACCGGAACTTTTTTGATGACGACTATAAAAGTCCAAGGAAAAACGAGGGCTTGCAACTGATCTGGAATTTTCTGAACGCCTACGGCCTTCCCCCTGACCTCATTAAAAAACAAGAGTATTATCCGGCTACGCTTGGTTAGGCCCTTGGGTAATAGTTCACGGGGGTCAGGGATCAGGAGTCAGAAAAACCAAACTATTTGGAGAAGAAAACTGGCCCCTGATCCCTGACACCCGTGAACTATGGCATTAAAAATTATGGACAAGGCCGAACCCAAAATCCATGCCCTCTCCCTTCCCATCCAGGGGATGAGCTGCGCCGCTTGCGCCGCCAAGATTGAAAAGGCCCTTGCCTCCCGCGAGGGGGTAGTGAAGGCAGGAGTCAATTTCGCTGCGGAAAAGGCGTCCATTGAGTTCTATCCCGGAAAAGTAAACGTCCTTGGCCTGATGGAGGCCATCACAGGACTTGGCTACCGGGTCCCCACCCAAAAGATTTCCTTTCCAATAGAAGGCATCTCCTGCGCCTCCTGCGTCTCGAAAATCGAGGCCGCCTTGAATTCCCTGAATGGCGTCGTTTACGCCAGACTCAATTTCGCGGCGGCCAAGGCCCAGGTGGAGTTCATCCCTTCCCTGGTTACTGCGAAAGAGATCCAAACGGCCATTGAAGCCTTGGGTTATAAGGCCAGGATGGATTTGTCCGGCGGGACCGGCCCGGATTCAGAACAGGAGCGCCAGGAGCGGGAACTCTCTACTCTCAGGAAAAAATTCCTCGCCGGACTTGTCCTCTCCGCCCTGCTCATGGCCTTCGGTATGATGTGGGCGCCGGCCTCACTGCTTGGATTCAGCGAGGAAAACCTTCCCTTGTTGCTCTTCCTGCTGGCAACTCCGGCGCAGTTCTGGTGCGGGTTTCAGTTTTACCGGGGCGCATGGGTCGCGGCCCGCCATGCGTCCACTGACATGAACACTCTGATAGCCCTTGGGACCTCCGCCGCTTATTTTTACAGCGCCTTCGCGGCGTTTTTTCCCGGACCCTTGATCGCAGCCGGGATGGAGCCGGAGGTCTATTTCGATTCAGCCGCCATGATCATAACATTGGTCCTCATGGGCCGGATGCTGGAAAGCCGGGCCAAGGGCAGGACCTCGGAGGCAATCGTGAAGCTGATGGGACTTCAGCCCAAGACCGCGAGGATCATGGAAAAGGGCCTGGAAAGGGAGGTCCCGGTGGAAGAGGTGAAGCCGGGCGATATAGTTTTAGTGAAGCCAGGCGAGAGGATTCCGGTTGACGGCGCATGCGTCGAAGGCCACTCCGTGGTGGACGAATCCATGGTGACCGGGGAAAGCGTCCCAGTGGAGAAAAGGCCGGGGGACGAGGTCATCGGCGGCTCAATCAATAAGACAGGCGCCTTTGGATTCGAGGCCAGAAGAGTGGGAAGGGAAACCATGCTGGCCCGCATCATTCAGCTTGTGGAAGACGCCCAGGGAGACAAGGCCCCTATCCAGAGGCTGGCGGACAAGACCGCCGGCATCTTCGTCCCAATAGTGATCGCCATCGCCTGTCTGGCCTTTTTAATTTGGTTTTTTGTAAGCGGCTTCACCTTTGCCTTGCTTGCCTTTGTCTCGGTCATGATCATCGCCTGCCCCTGCGCCCTGGGTCTTGCAACCCCCACGGCCATCATGGTGGGGACCGGAAAAGGGGCGGAGCTAGGGGTCCTTGTGAAAGGCGGGGAAAGCCTTGAGCGGGCCTGCTCGCTTACAACCATTGTATTTGACAAGACCGGGACCCTGACCAGGGGCGTCCCGGAAGTGACGGACATTCTTTTGTCCGGCGCCGATCCTCAATCATTCACGGCGGACGAATTGCTCCGGCTGACCGCCTCGGCGGAGAAAAACTCAGAGCATCCACTGGCCGCGGCAGTTGTGTCAAAGGCAGAAGAGAAGGGTCTTGTTCTCCTCAAGCCTGAGACCTTCCGCGCCATTCCAGGCCTTGGGGTCAAAACCAAAATAGACGGCAAAACATTCCTTATAGGTAATGAAAAACTTATGTTGAGGGAGAAGGTGGATCTCCTTGACTTGGCGGAAAAAGGGGGGCGGCTTTCCGGACAGGGCAAGACACCCATATACCTCGCCATGGAAAAGAGCGGGATCGGAGTCATTGCCGTGGCTGACACATTAAAAAGCGAAGCCATCGCCGCATTGAAGGATTTAAGGGAAAGGGGACTGAAAATCGTGATGATAACAGGGGACAACCGGAAGACCGCCGAGGCCATTGCCAAGGAAGCTGGCATTGACAGGGTCCTGGCCGGGGTTCTGCCTCATGAGAAGGAGGCCGAGATCCGGAAACTCCAGGAGAGTGGAGAGATCGTCGCCATGGTCGGGGACGGCATAAACGACGCCCCTGCCCTTGCGCGGGCGGACATAGGGATCGCCCTTGGGACCGGCACGGACGTGGCAATGGAGGCGTCCGATATCACCCTGATCCGCGGCGATCTTTGGGGGGTGAGCAACGCGGTTAGGCTCAGCGGCCAGACAATGAGGATAATCAGGCAGAACCTCTTCTGGGCCTTCTTCTATAATTGCCTTGGAATCCCAATCGCAGCCGGGCTCCTTTACCCGTTCTTCGGCGTCCTGCTGAAGCCTGTCTTCGCCGCCGCGGCAATGTCCCTGAGCTCCGTGTTCGTGGTCGGCAATTCCCTGAGATTGAGAAGGTTTAGGAGGGTATGGAATTCTCCGAAGCAAGGAGCCACAATGCCATAAGCTAAACACAGTATGGCTCCATAGTCCTGACGGGACTATGGAGCCAGCAAGGAATTTTTTTCATATTCTGCCCCCTGCCCCCTGGATTCTGAATTCCGATTTTTTTTTGTCCGCCCAAAGGGCGTTAATTTATTCCGGTAAAATCATCCGAGTTCCACGTGGACTCGCGGCCCATGGTCTTCTTGGCCTCTTCTCCGACCAAACCCGCCCGCTCATTATTCTGCGGAAATCCTTGATTAAAGCCGGGCGGGGGGAGAGTTCCAGCGCTCTCTTTACATAAGGAATGGCCTCCCTGTCACGGCCAAGCATTTTATAAGCAAGGCCGAGAAAAAAATTATACTCCGCTACATCAGGTTTTCTTTCAATTGATTTCTTGAAGGGATCCAACGCCTTTTCGGGCTGATTTAAATTCAAGTATCCCACGCCAAGCTTAAAAAAATTATTGGTAATCTTGTCAATTCTTATTATGTAGTTAAGGTATTTTATGGCGTTCTTATAATCTTTTTCCTTGTCATAAAACATTTCCGCTAATTCCTGAAGGCCCAGGATGTCAGTTACGCGGTAACGGTACCCGCCATTTTCAACAAGGCCGTCTATTTTAAATAAAATTTGTTCCGCCTCCTTGTCCATTTTAAAATCCTTCAACATTAAAAAATAGCCTGCAAGCAGGTAAATATCATCCGGTTTTTTTTCCAATGCCTTTTCCAGAAATTCCCTGGAGGCTTGCATGTCACCCAACTCAATATACACCAAGGAAAGACTTGACAAAACCCTGATGGACTCCGGGGCCATATCAAGGGCATGCTGATGAAAGGCCGCCTTATTGGACCAATATTGGTTCCTCAACACCGTGCCGAAAAGTTCAAGGAAAATAAATAAAGCCAGGAAACAGTTGACATAATGTTTCTGTTTCGTGAAAATCGATTTCAGCCGTACTATCCAAAAAGACATGATAAGGAATATGCCCATTGACGGAAGATAGGCCCTGTGTTCAAAAACCAGTTCGAGGCCGAGGAAACTGGATTCCATAATCAGGTTGACAAAGTACCATAGAGCGCCGAAGGCGTAGATAAGAACGCCAGGCGAGTTTGATGATATGGAAAAAAAAATGGACACGGCGGCCAGAATCAAGCCCAGGAAAGAAACCGCGGTGCTCCAGGGATTGAAAAAAGACCTGGAAATTGGATAGCTGTCGTAATAAAGGGTAAGCCGCTCAGGGTCGGGGACAAGCAACTGGCCAAGGTAGTGAAAAACGACCCTCATCTCTGTAAGAAGGCGCTCCTGAAGGGTGAAGTCCCTGTATGCGTAATTATTCAACACCCTTGTTATCATTGACATCCCCCCGAACCATTCCACCATGGCAAGCAACAGCAGCGCCGCCGCCAGGAGGCCCCAAAAAAATTTCCGGCGGGGAGGGTAAGCGCCTCGAAAAAACATGCAATCATAAGCCAGGATAAGAAAAGGTAAAAAAGCGGTGTTTTCCTTGCACGCCAAGGACAGAACGCCAAGGAGGACGGAGGACAAGAACCATGCCATGGATTTTTTCATGGAATCCTCCCAGGAAAGCCTTCCCTGGATATAAGCAATGAAGGACAAAAGAAAAAACATGGCGGACAGGGAAGTCATTCTTTGAACAATGTAAGTGGCCGCATTGGTCTGTATTGGGTGGACTGCCCAGAGGAAAGCCGCTAACAGGGCCGCCTGAAATACATGGCCGCTGCCCAATCTTAAGGAAGGCAGGGAAAAGGTCTTGAAAGCGAAGAGGTAGACGAGGCAAGCATTAAGGAGGTGAACGATTACATTTAAAATATGGTAGCCAAAGGGATGGAACCCGCCCGTTAGATAATTAATGCCGAAGGAAATATAGGGAATTGCCCTGCCTGAGAAAAAATTTTCCCTAAGCAGCCTCTCCAATGGAGGCCATGCGAGTCCTTCCATCTGGACATATAAATTATTAAGGATGTTCGGACGGTCGTCGAAATAAAAGGGGGCATTGAGGCTGTTTAAATAAAGGAAAATCACACATAAAAGAAAAACAGAAAATGCCTTTAAACGGACGCTATGGTGGGACATGAAATCAACGCAGAGGCTTTTGAAAAGATTTAAACCCAAGAAGGGGCGAATAAAAAAAGGGGGGTAAGAAGCCCCCCTTTTTTTTGTAATGGAAAATAATGTTAGAAGTTGTTCCCACTGGTAACAGCAGTGCCGCCCAATGTGCCATCTTGTTTCAAGGTCCATGTTCCGGTCAGGCCCGCTGTCGACCCTGTGCCGTTTTTCGTCGCAGTGGCGGTAAAGGTGGTGCCGGAAGTGGGGGTTATGGAATAACTGTAATATTTCTTATTGGCGGTTGGATTGCCCAACAACGTCTGGTTAGAGGTATATGTGTTATATTCCGCGCGATAGGTCTCATTATTGGTTCTTAAGGCATCAAGCATGATCTTCGCTTCTGAAGCCTTGGCCCTTTTGGTGTAGTTCTGGTAAGAAGGAATTGCAACCGCGGCCAGGATGCCGATTATGGCTATAACAATCATCAACTCTATAAGCGTGAAACCTTTTTCGCTTCGCATGTTGGATACTCCCCAAAAAAATTAATGGAAAATAATGTTAGAAGTTATTCCCGCTTGTAACAGCAGTGCCGCCCAATGTGCCGTCTTGTTTCAAGGTCCATGTTCCGGTCAGGCCCGCTGTCGATCCTGTGCCGTTTTTCGTCGCAGTGGCGGTAAAGGTGGTGCCGGAGGTGGGGGTGATTGAATAAGTGTAAAATTTCCTATTGGCGGTTGGATTGCCTAACAACGTCTGGTTAGCGGTATATTTGTTATATTCCGCGCGATAGGTCTCATTATTAGTCCTCAATGCATCCAGCATTATTTTCGCTTCTGAAGCCTTGGCCCTTTTGGTGTAGTTCTGGTAAGAAGGAATTGCAACCGCGGCCAGGATGCCGATTATGGCTATAACAATCATCAACTCTATAAGCGTGAAACCTTTTTCGTTTCGCATGATTGGATACTCCCAAAAAAAATTAATGGAACGCGCCATTGGCGATTTTTTCCTAATGGGCGTGGTTAACAGCAAGAGTTTGTATATTTTTGTTTTTATGCACCCCCTTCCATTTAAACTTACGTTTGAATTACAAAACTCCTATCTCTTTTTTCTATTTACAAGATTAGCACTAACCATGCCAAAAAGGCAATATCAAAAAAGTCGTCATATATATTGTTTTTATTGAGCTTCCAAACATTCCTGTTTTCTCGAAAAAAATACAAAGTGACAAACTATGTCACTAAGAAATTTCACAACCATTCCTATGGGTGGAATTTATTTTATTTTTTCTTGAAGATTCAGTTAGTTAGCCAACCTTTACCGTCAAAACAAAGATGTGACAAAATTTGTCAGGGGAAATTTTGTCGCATCCTTTTTTCGTATGAAAGGAAATTTTTCTTTCCCCTGGTTGCCCATGCTCTTCATCTAGCGCCTGAGCTAAAACTCTGATTTTCCAGTAAAGAAATTCGAAATCCGAAGCACTAATACTAAACAAGGACCAAAGCACTAAACTTCCAAATAACAAAAACATAATATACAACTTGGGGAGGTCTTAAAAAAAGCGGAGATAATGGATTTTTCCTTCCATTGCCTCAGACATACCTTTGCAACGAGACTGGCTCAAGCCGGAATTGACCTCTACAAGATATCTAAATTGCTTGGCCACAGGAGTATTTCAACGACCGAGAGGCATAGTCATCACTCCCCGGAAAGTTTAAGAAACGGGGTGGATATTTTAGAGGTCCCGGAAAATCTTGGACACAATTTGGACACAATAAAAAAAAAGGGTCAGCCAAAGTGGCTAACCCCTTGATTTTATGGCGCGCCCAAGAGGACTCGAACCTCCGACCAACGGATCCGCAATCCGTTACTCTATCCATCTGAGCTATGGGCGCTTATGTTGTGACCATGTTATCACCGGGGGCTTTAGTTTTCAAGGGACATTGACTGGACGCCACGAAAGGAGTATTTTAATCTCCGTTATGGATAAACTTAATTTCCGCAAGCGCGACGGCATGATAGTAAAGGATATGGGTGAAGAAACCGTGCTCTATGACCAGGAGGCCAATCAGGTCCACTCCCTGAACGCCACTGCCGCCTTGATCTACAACCTTTGTGATGGCTACAGGGGCTTGGGGGATATTGTGGGAGAGATGCTATCCAGATTCAATATCGATGAAAAAACCGCCCGCCGCGACGTGGAAAGGATACTCTCGGAATTAAAGGAAAAGGGGATACTGAGGTAAGGAAGTGTCAAGTGGCTAAAGTTTAAAGTGAGCTAAAGTCGCGGTAGAAAAACAATTTTTTATTTTTAACTCAATATAAGCCCCCACCTATGGTGGGGGAACCTTTTGGTGGGGGTTCAAAGGGGGGGGCGCTTAGCACCCCCTTGCCTTGAGGGTGGTCCAACAAGGAACCGAGCATCCCACGCAAGCGAAGCGCCGTGTGGGATGCGAGTTTACTTCCGCTCGTTACGGGTTTGTAATCCGTAATGCGACACCACTGGGATTTGCAATTCCCATTCGGATTAAAAATCCGGGCGGAAGGGCGTTGCGGATTGCAAATCCGCAACGAGCGGGAAGGAGGTGAACCGTTTCAAATCACGTTGCGTTACAATCGCTTTAAATCAGTTCAGTTCCTTTAGCGTAATCAATTCTTGAATTGAGACATTGAATAAAAAACGCGGTGCTCTGCGAAAATTGGGAGAGGTTGTTTATGAAAAAACTCAATTTAATTTTCATTTTCATCCTGGCGTTTTGCCATTTTGATGTTTGTAGGGCATTTGAGGTCTCTACAAAAACCAAAAATTTTCCGCCATTAAAAAATCCCATAAAAGCAAATTACTATCAAGAGGCCGGCGTTGCTCTATACGAAGGGACCTATATCGGCCAATTCGCGGTGAAGTATGAATGGCGTGCCGATTTCGATAAACCGTGGCAGAAGGCAGTCCGCAAATTCAATATCACCCTGAAGCTTCGGGCTCTAACTCCGGTGGCGGTGCTGGGCATAGCGGTCTACAACATCATGTCAGTTAGGGTCACCGATACGTTTTTTGGCGCTACCACTACTGTTGGGCCGAGTGCTGGATCTTTGGCTACGCTGCCGGTGCCTCCGCAGAATATCTCGAAACAGGATGGACTTGGTATTAACATTGTTTTCCCGGATGGTTCAAGTCTTACAACTGAAAATGCAAAGGGACATCTGCACGTTTCTTCTGATGGGCGGGTTTTGAGCAATGCCTTGGTTAAAGGAAATAATCCAACCTGTTGGATTGGAATTAATAGAAATGGGGGCTTTGAAACCATCCTCAAGGGAGGAGATAGAATTCACCGAAGAAACGAGAAATACACTTGGGCTTTAACCCGTAGCGCCCTTTGAATTTGTATTGAAGGATGTATTGGCAGCGTGAGGCGATTATGAGCAGAAATATAGCGGCGTCAGGAATATTTTTTCCCAGGGTATGCGCTTGCGATAAAAAAAAATCCCTCCCGCTCTTGGCCCCGAAAGGGAGAACGGAAGGGATTTTAATTTACATATAATAAACTATTTGCCCAGGCTTTCTTTTTTCGCCAGGAGTTCTTCCTTGGTTTCTGGATGTTCAGAATCCTTGGCGATACAGTCAACGGGGCAAACCTCCACGCACTGCGGTTCGTCGAAGTGCCCGACGCATTCAGTGCATTTTTCCCAATCGATGACATACTTGTCCTCGCCTTCACTGATGGCCTCGTTAGGGCATTCCGGTTCGCACACGCCGCAATTCACGCATTCCTCACTTATCTTCAAAGCCAAATCCCGTCACCTCCTTTCAAATCGACATTGAGCTTAGCACAAACAAAAAAAATTTGGAAGTAAAATAATAAAAGCATGAAGTGACTAATGGCGATAAGTTCTCAGCTAACTCAAAGGCCCTAAGTTTTGTGTGGTCACGCATTATTTTTTCCTATAGCCTTCGGCCTAAACACCTGAGTACCTTTAAACAAAAGCCCTGGCCCCTTGGAACTCCCTTACCTGGTGCATGAAAGCCTCAAGCCGGGTCCTGGTGTTCGTGTCCTCGGTCCCATCAAAAATCAAGGACACACAAGGAAAGTTCCCGTTGTCCTCCCGGACTTTTTTCAACAAAGAGGCCGTGATGTTTCCCGGCATGCAGGTGAAAGGCATGAGGTTCACTATGCCGGACACGCCGTTCTTGGAAAAATCCACTGATTTCCCCACGCTCAACAACGCCTCCGTGGTAAAAGTCTTGTGCAAATAGGGGGCGCTCAATTCAATCAAATGCCTGGTCTTGGGCTCGTATAGGTTCCTGATTTTCCCCTCGAAAAGGCCGCTCATTTTTTTCATGTCCCAATTCTGGACCATCCCCTTGATGAAGGCGTCCACGAGTCCTTTATAATCTTTTTTGCGAAAGCTGTCAACCTTCAATTCATGGTTGACGTACATAATCCATTCCTGGCAGCATGACATCCAAACCTCGCCGCCAAGGTCCTCTATTTCCCTCACCACATTGGCGTTGCCGAACCAGTTGGAGCGTATGTATATTTCCCCCACTATGCCGACCACCGGGCGTGTCCCGAAGCCGGTAACCTGTATCTTGCTGAATTCACGCAGAACATCTTCCAGGGTCTCTATGATCCTGTTTTCCACTATGGCGCTGAAAAGTTTTTTCAGATAAATTTTATAGAGCCGGTCCGTTTCCCCCTTATTCGTTTCATAAGGCCTGGTCTGCAGCATGAGTTTTTCAAGCAGCTCAAAAGCCACTATTCCCTGCCATGCCTTCCTGAAAAAATCCGATGAGAAGATTTTCAACTCACCATAAAACCCCTTTGAATTGCCCTGGTTGGGAGAGACGAAAACAACGCCCTCCTTGCCCAGGTCCTTTAGAATATGGTCATGCAACTGGTAATACAAACCAAACCTGCAAGGGCCGTCCGTGGAAGGCATGAAAAAGGCCGACTTCCCAGAATCAAAATCCTCCGCCATCGCCTTTTTTATAAAATCCCCCAAGGTCAGGATGGTGGGATAGCACTCCTTGCCGGACGTGAATTTCTTCGCCAGTTCCACCGATTCCCAAGTGGATACCGGGAGCACCTCGGCGCGTGTCCCGCAGGCCTGGAAGGCGGCGGCTATCGCGTGAGTGGCGTCGGACATGTAAGGAATGTAAATGGTCCTTTCCGCCTTGCCGTGCGCGTCGCGTTTTTCTTCCTTCCTTGCCATGTATTCGTGGGCATGAAGAGACGCCCGGCAATTTTCCAGGCTGTCCAGGAACGCCTCGCATCTTGTCACCATACCGGCGTCCGCGTTATGTTCATCCATCTCCAATTGCAGGAATGGCTCGGCGCCCATCTCCTTTTTCAGAAAGGTCTGTATAAAGGAATCCGGACCGCACCCGAAATTGGTAAGGAAAACGGCGGAGAGGTTTTTGTTTTCCTTGACGAGTCTGGCGGCGCTGAGTATCCTTTGGCCGTAACGCCAATACATGTCCCTCCAGTCGTCCGAGATATCAACGTGTTCAAGAGGAAGAAAGTCCATGGGAATGGCGATGGCCCCCATCTCACGGAATTTTTGAGGCAGGTCCATGTTGAGCCCTGGATCGCATCCGTTGTAAGGACGGCTGATGATAACCATGGCCCTTTCCACTGGTTTCAATCGGGAGATGACTTCCCGTCCCCTCTTCTGCATCTCTTGATAAAAGGCATCCTGCTTCTCGCGTCCTAGACTGAATGCCTCTGCCGCGTCCTTCTTGGAGACCCCTATCTGGAGCGCGAATTTCTGAATCTCTTTTAAAATCTTTTTTTCCGGGTCAGCGAAATGAAACGCGGGCTTGAGGAGTTTAACTCCCCCCCGGCCCTCGAATTCGATGGCGGCGTCTATCAGATACGGGACCGCCTGCACGTATGGACAGATCTGCCCTTTCTTCAGTTTCTTGTTGTGCGAACCGGTGATGAAGCTTGGCAGGAAGATATAATCCACCCCTTGCTCCAATAAACGCTCCACATGCCCCTGAACGATTTTTATCGGAAAACAGGTCTCTGTCGTGGAACCCTCGGCCGCCTTGTTTATCAGTTCCTTGCTAGTGGGTTCCGAGAGGATTACCCTGAAACCTAATTTTTTGAAGAACGCCTGCCAAAGGGGATAGAACTCATAAAAATGCAGGACTCTCGGTATTCCGATGGTCTTTCCCGGTCCGGCCGGGCCGTTGGAGGGAAAATCCGCCAGATCCTGAAACAGTATCCTGTTCCTTTCCTCGAAAAGATCGGGAAGGTGGTTGTCAGCTTTCTTTTTATCCACCTCGTAGATTTCGCAACGCGCCCCGTAAAAATTCGGTTTTTCCTTTTCAAACTGTATCCTGCTCACGTTGCAAACATTAGCGCATTGCTTGCAGGCAAAGGACTTCACTGTGTAAGGCCTGTTGGACAGGTCGAACCCCTTGAAGCGGCTTTGGGCATCCGGGTTTTTGCCGGCCCACTTCTGCGCCAGCATGGCGGAGCCGATCGCGCCGGTGACGTCATGGTGCGGCGGAATGTGGATTTTCCTTTCCGTGGTTTTTTCAAAGGCTGAGACCACGGCCTTGTTCCAGGCAACTCCCCCTTGAAAGAGAATGTGTTTCCCTATGGGCCTGTCGCAAACCACCCTGTTCAGATAATTCTTCACGATGGAATAGCTGAGTCCGGCGGTGAGGTCGCTTGTGAGGTGCCCCTTTTGCTGATGCGAAACCAGATTGGTTTCCATGAACACAGTGCAGCGGTCCCCAAGGCGGCTGGGATTTTCCGACGACAGCGCCAACTCCCCGAATTCCTCCTCAATGTGTATACCCAGTTTTTCAGCCTGCTCTTCGATGAAGGAGCCTGTGCCCGCGGCGCAGACCTTGTTCATCTCGAAATCCACCACAACCCCGTTTTTGATGGAGATGTATTTGGAGTCCTGTCCCCCGATCTCGAATATCGTGTCCACTTCAGGATGGAAATGCACGGCCGCCGTGGCCTGGGCGGTTATCTCGTTCCGGACAGTGTCCGACCCGACCAGGTCCCCGATCATATAACGGCCTGAGCCGGTTGTCCCAACTCCGCGGACCTTGACCCTGTCTCCCACCTCTTCGCCTATTTCCCTGAGGCCCTGGCACACGGCTGTTATGGGCCTGCCCGCGGTGCGAAGGTAACGCCTGGCCACAACGTCTTTATTGCTGTCGATCAACACCACGTTTGTGCTGAGTGACCCTATATCTATCCCCAAAAAGACGTCCATCTTTTCCATCCCAGCCCTGCCGATGTCCAGCGTCTGGATACGGTCGTTTTGCCTGTACTCAATTAGAGGAAGTGGATCAAGGCCGCTCGACTCTATTGTCCTGGATTCAAGGTATTTCCTCAGCGGTTCGGGTGAGAGCACATCTTGGGTGTCGGGCATCTCTCTGTCCCTGGCGGTCAGGGCGGCGCCTATGGCCCCCATTGAGGCATGATGTTTCGGAATGATAAGCTCTCCGGGATTGAGGCCGAGGATGTTTTCAAAGGCGGCCACTACCCCCTTATTGGCCGCGACCCCTCCCTGAAAGAGCACAGGCTTCTGAAATTCCTTTCCTCGGCCCAGGTTGCTTTTAAAACTCCTGGCCACGGCATAGCACAGGCCCGCGACAATATCGTAATCCGGCGTGCCTATGCCCTGGAGGTGGATCATGTCCGATTTCGCAAACACGCTGCAGCGTCCGGCGATCCTCGGAGGATTTTGGGACTTCAGGGCCAGTTCGCCGAAATCGTTTTCAATGTTGATTCTCATCCGCGCGGCCTGTTGGTCCAGAAAGGAGCCGGTGCCCGCGGCGCAAAGGGTGTTCATGGAAAAATCGGCCAGAAAAGGGGCCTTGGTCTCCGGATGTCTTTGGAAAAGGAGGAGCTTGGAGTCCTCTCCACCCATTTCAATGACCGTTCCCGCGCCGGGATAAAGCTCCACTACCGCCCTGGACTGGGCTATCACCTCGTTTACGAATTCCTTCCCTAATAATTCCGCTATCAATTGGCCGCCCGCGCCGGTTATCCCCACGCATTCGATTTTCGCGAGGTCCACCAACTCCCGAAGACTTTCCAGGACCTCTATGGTCCTTTGCACCGGTTTTCCGAAGAGCCGCGTATAGAATTCATGAAGGACCGCGCCGTCCTCAGTGAGGACAACGGTATTCAGGCTCACTGATCCTATGTCCAGGCCCAATAATAATTTTGAGTTCGTGTTCATAAATATTAAATTTTTCTCACGCAAAGCCGCAAAGACACAAAGTTTTTTTTTGTGATTTCCTCGCCTGTGTGATTTTTTATTTGAGATTTCAGATTTTAGATTGTGGATTTAAATTCTATCCAAAAATATTTGAATTTAACCACAAAGGCACAAAAAACTTTCTGAACCACTAATTTCACGAATTACACTAATTTTTAAATTTTTATTCGTGAAATTCGTGTAATTAGTGGTTCCATGTCTTTGATTTTAAGAGATTCTTAAATTGTGAGAGACGAACTCTCAGGGTTAGTGGGTAAGTATCTAAAATCCACGATCCCAAATCCAAAATTCATAAAAAGCTGTTATTAAGATTGAGACATGGCCGGGATATTTCTTGCAAAGTTTCTTCTGCCATAATATCTCCTCTTTAAAAGATGAGCATGGGGGGCTTGAAATTACCACTCAAAACTCTGAATAACCTCCACTCCCTTCTTCTTCCCATATTCAATCACGGACTCCCTCGCGTAATGCGTCACGGCTAAAAGAAACTCATCCCCTTCATGCGCACCCTTCAGTTTCCGTGAAATATCAATCAGACCATCTATATCTTCCTTCTCAAGCCTGGATTTTGCCTCTCCGATTATAACAACCTTCTTTCCTTTATATATCCCCTTGCTGAAAATATTCACCTCCCCATCCTTCTTAACGCCAAAGCTCCTTATGCTCCTCCTCAAGAACCTCTCCGTCGCCTCTATCCCGTATCTCTTTTTGAGTATTTTCGGCAATACCCTGTATGCCTCGTTTTCAAGCATGTAGCCAAGGGTTGACGTGACTCCGCCCAAATCCTTTCTCGTCAGATTCAATCCTTTTGCCAGTATGCCGACCTCCACTGTCAATCCATCCATTCTTCTTGTTAATATGCTGATTTCCTTCTGTGTCTCCTTCTGGGCTTCAGCAAGTTCCCCTACCTTCTTTTCCGTCCGGTTCTGGGCTTCAGCAAGCTCCTCAACCTTCTTTTCTGTTCGGTTTTGGGCCTCCGCAAGCTCCTCTACCTTCTTCTCCGTCCGGTTCTGGGCCTCCGCCAATTTTTCCACGATGTTTTCTATTCTATCCAGCCTGCCTTCCACCCTGTCAGAATCCTTCCACGCAACCTTTATCTCTTTTACCCTTTCATCCACAATCGTCACTATTGTTTTATACAATTTGCCGTCAATGCCGTCATGAGCCGTTTGCATATTGAATCCTCCATCGTTTTATAATAAAAAAGAACTTCCACAACTTTAGTCACTTGAAACTTTAGCTTACTTTAGTCATTCAAATGTTTTTCCTGCCTGAAATCCCCGGCTTTTTCGTCCCAGGCAAAAATTTTAAACTCTTCCACCTTCCCGCCGATTACTGAAACCACTATATAGCGGGCGCCAGGATACAACGGTTCGCCCCATACAAGAGCCCGCTTTCTGTCTTCTTCCGAAAAATATGCCTGGTTTTCCGTGTGGGAATGGTAAATTGCCTTGATGGAATGCGACTTTTTTTTCGCCGCCTTTAAAATTTTCAGAAGCTCATCAGGATCGATGTAGTAGGCGGTGCGGGCGTCCCTGGGATGCTCCTTGGGGTTTTCATCATGCAGCCGGTTCTGGATATTCGCGCAAGGATAAACGATGTTTCCCTTGGCCTCCTTTTCAGGCCCGGTGACAATGCCGCAACATTCCCTTGGATGTTCCTTTTGCGCATGCCCAAAAATCCTGTCAAGGTCCTTTTGGCTTATGAAGGAATCTTCCATGAGCGGGGGAAAAAAATATTAGAACGATAAGGGGTTCTTTGTCAATAAAAAAATGCAATAGTTCATGGCGCGGCTTCGCCGCAACCGCAAAGGCAAACAAAATTACAAATGACAAAGAGCAAATTACAAATAAATTACAAATTACAATTACTTAATGTTCAAAACAATTCCATTTCTTTGTTTATTCCTTGTAATTTTAGTTATTGAGATTTATTTGTTATTTGACAATTGTGATTTGTAGTACAAGGGGCGGTTATCAGGGTGCAGGGTAATACAGGAAAATCAAGAAATTTTAAAAAAATTCGCGTGGTTGCGCGCGGATTTTCATATTATTACGTTCAGAAGTTTGCGTTTTTCGCGCAAATTTTTCAACCGTTTCTTGGAGCGCGCATGTCCGCGCTATGAATCAAAGGCGGATATTTAATTTTAAAATCAAATATGCTCATTTATAATTGCCTGGATTTCCGCTTTGGTCTTGACCCCCACCATCTGCTGGACCACCTTGCCTCCCTTGAACAGCAGAATAGAGGGAATGCTCCGGATCCCGTAAGTCGTGGCGGTTTTAGGATTCTGGTCCACATTGAGCTTGCCGATTTTTACCTTGCCGGCGTTTTCCACCGCCAAATCATCCACGGTCGGGGCCAAGGTGCGGCAAGGGGCGCACCATTCGGCCCAAAAATCAACCAGCACGGGTATTTCGGATTTGAGTACTGTGTCCTCGAATTCAGCGTCACCAAATTGTAATGTATTCGCTCCCATTTCTGCCTCCATGTTATAGGATATATATTTAAATCAGCCACTAATGAACACTAATTTCCACGAATTTTAAAAAACGGTTTTTTTTAATTCGTGTCCATTGGTGTGAATTCGTGGTTAATAAATTACCATAAACCGCTATTTGTTGACAACCGTATTTATTTTGGTTACGGCCACGCCGCGCCATGGTATTCCAAAATATTTTTCAAGGATTCCTCCAGTGGGACCTTGGGCGTCCAGCCTGTCCTGGAGTAGAGCGCGGAATAATCCCCGAAAACTATCTTTGTATCCACTTTCCTGAAGCGTTTTTCCTCACGCCTGATCTCTATTTCCATGCCGCTTAGCTGAATGAGTTTTCGCAGGATGGAACCGATGGAATATGCCTTCCCCCCGCAGATATTGAACGCCTCCCCAGGCTTCCCGCGTTTTAAAATCAATCTATAAGCCCTGACGACATCCCGAACGTCCGAAAAATCCTTTTTCGCGCTTAGATTCCCTACCTTCACCACGGGCTTCGCTTTTCCAGCCTTGATACGGGCCACCTGGGCGGCGAAATTGGAGCAGACAAAGGAGGCGTCCTGTCCGGGGCCTATATGATTGAAGGGCCTTGCCCTCAAAACATGAAGGCCATGATTCCTGAAATACTGGTAAGCGAGCAGATCAGCCGCCGCCTTGCTCAAAGCGTATGGAGAGGCCGGCCTGAACGGGGCGTCCTCCCTTATGGGAAGGCTTTTGGGGGAAATATCGCCGTAGGAATCAGCGGAGCCCACGAAAAGGACCTTGGCTGATATTCCTGACTTCAGAACAGCATCGAAAAGTTTTCGGGTCCCATGAAAATTGATTTCAAAGGCCAGGCCGGGATTTTCCAGGGAATAAGGCACATTGGAGACGGCGGCCAGATGGTAAATTTCATCCGGCCGGACTTTCTTGATGGTCCTTGACAACTGGCTGGAATCCCTTATGTCCCCTTCAAAGAGACGAACATCCTTTCCGATGGAATGGCCGGAAGTCCCGGCTTTTGAGTCCCGGCTTTTTTTGCCATGAACCATACCGGACACCTCCGCCCCTTCCTTCAACAGTAATTCAGCCAGATGGGGACCAGCGAATCCCGATATGCCGGTGATAAATGCTTTCATTAAGCGATCACATCTCTTCCGCTATCAGTTTTTTCAACTTCAAGCGCAGCCTCGATACCGCCTTGGAATGGATTTGCGAAATCCTGGATTCGGTTATTCCAAGGACTTGGCCGATTTCCTTCATTGTGAGTTCTTCGTAATAATAAAGGGAGACCATCAATCGTTCTTTTTCCGAGAGGGAATCAATGGCCTCGACTATTACCTTCTTCAATTCTTCAAGTCTGAGGCTTACATGAGGGTCCGCGCTTTTGTTGCCGGCCAGACAATCGAGAAGGCTCTTTTTTTCGCCCTTTTTGTCCGAGATGCCTAGGTCCTCAAGGCTGAGCAGGGGCATGCTTTGGGACGCGTTAAGGTTTTCAAGGTACTCGGCGGTGGTGAGCCCCATTTCAGATGCGGCCTCTTCATCAGTGGCGGAGCGCCCCAATTTCTGTTCCAGTTTTTTATGAACGTCGCCGATGATGCTTGCCTTTTGCCGGACGGAGCGGGGGACCCAATCCAAGGACCTGAGTTCATCCATGATGGCGCCCCTGACCCTGAATTCCGCGTAAGTCTTGAATTTCGCCCCCTTGGTTGGATCATATTTTTCGATTGCGTCGATCAGGCCAAGCACGCCCGTGCTGATGAGATCATCCAACTCGACATTAGCCGGCAGCCGGTCGGCGATCCGCTGGGCGATATACTTGATCATCGGGGAATACTCCATGATCAAGGAGTCCCTTTGTTCCTGGCTGAGGCCTTCCCCTTTTTTGCTGCCGCATTCAATGGACCACTGGCTCATTTTCTATCTTCCGGCGATTCTTCTTTGTTATTAGTTTCGAATTCAGGATCCTGTGGGGCATCCTCCCCCCAAATCTGGATGAAGAGAGGGACAAAAAGCCATCCGATGGCCACAAAAATTACGAAGACCGCCATTCCGCGAAAAATGACCGTGCTTATCTGATATCCGGCGGCAAGGCCAATTATAGTTGATAACGTAAAGGCGATCAAGGCCAGGGAAACCACTATTTTCCTGAGGGCGGCGGACATTTTTTACCTCGCGGAAAGGTTTTTCCCTTGAATGCTTCCCAAGAATCCCCCCAAAATCCCCTCGCCCTTTACCGGCCTGGTTTCCTCAAAAACCCTTGAAGCGATGTCTTCAAAGCATTTGCCGGATTTGGAGAAGGGATAGCTCTCCAAAAGGGCTTTTTGCTGCCTGACCGACTTCGGTATATGGTCGTCCCGCAGGACATAACCAACGTAATCAAGCGCGACCTTGGGCAGGAATTTATCGATGACCGCGGTTAGTTGGCGGTATACCTCCTTGGCCTCTTTTTCGTTGCGGACAAAATTCACCACGAGCTTGAATCGTTTTAGGAAATGTTTTTCGTGTGTGACCTTTATTAGGGCATAAGCGTCCGTGAGGGAGGTGGGTTCCGGCATTGCCACGACAAGAATATCACGGGCCTTGGAGCAAAAGTAGGTGACATTGGAGGATATTCCGGCCCCGGTGTCCAGCAAGAGGACGTCAAAATTCACGGCCAGCCGTTCAAATTCCTGGGAGAGAAAGATTTTCTGGTGGTTGGTGAGCTGTGACATATCTTGAATTCCTGAAGCGGCCGGGAGTATTTTCATTCCTCCCGGCCCCTCGAGCATGATTCCCTCCATCTCCCTTTCACCCGAAAGGACATGGTACAGGTTATACTTGGGGGTAACGCCCAGCAGGACATTGATGTTTCCAAGGCCCATGTCAGCGTCAAAAATAAGGACCCTCTTGTTCTGTTTAGTCAGGGCGTAACCCAGGTTCACCACAAGGTTGGTTTTTCCTACCCCTCCCTTTCCGCTGGTGACGGAGATGGTCCTGATCGATCCGCCGGCTCCCGCCGGCTCCGCATACCCTGAGTCAAGGGTATCAGGCATACGGCCGCCTTTGTTAACTAGCCTGCGTAAAGTACCGGCCTGGTCCATTATTTACCTCCTTGGTTGTAACAATGCGAATAATTAAAGTGAGACTAAAGTTAAAAGTGAACTAAAGTGACTAAAGTTGTGGAAGTTATTTTTTACTATAAAAAAAATCACCACAACTTTAGTCACTTTAGTTCACTTTTAACTTTAGTCACTCAGCTTTCATGTTCATCCTTATCTTAGTTTCACATTTTCGCTCTTTTAAGGTTCAGGATCAAATCCACGAGCCTCTCCGACTCCGCCAGCTCGATATCTTCCGGCACCTTTTGGCCGGTTGTGAAATATGACAGCGGCTTGTTGGTTTTTTTCACCACGTTATAGATGGTCCCGTAATGCACGCTCTCATCCAGCTTCGTGAAAAGCAGGCGGTCGACTGAAATGGGATGGAATTTGGAAAAGGCGGCAAGGATGCTCTCCTCAGTGCCGGTGGAACTCAAAACGAGATGGACCTCTATGGGGAGGTCGACTCCGAGAAAATTAACCAGCTCCGTTAATTGCGCCTCGTCCTTCTTGCTCCGGCCGGCGGTGTCGATCAGTATCAGGTCCTTTTGCTCGAAATTCGCCAGTGCCTCTTCCAATTGGTTTTCATTGACAATGACCTCAATGGGAATCTTTAAAATCCTGGCGTAGGTTTTCAATTGCTCCACCGCCGCGATGCGGTAGGTGTCAAGCGTAATCAACCCCACGGAAGCCTTCTTGGCCAGGGAGAAATCAGCGGCCAATTTCGCGATTGTCGTGGTCTTGCCGACCCCGGTTGGACCCACGAAAGCCGCTATTTTAGTGGTCCCTTTCTTTAACCTGATAGGGCCTCCTATCTTAAGGGACCTCATCATCTCCTGCGCGACATGCGCCTTCACAAGCCCGACGTTTTTATAGTGCTCTTCCGGGATCTTCGTGCTTACCTCCTGGACCAGTTTAAGCGCGAAGGTCTCATTTACCCTGCTGGCCACCATTTCCTTGTAGACCTGCATCAGGCCCTCATGAAAGGGAGAGGCCGGTTGGGTGGATTCCCCCTCTATCAAAAGCTGGATCATGGATTTCAATTCAGTGATATCAGACTTAAGGAGTTCGCCTTCTTTGTCCTCAACCGCCTGGCTTTTCTCCTTATTTAAAAGGTTGTACATCATATTCTTTAGATCTGAAATATCATCCTGAATCGGGTCCAGCATGCTCCGCAGTTCTTTTTGCTGCTCCTTTTTGGAGAGCGCGGCCATTTTTTGGTGGATCCCGTCAGACTCTATCCTTGGGGGCAGCACGTTTTCCCTGGGGGGTGGAAGCGGCTGGCTTTTATAAGGGGAAGGACCCAGCGGGCGCGAATTGTCCAAGGCCGCGGTGACTTCCACCATCGCTTTCCCCTGGTAGCCCAAAGCGCCCCCTCCCCTTATGTTTCTGGTGGACAGGATAACAGCGTCCGGTCCGAGGGAATTCCGGACCAGGGTCAAAGCCTCTTGCATGGTTGGGGCCTGGAATTTTTTAATCATTTATACCTTCACCATTCCGATATTCTTGATTGGAATATTTGGCGCTATCTCATTGTGGGAAAGGACCACCACGTTGGGAATAAAACGTTCCAATAACTTGCGCAAATGCAGCCTTACGCTTGGAGAGGACAGGATTACCGGCTGTCCTTCCACCGGGGAAACTTTCTCATAGGCGGCCTTGATGTTCAAGAGCAGCTTCTGCGCGAAATTGGGATCAATTGAAAGATAAGAGCCGTGCTCCGTTCTTTGGATGGAGCTTGAAAGAGTGTCCTCTATATTTTGCGCAAGGGTAATTACCGGAAGGGCCCCCTCATCGCCCACGAATTGTTTCGTTATGGGCCTGGACATGGCCTGCCGCACATATTCCGTGAGGACTTCCGGGTCCTTGGTCGTCGGGCCATTGTCGGCCAGGACTTCCATTATGGACAGAAAATCCCGAATGCTTATTTGTTCCTTCAAAAGATTTTGCAGGACTTTCACGACTGTCCCAAGGGGTAGAATCGCGGGTATCAATTCCTCCACTACTTTCGGGCTTGTTTCCTTCAGGTTGTCCAGGAGGGCCTGGACCTCCTGGCGTCCTATGAGCTCGCGGGCGTGGGTCTTAATAATTTCCTTTATGTGCGTGGTGATAACGGTGGCAACGTCCACCACGGTGAACCCGGCGATCTGCGCCCTTCCCTTTTCCTCTTCCGTTATCCAAATCGCCGGAAGACCAAAAGTCGGCTCCTTTGTGGGTATGCCGCGAATTTCGCTTGTGCCCTCTATACCTGGATTCATGGCCAGGCAAAGCCCCATCATCACTTCCCCTCTGGCGACCTCGACCCCCTTTATCAGTATGGCGTATTGGGACGGTTTCAACTGGAGATTGTCCCTGATATGGAGCGGAGGAATGATTATGCCGAATTCCAAGGCGAATTGTCTTCTGATGGATTTTATCCTCTCTAAAAGCTCCCCGTCTTTTTCAGCGTCCACAAGCGGAATCAGTTCATAGCCGACCTCCAGTTCCATCTTGTCCAAGGGCAGTATGGTTTCAACCCTTTCAGGCACAGGGGCCTTGGCGATCTTCTCTTTTTCCTTCTCCTTTTCAAGCGCCGTTTTTTTCTGGGTCTGGATGGTAAAAAAAGCGATGGCCCCGGTGGCTATGGAAAGCGCGAGGAAGGAAAAGGTAGGGAGTCCGGGCATCATGGCGAAAAAGAATAAAACCCCGGACGAGATGGCGAAGGATTTAGGTTGAAAAAGCAATTGGCGGGTGATGTCGGCGCCAAGGTTCACGTCGGATGAAGCCCTGGTCACCACTATGCCGGAGGCTGTGGAAATAATCAGGGCCGGAATCTGGGCCACCAGCCCGTCGCCTATGGTCAGCAAGGTGTATATCTTGGCGGCGTCGGCTATGGACAATCCGCCAAAAAACACGCCGATGATAAAACCGCCAAGGACGTTGATCAAGGTGATAATAATGCCGGCAATGGCGTCCCCGCGCACGAACCGGATGGCGCCGTCCATGGACCCATAGAAATCGGCTTCCTGCTCCAGTTTTTTCCTCCTGGTCTTGGCCTCCATTTCATTTATCATCCCGGCGTTCAAATCAGCGTCAATGCTCATCTGCTTTCCGGGTATGGCGTCCAGGGTGAACCTGGCGGCCACTTCAGAGGTCCTGACCGAACCCTTGGTAATAACGATGAAATTGATCAGGACCAGGATGGTGAAGATGACCCCGCCGACCACGTAATTGCCGCCTACCACGAAATTCCCGAAGGACTGGATTACGTGTCCCGCCGCGGCCGGACCTTCACTTCCGTGAAGAAGAATAAGGCGCGTGGAGGCTATGTTAAGCGAAAGACGGTAAAGGGTAATCACAAGTAGCAGCGGGGGGAAGACCGAGAACTCCAGCGTTTCCTTCATGTACATGGACACCATCAATATGATCAATGATGATGTGATGCTGAAGGAAAGAAATATGTCCAGCAGCACAGGCGGCAGGGGGATGATCATTATGATGAGTATCCCGACCACTCCGAGCGCCAGGGCCACGTCGGTGTTTTTCGCGAAAGCCGGAAGGGTTGAAGTATTGTTTGTATTGTTTGCCATTTGTTATTTTACCATTAAAATTGCGCGCCGTATATAGCCGATAGCGATCCAAGAAGCATGGTGCTAATGTTGAGTGACTAAAGTGTCAAGTGAACTAAAGTGCCTAAAGTTGTGGTAGGTTTCTTTTTTATAGTAAAAAAATAACTTCCACAACTATAGTCACTTCAAACTTTAGCTCACTTTAGTCACTCGCACTGCAAACCGTTTATTTTAAAAAAACTTTGAAACCCCGGTACAAGAACATACTCTTTAAAAAACCCTGTACTTTAATTTGTAAACGTAGGCCAGGATTTCAGCGACGGCCTTGTACAGATTTTGCGGCACATATTTTCCCACGGCTATGGTTTTATTCAATAACTGGGCAAGGGGCTTGTCCTCCACGAGAGGCACATTGTTCGCCTTGGCTATTTCCTTGATTTTCTCCGCGATGAACCCGGCCCCCTTGGCGGTGACGATAGGGGCGACGTCCCCCTTCTTGTACTGGACCGCCACTGCTATATGCGTCGGGTTGGTTATGACGACGTCCGCCTTGGGGACGGCCGCCATCATGCGTTTTCTGGCCAGTTGGTACTGGACGCTCCTTACCCTTGCCTTGATTTGCGGATTTCCTTCCGTTTGTTTCCGCTCATCCTTGACCTCCTGCTTGGTCATTTTCAGGTTTTCCCTGAAATTCCAGAATTGAAAACCAAAGTCCAGGATCGCCAGGAACACGAGTATCCAAAAGGTGTTGACCATTATGGCGATCCCGATTTTAGCAAGGTAGATCAATATCTGGCCGGTGGACATGTCTATAAGGAAAGGAAGCTTGTCCAGCTCTTCGTTGACGGTGGAAAAGGCGACATAGCCGACGATCATGATCTTGGCAATGGACTTGACTAGTTCCACGAGGGAATTCTTGGAAAATAGTCGGTTAAACCCTTTTAGTGGATTAAGCTTGCTCATTTTTGGCGCAAGCGGACTCAATGAAAAATTCGGGCCGCCTGTTTGAATGAGGTTAGCCAGAACGCCGAACACCATGATGGATAGGGCAATAGGGGCCAGTGCCATGAGAATTTTCTTGGCAACGAGTTGAAACAGGATGTAGACGCCTGTTTGGGTCACGTCCAGGGAATTAAGTTCCGCGAATATATGGGAAGAAATCCCCATGAGGTTTTCCCAGGTGAAGCTTCCCGCTATTAAAAAAGCAAGGATACTGGCCATGAGCACGAAAACCGATGAGATTTCCTTGCTGTTGGGGAATTGCCCCTTTTCCCTGCTCTCCTTCAGCCGCTTGGCGCTGGCGTCTTCTGTTCGCTGGTCCTTGTCTTCTTCAGCCATTATTGTCTTCCGTTACATGATGCGCATCAAACCCACGATATCGCGGCCCATTTGGGTGAAGAGGGTTTTTACGTAAATGGAAAAAAGCGGAATGGTGATCCCGATAATAAATAAACCAAGCCCTATCTGCAGAGGGAAACCGACTATGAACACGTTCATCTGCGGGACCGTTCTGGCCACCAGCCCCAGGGCCACATTGGAAAAAAAGAGGGCGGCCACAATCGGCGCCGACAATTTAATCCCGACCAGAAAGATGCTTTCGAATAAAATGGTAAAGGACTCAACGATGGTCCCGGAATAGTGAAGCCCCAGGGGCGGGATCAGTTCGAAGCTTCCCAAAATGGCGTCTATGAAGTAGTGGTGGCAATCCATAATCAGGAAAATCAGCATGGAGAAAACGTTATATATAGTGGAAGTGATGGAAACGCTTGACGCGGTAAGGGGGTCTATGACATTCACGATGCCGAACCCCATCTGATAGCCTATTATGGTTCCCGCCAGCTCTATGCCCGTGAAAACCAGCCGGGCCACGAAGGATATCAATATCCCGATCAGCAGTTCCGCCCCAAGCGCAAGGGAGAGGCCCGCAAGGGTCTGGGGGTATTCCACCATTGGAATTTTAAGCGTCGGATAAACAAGGATTGTCAACGCGGCGATAAATCCCACCTTCAATAACGCCGGACTGCTGTTACTCCCTAAAATTGGGGCCACGCCGATAATCCCCCCTATCCTGGTAAAGACCAGCATCAGCGTTTCTATTTCATATTGTGAAAAATTGAAGATGCTCACTTTGTCTCCCTGGATGCGAACTCATCGCGGCCTGTGGTTGCGGCCAAATCTGAAATGACTAAAGTTTCAAGTGAACTAAAGTGCCTAAAGTTGTGGTAGGTTTCTTTTTATAGAAAAAAATAACTTCCACAACTTTAGCTCACTTTAAACTTTAGTCACTTTAAACTTGAACTGGAAAAAAACTTGCAAAAAAAATCTTGTAAAGCGCATTACAGCTCCGGTGTTTTTACCGGATTATATTAGGAATCTGCTGAAAGACCCTTACCGTGAACCCCATCATGGACTGCAAAAGCCAAGGAAAGAAAAGCAGCAGCGCCAGAAAGACCATGAGTATCTTCGGTATGAAGGTCAACGTCATTTCCTGTATGGAGGTAACCGCCTGGAAAATGGAAATCAGAATGCCTGTCACCAGCCCAAATCCTAACATGGGCGCGGAAAGCATCAAGGTCAGCTCAATGGCCTCCCTGCCAAATCCTAATACCCAGGATTCCGTCATTTTTTTTCTCCTTAATGAAAACTTTCTATCAACGACCCCATGATGAGGTGCCACCCGTCCACAAGGACGAACAGCATCAACTTAAAAGGCAATGAAATTAAAACCGGGGGCAGCATCATCATGCCCATTGAAAGCAAAACACTCGCCACCACCATGTCGAGTATAAGGAAAGGGATATATATCAAAAAACCGATTTGAAAAGAGGTCTTCAGTTCACTGATGATGAAGGCCGGGACCAGGACTTGGATAGGGATATCATCATAAACCTTGGGTCTGTTGAGCTTCGCGGCCCTTACGAACAGGGCCAGGTCCTTTTCACGGGTTTGCTTGAACATGAACGTCCGTATTGGAGCGGCGGCCTTCGACAGGGCGTTTTCCTGGGAAATTTTTTCGGTCAGGTACGGCTGAAGGGCATTTTCATTAATATCATTGAAAACAGGCGACATGATAAAAAAAGTAAGGAACAAGGCCAGGCCGATAAGAATCTGGTTTGGCGGCATACCTTGGGTCCCGATGGCCTGCCTGAGAAAAGACAACACTATGACAATCCTGGCGAAGGAAGTCATCAATACCAGTATCGCCGGGGCCAGGGAAAGGACCGTCAGGATAAAGATGACCTTGAGGCTAGTGGCGATCTCCGAGGGGTTGGCGGAAGACCCTATTCCAATGTTAATTGTGGGAAAGGCCGCGTCCGCGGCATAGGCAAGGGCGGGAAAAGACAAAAAAAGAGCGCCTGACATAGCGCCCATCACAAAAATGCCTTTTGGCCTTGGATTCATTATCACACCACGCTTTCAATGGAAAAATCCATTTTTTCGCTTTTTCTTGCCCTGCCAAGCCTATCCTGAATCAGCCGGGCCACGTCCGCCGCTGTATTGTTCGGTTTCGTGAACTCCGGTTCCGGCGGCGAATCCGGGGAAAAACTTTTCAAGTGAGAAGAAAAATCCAGATCAGGCGCGGCTGTTTTGTCCTTTTTTGGGAAAGGGAAGGGGAACTTAAAACCCCCTAAAGGATTGGACTTCGGGAAACGCGCCTTGTGCTGTTTAAGCTTCTCCACCATGGACATGTCTTCAATGCGGGTCAGCATGGAAATATGGTTGTTCGAGACGCCAAGCACCAGGACCTCCCCGGCGACCTCCACCAGGGAAATGAATTTCCTGGCCCCGATATGGTTTGTCGCTATGACGTCGATAAGCTTGTCCTTGTTAAGGGCCAGGATTCCATTGAAGAAATGATTTTTCGCGAAATAAAAGATAACAAGGAAGACGGCCAGAATGGCGAAAAGGGCGCCGTAAATTTTCACGCTTGCTGAAAAGAGGTCAGGCGCGTTCTCCCCGGTATGCAGCGCGAGGACCGCCGGTTCCTGATTCAGCTTCCCTTGCCCGGCGGCTCCCTTGGCCGGTTCCAGTGACGCGAACAAGGAATCAGGCAATGAGCCAGATCCTTGCGTGGGTTCTTTCTTAACCTTGGCCTCGTCCGGCGGCGCTGCTTCAGGCTCTGTTTTCTTTTGGACTGTCTGGACCTGGACTTCCCTAGGTTCCGCCGGGGCCGGGGCTTGCGCGGCTTCCTTGGTTTCGGACGTCGATTTTTCAAGAAGCCTGGCAAGCGGGTCGCTCGGCAACTTTCTAATGGAAAAAATCATGTTCCCATCCCTGGTTTCCAAGGTGAAATTCTTGTCGAGATCGTATTGGGAACGCGCCAGGACAAAACGGACCCTCACAACGTCCTTATTGTATTGGTACGCTGTGATTTCCTGGATCAGATCATCGCCGACCTGAAATTTTCTCTTCGCGGGACTGATATAGGAATCAGGGAAATCGATCTGGATGCTTTTTTCGTAAAAGATAGGGCCTTTATAATCCTTTAGTGGCTTTTTAAAGTCGATGGAAAGACGGACATTATTTTCCGATGAAAAAGCCTTGATATCGTTCAAGGAATTAAACCCCTCCAGGGAAACGGAAAAAGCCCGCCCAGCGGAAAGGGTAAAAAAAATCGTCAACGCCACGCCAAACCATCGTCTCATTGGGGCCTCCTTATTTTATAATTAATCCCCGAGGGCCTCTACACGTTCCATCGGAGTTATGATATCCGTCAAGCGGACGCCGAATTTTTCATTAACGACGACCACCTCGCCTCTCGCCACCAGTTTATCGTTCACCAGGACCTCAAGCGGCTCTCCAACGAGTTTGGAAAGCTCTATAACCGACCCCTGCCCTAGCTGGAGAAGGTCGTTGATCAACATTTTTGTCCGGCCCAATTCCACCCTTACCTGCAATGGAATATCCAGGATCAGATTAAGGTTTCTTGGCTCCCTGTCCTCGGCAAGATACTGGTCCTCGGCCTGCTGCAGGGAGACGCCGGACGCGTATGCTTCCTCATCGATTTCAGGCACCGTGCCGGGGCCTTCGCCGCCCCCCATGCCTTCTAAATCCGAAAAATCATCAGTTCCCATGCGGATACCTCCTAAGTTTGAAAGTAATAGTCATTGGTCATTAGTCATTGGTCAATAGTCATTGGTAAAAACAAGACATCCCACCAGACCATTGACTAATGACTGCTGATGCCGGCGTCAAGCCGTTTTTTCTATTATTTCCGTGACCTTTATCGCCTTGTTGCCCCTGCTGTTGCCGGGAATGCCCCTGAATTTGGGGACGCCTTCCACGGTGACGGTCAAAGGCTCTCCTATATCATTGTCCAACTGAATAATATCGCCTATCTTCAACCCCATTAATTCCTTCCCTGATATGGTGGTCCTTCCAAGACTTACCAGCATGTTGACCAGGGTCTCGTTCAACCGGTCGCTTAAACGTCTGATCCAGGTTTGGTCCACTTCCAATTGGTCGCTCTGGAATCCGGCCCGGAGTTTACTGATGATCGGCTCTATGGTGGAGTATGGCAGGCAAATGGTTATGGTCCCGGCGACGTTTTCCATCTCCACCTCGAAAAGAATGACTACCACGACATCCGTGGGCGGCACGATAGCGGCGAACTGCGGGTTGACCTCTGACCGGACGAAACTGATATTGACGGAATGAACCGGTTTCCATGCCTTTTCCCAGTCCGAGAGCGCGGAGATGACCACTTTTTTAATCATCCTCTGCTCTATTGAAGTGAAATCGCGGCCTTCTATCTTGACCGTCCGCCCGGCGCCGCCGCCGAAGAAAGTATCAACAAGGGAAAAAACCAGCTTGCTTTCCGCCACGAAAAGGGCGAAGCCGCGAAGGGGTTCCATCCTGAAAATATGAAGGCTAGCCGGGACAGGCAGGGATTTTATGAATTCACCGAACTTCACCGTGTCAGTTGAAACCGTGCTGACGTCGGCTATCTTCCGCAAGGAAGTGGAAAGGCTCTGCCGGAAAAGCCGGGAAAACCGCTGGTTGATGATGTCCAGGGTGGGCATTCTACCGCGGATGATCCGTTCCTGGCTTGTAAGATCATAAGGAACTATCTCTGACTCTTCGGCGGATTCGTCCGTCTCGGTCTCGATTTCACCGTCCGTGACACCCCGTAATAGGGCGTCGACCTCTTCTTGTGATAAAACCTGGCTCATGGGTTAAACGCGCCTCTATTGAATTACAAATTCCGTAAAATATACATTCTTGACCTTCCCGGTCTTTAAAAACGAATTCGTGCGGCTTATTACCTCGTCCCTTAACTTGAATTTTCCCTGGACCGTATAAATTTCCTCGAAGCTCTTGCTGCTGAGGAGTATAAGTATGGAATCCTTTACCTGCGGGAGCCTTGCCTTCACTTCCTCGGCCGCCTCGGCCTTGTCCAGTTCAAGGTCTATGGTGATCTTCAGGAAGCGCTTTCCTTCACTCCCGGCCAGGTTCACGATGAAGGACTCCAAGGGGTACATGGTCCCAGGCATGCCGGCCTGCCCCACCTCCTTGTCCTTCTCCGATTTTTCCCCGTGGCCTTCTTCCTTGGCTTTCTCCTCTTCGCCGTGTCCGGCGAAAAACTTAAAATAAGCAAAAGCCCCGCCTCCCAGCAAAAGGACCGCCACCAGGCCGATGATGATGAATTTCATCATCCCACCCTTGGACGCTCCCCCTCCTTCAGCGGCGGCGGCAGCAGCAGGCTCTTCTATACCCATAATCCCTCCTTAATATTATATATTACGTTCAGTAATTTGCGTTTTCCGCGCAAGTTTTTTGAGCCAGTCGCATAGCGCGACATGAACGTCAAAAAAACGGCCAAAATAGAACAGCCAATAGAGAATTTGCAAGAGCTATACCTACAGGGTCAGCGAAAAAAAGAAAGGGCACATGCTGTGGCGCATTATCACAACTCCTTGAAATATAAGGACTTATTGTTGCGCTATTAAGAAGCCTGTCTTCTTTTCGAGAGAATGCGGGAGCGGGTGGGGTCGCCAAAAAATTGGCGAAAATGCTAACAAAAGATATTTTAAATTTCAGATTGCTGATTTTAGATTGGAAGAGTATAAAAACAAAATATCCTGTGCATACTGTCTACCCCTGTTAAATTTTTTTTGGCAGGGATAGACAACACTTGTTCAGCAAAAAAATGTCCAACTGTCAGCTCCAAGGAGGGGAATTTTTATGCGCGTTTTATTTTGAGACGGGCAATTAAAATTGGCTTTCAGCCAGCCCTTTTCCCGCAAGCCTGCCGCTGGCCCACGCGAAGTGCAGGTTATAGCCGCCGCGTTTTCCCACTATATCAATCACCTCTCCTGAAAAATAAAGGCCGCTTACCAAAGTTGACTCCATTGTTTTTTCATTGATTTGCGCCGTGCCCACTCCGCCGCCGCTCACCTCGGCGTGCTTGAATCCGTGGGTGTCCGTGATCTCGAAGCGCCAGTCCTGAAGCTTATGCGCGATTTTCCTGATGATTTTTGGCGTGATCTGTCCGCCCTTGATGTCCGGGTCCACGCCGGCGTCCTTGAGCAGATGAGGGGCAACCTTAATGGTGATAAGTCCGGTAAGAAGCGTATTAATGGAGCGGCCCGGCATGTCCTTGGCGAAGCGGGCGATTTGCGCGGCGAGGGATTGACCGTTAAAACCCGGCAAGAGGTTAAGTCCGATGGAGACATGCCCGGACGCCTTAAGCGCCGAGGACGCCCTTTGGGAGATGTCCAATATGGAGAACCCGGAGACGCCGTAGCTTGTAAAGAGGATGTCGCCTCCGGCCTTCGCGGCGGACCTCCGATCCAGGTAAAGGGTGGTTTCCCCGTTTATTTTGGTTCCCGCCATTTTATGGTGAAAGGACGAGTCAACGTGCAATTGAACCAGTGAAGGATAGGTGGCCTCGACGCCGTGTCCGAAATTCACGGCGAACCTGTAGCCGCTGTCGTTTCCGCCGAGCTGCGGGGCTGCCTCGGAGCCTGTGGCTATGAGGAGCTTTTGATATCCCTTGAACTGTTTTTCATTGCTGGAGAGTTCAAAGAGTCCGCCGGACTTTTTAATATCCGTGACCGGATGGCCGGTATGAATCCTTGCACCGGAATCCAGGGCAAAGCTCTCAAAGGCCGCGGCAACGGAGCGCGCGTCATTGGAAAGGGGATACACCCTGCCGTCGTCTTTTACGTCAAGCAGCAGGCCGATGGAGCGGCAGAACCTTTCAAATTGCTCGAACCCGAATTCCTTGAGTCCGTAAGCCGCGAACCCTGGATGGCGTCCGGAATAAGCTGAAAAAGAAAGGCCGGTGTTGGTGATGTTGCACCTGCCGTTGCCGGTCGCCAGAATTTTTTTGCCCACGCGATCGTTCTGCTCGAAAAGATCGGCCTCGCAACCCGATGACGCCGCCGTGCCCGCCGCCATAAGGCCGGAGGCCCCGCCGCCGATAATCGCCACTTTGTTCATGCGGGGTATTTACATCCTTTCTTGACGGTGCGGGTATTTGAACATAAAATTAATAGTAAGGCACAAAAATACATGAAATTTCAAATTTCAATTGTCAAATAACAAATAAATCCTAATAACCAAAATTACAAAAGAATAAACAACGAGATGGAATTCTTTTGGACATTCAGTAATTGAAATTTGTAATTTATTTGTAATTTGCTGTTTGTCATTTGGAACTTTGTTTCCAGTTTAGTTGCTGTGAAGCCGAGCGCCATGTAATCCGTGAAGGAAAAAGTCAGCCGAAGGTCAAGCTCAATATACCTGATGATATCCTCTCCTGCGCCCAAAAGAAAAGGGTAAAATACCTTGAACATGAATGCTTTGAATCCTTCCCCACGGGACAAATCCCCGTCCAGGCTTTCCCATCTCATTGCTTTAGCCGCGATACTCCTTTCCGCTATTGTCACCTTTTCACACGGCAGGGCCATTGATCCTGATTTTTGGGGCCAACTGGCCTTTGGGAAACTTATTGTTGAAAGCCGTGGGGTTCCGCAAGCGGATGTTTATTCCTATATGCCGGTGAAGGAATTATGGGTCAACCACGAATGGGGGGCCGCTGTCATCTTCCATTGGATATACAAAAATTTTGGCGGGCCTGGGATTATCTGGTTCAAGATGATTATATGGATGTCCATTACGGCATTGTGCTACAGCGTCTGCCGGAGGGAAAACGCCCGGCCTGTCCATATCATTCTTGTTTATTTTATTTGCTTCCAGGATTTTTTTATTGGAATCAACAGCAGGCCCCACCTCTTTACCTACCTTTTTTTTACGGTCTTCCTTTGGGCCATGAGCCGGTATGAAAAAAGGCCCAACCTGATTTTTTTCCTGCCTCTGGTTAATATCCTTTGGGCAAACACACATGGAGGCGTGGCGGCGGGGTTGGGGATATTGGGACTATTTTTTCTGGGCAACTGGTATGCGTCAGGGAAAATCGATTTCCGGACCGCCGCGGCAATTTTCCTGTGCCTCCTGACTCCACTGATAAACCCTTATGGATTGAATTATTACAAGTACCTTTTGCCGGCGGTTTTAATGGACCGGTGGTATATCGGGGAATGGCGGCCCCTGGACCTTGCGGATTTTGACATTCTCAATAACTACAAAATCCTTTTGGCCATCGCCGCTTTGGGAATGGCCCTGTTGTTTGAAAGAAAGAAAATCCATCAATATCTGATAATCATCTTTTCGATCTATGTGTCTCTGAAGCATGTCCGTCACACCCCGTTCTTTTTCATATCCGCCATGGCCTTTCTGCCTGGCATTTTAAGCAACGGCGGCGTAAGCCGGTTTTTGGACCGGGACAAATTCCAATCCTTCATGGCGAAGGTCCCGCTTACCTTAAGAAACATAAGCGCCACGGCAGCGCTCCTGGTCCTGGCCCTGATGTTTTCCCTGAATTCCTTTGTAAGGCGCTTCAGCGTGGACGAGCGGATCATGGACCTTGTAACGCCTGTTTCCTATAAACAGGGCGGGGGATATGTGGTCCCGCGTATGATGGTGAACAAAATCAGGAAATTGGGGCTTGAAGGGAACATTGCAGTGGAGTTCGCCTGGGGGGAATATATTATTTGGGAACTTGGGGACAGATGCAGGGTCTCAATTGACGGGAGGCTGGAAACGGTCTACACACGGGAATCAATTGACGCCTATTTTGATTTTGTAAACGCCAGGGAGGGAAGATGGAGAAATCTGATAGACAAGTATCCAACCGACATGGCGCTTATAAGGGTGAACTGCCCGGTGTACGAGAAGATGCTTCAGGAAAAAGGATGGGAACTCTTGTCCGTTTATTATGACAGCGCGCTATTCGTGAGGGCGAAAAATAAGTAGACATGCGCAACTCTCGCATACAGCAGGATAGCCAACGCATAAATTTGGAAACCCCTTGTTTTTATTGAATTAATTTATGCGGAGGGCTTGTAAAATTTTGTAATTTTTTACACTTACATAATCAGTAAAATAAGAGATTGTTTATAAACGCAAAGCGTTGGCCAGTAGTTAATAGGCACAGCGAAAGCCGGTTGCTGCCCTGGACGAACCGTCAGGAAGCAAACTGTGGATAGCTGGCCTGATATAATAAGTTGGCGCCCAAGAATTTCCACCTTTTAAAATTACCTGGTCAACTTTTAAATCAGGCTCGGTATAATTGGTATGTCCTTCATGCCCGGCATTCATATAAGCGCTGTTCTTTTTTGCATCCAAGTCTTCTTTTTTCAACCAATCGCTCGTGATCTCACTAACGTTTCCGCCCATGTCATATACTCCGGCCCAGGATTTATCTTTTTCGTGGCTACCTGGTTTTATAGTCAAGCCTGTATAATCATTTGGATTACTGGCGGGATCATCGGTGATAATGACGCAACCGCCGGGTGCGTTACTTTGGGAACACTCTTCCGCCGTTTTTCCTACCACAACGCAAGTGGAACAGAAATTGGCAAACGTGCTGTCAGGCTCCTCATTCCCCCAAGGGTATTTGTAGCTGTTTGGCCCCCTGGCCGCGTACTCCCACTCCGCCTCAGTGGGCAGCCTTTTCCCCCGATACTTGCAGTACTGTTCAGCATGGAGTGAAGCCATATTAGTCACGGGGTGATTGGAATAATTTGGGTCGTTATACCTATCATGAATTTTATAGTAGGCAAGCCAAGAAGCGGGCGGCAGATAATTACATATCTCACGACCGTTTTCTTCACATTCTTTTTTATACTGTGCGTTGGTCGTCTCATATTTATCAATGTAGAAGGTGCTTACGCAGTGGTTGTGCGCCGGTTTTTCATCCCAGTCCCCATTATCATCCCCCATGGTAAAACATCCTCCCGGCACCTCCACCATGCCTTCAGGAATTTCGCTTCCCGTGCTGCCGAGGACCGTGAATTTTACATTGCTTGTCGCGGTCTGATCTTTCACCGTTACCGTAATATAACCGGAATAGGCCCCTGGCGGCACTTTTACTATCAGCGCCTTATTGTTTTTTGCACTGATTACCGTGGCCTTAACGCCGTTGAATTCAACTATGTTCCTTTCCCTATTACTGGAGAAGTTCTGGCCTTTTATGATGACCCTGGCCCCGATTTTCCCGTAGTCAGGAGTGACGCTTTCAATGGCCAGAATTTTATCGGTCTTTTTCTTGGCCTCCGACGTGGAAGCCAGGACGCCGTCGGCAGGAAAGGCAATGCCTGCGGACTTGGCGGCCGCCAGTGCAATATCTTCAGGGACCGCAATGAAGCAAATAAAAAAAACCGCGCAAATGATCAAATGGAGTTGTCTGCTGGAACCAAAAAAATTTCCGGCGTCTTTGCAATTCATAACTTTCCCTCCTTTAAAGTAGAAAAAAAATTATTTTGCTTAAATGTCGATCGCAATGTGGCCGTTCACAGGGTTCCCTCAGCCCGACTTGTAGCTCCCCGTGGCTGCGCCCTTGCACCCCATAAATACACAAATATTCAAATAATCAAACGGCCAACAACTCACTGTCCATCGCGAACGCACCGGGCATAGAGGCTGTAGGACTTATTGATGTTGTTGACGACTAAGCCATTCTTGAAGTCCACGTACCACGCGTTGGACGTGTTGCCCATGTGTGTCGCAGACGACCAATAGTAGGATGAATCTGTGTTTGGAAAATAAACGCCATCAATAGCGGGAGTATATCTTGTATCCACGATGGAGTTAAGTTCATCCAAATATGGAAGCCTCCAGTCGGAATATCCAGCCAGGGACAAGGCACCGCAATAAGCCACCGCCGCATCCCAGGTCCTTTTCGTATTGTCATCCTCCTGCTGCCACATCAGACCAGTATTGGCTGTGACCGTCCCGTTCCCATTATCGGTGAAGGCCGTTGTTAAAGAGTATCTTTTGTAAATCCCTGTCAACGTCATTTTTTTCCCGGCCTTTACCTGAACATTTTTCTTTCCGCTCTTGGGAGACACGATGGTATATCCCGCCAAAACCCCGAGTCTTAACTCATGCCTCCCTGCTGGAAGCGCCAGAGTCACCTTTCCGGTTCCCTTCAACTCGTTATCCACATATATCGGGGCGTTGATTTGTTTTTTCGAGGTGTCCTGCAAGATCACCAGAAGAGTACCGTTACCGGCGGCAAGGACAGGGACCGCAATGAAGCAAATGAAAAAAACCGCGCAAAGGATCAAATGGAGTTGTCTGCTGGGACCAAAAAAATTTCCGGCGTCTTTACAATTCATAATCTTCCCTCCTTTAAAGTAGAAAAAAAGTGAATTATCTTTCTTATATGCCGACAATGCTATATCAAATATAGGAAAATATCAAATAATTAATCATTTAATGTAGTTCCAAAAACTTCTTTTCTCATGAATGATTATTATGATCGTTTTTGAGGAGAGAGTTATGAAAAAGTCCAGTAAGGAACTGCTTGGAGCAAGAATAAAAGAACTGAGGAAAGCAAAGAAGCTATCTCAAGAACAACTTTCAGAAAAGGTAGGCATAGACCCGAAACATCTGAGCAGGATAGAGGTCGGGCGGGGTTTTCCTTCTCTTGACACCCTTGAAAAACTGGCAACAGCCTTGGCTGTTGAATTAAAGGACTTCTTTGAGTTTGCCCACAGTACAAAAAACAAAAAGGAGCTGAGGGAAAGCCTATGTTCCCTGGCAAACGAGGCTGATGAAGAAAAACTCAGGCTGGCAGTTAAGATATTAAGGGCGTTGGTTAGATAGACTTAGACTTTTTCCACCACGAATTACACAGATTTCATGGCGCGGCCTTTGGCCGCAGCCAAAGGGGAAACAAAATTCCAAATGACAAATAACAAATCCCAAATAAATTACAAATTACAATTACTGAATGTCCAAAGCAATTCCATTGCCTTTTCCTTGTTTGTTATTTGTAATTTTGGTTATCGGGATTTATTTGTTATTTGACAATTGAGATTTGGAGTTTCATAAAACTTTGTTTTTTTAGCAAAGTTTTATGGATTTGTAGTGCGGATTAAAAAAATTAAAAGAAGAAACATCTTTGTGGCTAACTATTTGATTTATGATGGACCGAGGATTTTTTTCACGCCATCAAAAACCTCATCAACGGATATCGAGGCCATGCAAAAGGGGTCCTCGCATTCGCGGTCCAGGCAAATATCGCAAGGGACCTTCTTTTGTATAACCAGGTTTTTTTCATCGCGGTTTATGGGGCCGGTGGTGTCCGGGAAGCTGGGGCAATAAAGCGAGAGCGTTGGAACGCCCAGGGCCACGGCCATGTGCAGAGGACCGGTGTCGTTGGATATGAAAAGACCGCACCTGCTTATAAGCGCCGCCCCTCCAAGGAGGTCGAGGCTGTCTATCATAGGGACCTTTGATAAATCAATTGCGCGGCCAAGCCGCCTGTATAGCGGGCGGTCCATTTTCCCGCCTGATATGAAAATATCGGCGCCGTATTGCTTCTGAATCCTGATGATGATTTCAGCAAAATTTTCAATGGGCCAGCGCCGGATTTTCTCAGCCGCGCCGATTTGGACCCCCACCAGGGGCTTTGCGGATTTCAGGGAAAAGTGGGCCGAAAGAAAATCCTCGGCCATCCTCTGGTGTTCCTTGCCGAAATAAAGCTCCATGCCGGTCCCATCGGGCTTCCCGCCTATCTCTTCCACAAGCCTCAGTCTGCGAATTATGGAATGAAGGCCCTTTTCCATTATCGGCTTTCGGATGTTGCGCCTTGGGTCTTCCATTTTCTGGTGGGTCAGCGCCTCTCCATAATGCAACCAATCCAACAACGACAGCGCCCTGTTATTGGCATGAAATATAAGCACATGCCCATAGGATTTCTTGCGCAGTCTGAAGGCCAGGGCAAGTTTCACGGCCGGATTTTCCCTGTACTCATAAAGGCCGTTTATATGAGGGTTGAACCTCAGAAGATCAGAGCTTTTCCGGTGGGCCAGCACGTCCAGGACCGCGCCTGGAAATGATTTCCTCAAGGCCCTCAAGGCAGGGGCGCCGAACAAGGTGTCCCCCATTCCGGTGGTGCATATAATCAATATTTTCTTCATCGCGCGCAAAGGTTTGATAATATTTCCAGGATTCGTTCTCCCCTCCTGTCCCAGGAATATTCCATTGCCTTCTTCTTCAAGGAAAGGGACGTCTTGATGGTTTCCCCCTGGTTTTCCTTTAACCGCCTGTATGCCCCGGCTATTGAGGAAGGGTCACCGGGTTTGGCCCATCCGATTTTTTCCTCCCCCAATACCTCCCGTATGGAGGGATGGTCGGAGGCGATAATCGCGGCCCCGGCCGCCATGTAATCAAAAAGTTTCAAGGGAGAGGTGAATAAGCGCGACCTCAAATCGTTCCCGTTCGGCACTGCCACGAAATTTACTTCCTTGAGCAGGGATGAAATCCCGGATGGGGCCACAGGGCCACGAAAGGACACTTTATTCAGGACCCCCAATCTCTTGGAAATAAGCGATAACTCCTCTTTTTCCTTTCCATTCATGGGTCCCACGAGGACCAGTTCCCCCATCCCTGGATATTTAAGGGCCTCGATCAAGAGGTTTACCCCCTTCCAGGGCTGGAAACTGCCGATATAGAAAATCCTGTTATCAGAGAGATCGAGTTTCTTTTCCTCAAAAAGTCCGGCAAAGGCAGTGCCGTCCGGCGCAATGTTTTCAGGAAAGCCAACGCCGGATTCGTCTCTCATTCTTTTCAGGAGATGCGAGGTAATGGAAATAACGGATCCTGCGCTGTTCAATACAAAGGTTTCCCTCCTTTTGAGGCGGTTGTGCTTCATCCTGTTCCTGAAACAGCGGAGGTTGTTTTCCTCCTGGAATGAAAGGTGGAAAATATCATGGGCCTCAAACACGACAGGGACCCCCCGGAATGGCCTTTTCTTCAAAAGAAATTCGGCTGTCTTCAAGTGGCGGCAGAAAATGGCATCAGGAGGGGAGGCAAGCCCTTTCGCCACGCGAAGAAACCGTGAGTTGAAAAGCCGGTTGGAGCGTATGGGCAAGACCCCCATTATCACTTTTTCGCGGCTGGAGAATTCCACATGGAGATTTTGGGGTTTATGGATTCCATAGTAAGAAGACAGCAATTCCTCGAAGCCTTCCTTCTTTCCATCCAGGAAAAGGGCCACTTCCGCCCCGGCCTTGGCAAGGGAAGCCGCGGTGTTCAATGCCTGTATGGTCCTGGCCCTGTGAACGCGGGGATCTTCCGGGAATGGATAAAATACCTTTATAGGATTATTCGACGGCATTTTTTATTCTAACAAAACAAAGGCCTGAACACGAATGGCGCGAAATTAGCGCTCAGCCGCTGAAAATTTGCGTTTATAAAAAATAAAGTTTAGCATAAGTTTTAAGGCGAAAGGCGAATGGATTCTTATACGTTTACTCCGGAAATTCATCAAGCACATTTTAATAAAAAAATTTTTATATTTTGTGGTAATTTTTTTTGTATTCTTCCAATCTGAAATCTGAAATTTAAAATATCTTTTGATAGTATTTTGAACGATCAGGAGTGAAGGTGACTGAAAAGGATTTTTTTAATAAAATTGTAAACGGCAGGGACGACTTTTTACAATCATTTATCGATATCCTGCGAAAAAACAAAATAAAATTTTGCGCCATAGGAGGGTTGGCGGTCAACGCCTATGCCGAGCCGGTGGTGAGTTTGGATTTTGACGTCGTGGTCGCAGGTGAAAAACTGGAACCTTTGGTCCAAGGACTTGCTAAACGTTTTAAAGTCGCGCAATTCGCCAACAGCATTAATGTCAGCGAAAAAGGCTCCGATTTACGGATTCAAATACAAACCGATGAACGATATAAAGCTTTTATAAAACGGGCAAAACCCAAAATGGTTTTAGGATACAAAATCCCGGTGGCGGCCATTGAAGATGTCTTTCAAGGTAAGGTTTGGGCCGCCGTGGATAAAACCCGCCGCTCCAGCAAACGCCAGAAGGATTTAGCTGATATTATGCGGTTGATGGAAGCACAACCAGGATTAGAGGCGTTGTTGCCGGAACAATTGAAGAAGCGGATTTTTGATTGACAGCGCGTAATATTTTTAAAATTCTACACACCGAGGCGGCCCCTGGTTGGGGCGGCCAGGAAATTCGTATCCTCCAGGAGTCAACCTGGCTTGCCGGGAAGGGACACAGGGTCTTTATCCTTTGCAGGCCGGACAGTGAAATCCACTCAAGATATTCGCGCCGAAGCATACCGAATCTCTCCATACACGCCATACCTTTCCAGTGGACCCTTGATCCAGGGGACATTTTAAAAATTTTCAAATTCATCCGCAAGGAGGGGGTTGATATTGTCCATACACACAGCTCCATTGACAGTTGGACGGCCTCAATAGCGGCGAAATTGGCGGGGGTCCCGATAGTCAGGAGCAGGCATGTGTCCATTCCTATCAAGGACTTCTTCCCGCGCAATTTAGTATACCGGCTTCCTGACAGGATCATCGCCAGCGGAAAACGCATAGCGGAAATGGTCTCCGGATTAAAAACGGTTTCAAAAGATAACGTGGTTTCCATTCCAGCGGGGATCAACCCGGAGCGGTTCAGGCCCGGAATAGACGGTTCATCATTCCGGGAGGAAGCAGGCGTTCCAAAGGACGCCTTCCTTATCGGCAAGGTGGCGGTCATTCGCGGTTGGAAGGGGCACATGGATTTTATCGCGGCGGCGGAGATAGTTTTAAGGAAAACGCCCAACGTGATTTTCGTTATAGTCGGGGACGGGCCAGGATTTGAAAGGGTGAAAAACGCCATCAGAAGCAAGGGACTGGAGAAGGCGGTCATCATGACCGGGTATCGCGAGGATATTCCCGCGGTGATGAACGCCCTCGATGTCCTGGTTCTTGCCTCCACGTCCGGTGAAGCGACCTCGCAGGTCATTCCGCAGGCATGGGCCTGCAAAAGATGCGTGCTGGCAACGGAAGCAGGAGGGATAACTGATATTGTCCGGCACGGAGAGAATGGTTATCTTGTCCCGCCCGGCGATCCGGGCCGGATGGCGGATGGGCTCCTTCAGTTGATGGAAAGCAGTGAATTGAGAAACCGGTTAGCGGAGGCCGGACATTCCTTCGCGGTCAAACATCTCACAGAGGGGGAAATGATGGAGAAGACCCTTTCTGTTTATAGGGAATTGTCCCGCCGGTCCCAGGAATGAAGCCAAGGTTCATCTGCGTTAAACCCAATATCCTATTTTCCTTTTCTCGACAACCACTCCGGTGGGCCTGTGGACGCAGGGAGAGGCTAGCTCTGAAATTGGCCTCAAATGGCTTTTTGCCCGCCCTTTATCAAAAGGACGCCTGAAAAACTATATCGCCTCTCGCTCCCAGGGTCCTCCATACTACAAACTTATAAAACTTTGTTTTTTTAGCACAGTTTTTCATGCAACTCGTTGAAAAATAAATTCGAAATGCGAATAATGAAATGCGAAACAATATCAAAATTCAAAGGGTTAAATTTCAAAACCCAGGCCAACGTGGTTTGGGATATTGGGATTTGGTTATTCGGATTTGTTTCTTATTTCGATATTCGATATTCGAATTTTGGTTGCGGCTATGCCGCGCCATGTATTAAGCAGCCGTTATATCAAAATGTTCCTGATGTATGCTGGAGTCGGCCTTGATTACGATCTGTGTTTTTAAGGATTTTTCCAGTTCCTCCAGATAATCACTTTCCTCGTCAAGCAGAAGATCCGCCACGGACGGATTGACATTCAAGAAGATTTTATGCTTTAAGTCCCCGGCGGATATGCGGGTGATTTCACGGAAGATGTCGTAGCAGACGGTACGCGCCGACTTGATCGTCCCCCTTGCCTCACAATAAGGGCAGGCCTCGCAAAGGGTCCTCGCAATGCTGTCGCGCACCCTTTTTCTTGTCATTTCCACAAGACCCAACTCGGATATCTTCAAAATGGTGGTATGGGTCCGGTCCGTTTTCAATGCCTGCTCCAGGGCGCCGTACACCATCTCCTTGCTGCTTTCCTTTTCCATGTCGATGAAATCCAGGATGATCAATCCCCCGATATTTCTCAGGCGGATTTGGTAGACTATCTCCTTAACAGCCTCCATGTTCGTCTTGAGTATGGTGTCCTCCAGGTTTCTCTTTCCCACGAACTTTCCGGTGTTCACGTCGACGGCCGTAAGGGCCTCGGTCTGGTCTATGGTTATGTTTCCGCCGGATTTCAGCCATATTTTTCTTCCAAGGGAGCGGCTTATCTCAACCTCCAGCCCGTAAGCGTCGAAGATGTTTTCCTTCCCGTCATACAGCTTTATGTTCCTGCTCAGATGCGGCAGATAGGATTCCACGAATTTCACGCATTCGTTGTATGCTTCCTCGTTGTCGATGATTATATTTTCGACGTCCTTGGTGACCAGGTCGCGGACCGCTCTCATGATCAAGTCCAGGTCCTGATAGATCAAGGTGGGGCCCCTGGTCTTCTTCGATTTTTTTTTTATGTTTTGCCAGAGCTTGTTCAAATAGATAACGTCATTTTCCAATTCCTCCCTTGGCCTGCCCTGGCTTGCGGTGCGGACAATATAGCCGCTCTCCCGGGGTTTTAACTCCGTGACTATGTTGCGAAGACGTTCCCGCTCCGATTCGGATTCAATCCTTCTCGAAATTCCCACCTGGTTGATTGTTGGCATGAAGACGAGATAACGGCCGGGGATAGTGATATAGGAGGTGAGCCTGGCCCCTTTATGCCCTAATGGGTTTTTGGAAATCTGGACCATTATTTCCTGCCCCTCCCTGAGCATTTCCTCAATGGGAAATGCCGCCGTATGGGAATATCCCATCATCTTCTCATCCTCGGATACTTCCTCCTTTTCCAGGTCATGGTTTATTTCCACCTCCCCCAGGAGGTTGTCGTGCTCCATCATGATGTCCTTGAAATCAATGTCCGAGACATATAAAAATCCGGCCTTCTCAAGTCCTATATCCATGAAGGCGGCCTGCATTCCAGGGAGGACGCGTATCACCTTGCCCTTATAAACATTCCCTAATATCCCCTTGTCTTTTTTGTGCTCGATGTATAGCTCCATCAGGATGTTATTTTCCATCAGGGCCACGCGGGTTTCCCAATTGGCGGCATTTACAATGATTTCGGAGGCCATGTATATTATTTTTTTAAAAATTGGCTGTTTGTTTGGAACATCGTCACGCCAAAGGCTATAATGGAGCCTTGATCTTAAAGTAATTCCCCCTGATTTTCAAGGAGTTAGCTTGTCTTGACTTGCCGCGGGAATCTTATTAATATTGGACTTTCGCTTTTAAAAATTATTAAATACTCAGCCGCCATGCTTTTTTTGCCACTAAGCCACTAAGACGCAAAGGTTAACTAAGATTTAGAAGCTGTCTTGAAAAAAATGTTTATCCTGAAGGGCAATATGCGGTTGGTATAAAAAACACGCTGACACACCCCGGCCTTCGGCCACCCCTCTCAAGAGGGGAATTTTTAAAGGAATAAATTTTTCAGCCACCGCCGGCGTGATTTCCAGCGGTTTGCCGCGACGCCTTATTCATTAATACCCTATTGAAAGGGCGCCGTCACTTATAAATTCCCCTCTTGAGAGGGGCGGCCGAAGGCCGGGGTGTGTTAAGAATTTCTTCGGCTATTTGCATGCAAGCC
>JACRGO010000142.1 GCA_016212295.1 Nitrospinota bacterium | reverse complement strand
TATGGGACTGCTTCAAAATTGACAAGTTTATATTTACTGGTTTTCAATTTACCCATAGACCCTAAAATCCTAACTCATTGATTTTGTTGGGTTTTTTAAAATTGATTTGTTGTTTTTTAATTTATGCGTAGGCTCTATAGTCGCCAAGCGAGCGTTCACCAGGTCCCTCTTCTGCTGAAGCATGATCCCGGCCTCCCGGTACACGAGGTCCACAAGCGTTTGAAACTCCTCGTCGGAGATGGCCTTTTCCTCAATCATTGTCTTTCCTTGAATAATTAATAACGCGGCATGGCCGCAATCAAAATAAATTTTTCGTAAAACAAATCCATAAAACTGTGTTTTATTTCAAAGTTTTTTTACCACAAAGCGCACAAAGTAGGCACAAAGATCACAAAGTTTTTTTCTCCGAGTTCTTTGTGGATTTTTTGTGCCCTTTGCGGTTAATTCTTATTACTGATTGCGGCCATGCCGTGCTCCAAGAAACGGTTGAAAAACTTGCGCTGAAAACGCAACTTACCGAATTTAATAATAAAAGGACCCGGAGCCAAGCCAATATACCATTTTTGATTCCATCTGTATATATGGTATTATCTGAATCCATGGAAAACAAATCCATCATTTTCCTTGCAACTGACCATTCCAGCATAAATAATCGGATCTACTCCATGCTGGAAAAGAACAAGTGGCTGAATCCGGTGATCATCAAGGCATCGGAACTAGAGGCCGCCCTGGCGCATGACACACCCTCCCTCATTATACTAGCCGAGGCCTTCGAAGTCTGCGGGAAAATCAAGTCCAACGAGTCTTATAAGCATATCAAAACGCTCATGATCCTTTTCGACGCCGACCAGGAAAGAGAAGCGCGGGTGGCCCATGCGGACAGGTGCTGGGAATACAGTCCGGCGGAACAGGAGGGGCTCTACAACCTTATCATCCAGCTCCTTCCCAAGGGGAGGAAAAGAATTCTCGTGGCCGATGATGAGGAAATAGTACAGGACGTAATCTCACGGGCCTTGGACAAGGATAAATATGAAATTTTTCCGGCCTTCAACGGGATAGAGGCGGTGGATATGATCCGTTCCCTGATGCCGGACCTGATCCTTCTTGACATAAACATGCCCGGGAAAAACGGAATCCAGGTATGCCAGGAAATAAAGGAAAATCCGGAAACAGCCAGGATCCCGGTCATGTTCGTTTCCGCCAGAACGGACGAAAACGTGATAGAAAAGGGGTTCGACGTCGGAGCGGATGATTATCTGACAAAGCCCTTCAAGCTGGAGGAGCTTGTCACCAAGGTGGAGCAGATTTTCGGCGGCCTGACACAGGACAGGAAGGAAAAGGTCCTCGTGGTGGACGATAGCTCCACGGTGAGAAGCATATTGCATAACGGCATAAGCCAGCAGGGATTCAGGATCATCACGGCGTGCGACGGGGAAGATGGCCTGCGGGAGGCCATTCAGGAAAAACCGGATATCATTATATCCGATATAGAAATGCCCAATATGAACGGTTTCGATTTCTGCCGGGCGGTGAAAAGCCATGAGGACCTGAAACATACTCCCTTCATTGTTTTGACCAGCCGGGACACGCGGGGCGCCAGGGCCTTGGGCGCCAGGGCCGGGGTCAACGCGTACCTCTGCAAGCCGTTTCAGGTGGACCGTATAGTGGTCCTAATAGAAAGGTTTCTTTCCGAAAAGAGACAAAAACTCGAACTGGAAAGGGACATCATGATCGCCTCCATCGCGGCCCTGGCCAAGGCGTTGGACGAAAGGGACCCGTACACCCGGTTCCACTCCCAGAACGTTTCCGACTATTCCGTGGAAATGGCGAAAAAAATCGGGCTGGGCAACCGCGAGATAGAGCAGATCCGGCTCAGCGGCATAGTCCACGATATCGGAAAAATCGGCATCCGGGACGCTATCCTACTGAAGGAGGGTCCCCTCACGGAGGATGAATTCCTTCTCATCCAGGAGCATCCGGGGAAAGGCGCGTCAATTTTAAGGCCCATACCCAGCCTGAAGCCGATCATCCCGTTTATCCAGCACCACCACGAGCGAATGGACGGCAAGGGGTATCCCAACGGATTGAAAGGCGACAATATACCGCTGGGGGCGAGAATAATCAGCGTGGCCGACACCTACGACGCCCTGACCACGGACCGCCCCTACAGGAAGGGGATGCCTACCGCCGATGCGGTGGACATCATGGTCAAATCCTCCGGGACGCATCTTTGCAAGGACAGTTTGGAAGCCATACTGCAGGTGCTGAGGGAACAGGGTAAGATATGAATACTATTAAATTTAAAGTGACTCATCCCCCCGCCAGCCGTACTTGCCGATGAGTTTTACAAAGACGCAGCCGGTGAACCGTTCCTTCTCCCATTTGTCCCCTCTTTTTCTGAACTTGAAAAGAGTTTGGGTAAAACCGTCCCCAACGGGAATGACCATGCGTCCCCCCTCGGCCAATTGACTCTTGTAGGTTTCCGGGACCGCCGGAGACCCGGCGGTGACGATGATTCCGTCAAAAGGGGCCTCTTCCTCCAGCCCCAGGGTCCCGTCCCCCACCCGGAAGTCCACGTTGGATATTTTCAGGAAGTCAAGGACCGCCTTGGCGGACTCGCTTAACTGCCTTATCCTTTCGATGGTTATCACCCTCGCGGCCAGTCTTGCTAAAATAGCGGACTGGTAGCCGGACCCTGTTCCTATTTCCAGGACCTTCTCATTTCCTTCTAACCCGAGGAGTTCAGTCATCAGGGCCACCATGTAGGGCTGGGAGATGGTTTGTCCCTCTCCGATGGGCAGGGGATGGTCACCATAGGCTTCGTCCCTGAGGGACTCCTTGACAAAGAGATGCCTGGGCATTTCCCTCATGGCCTGAAGCACTCTTTCGCTTCTGATGCCTCTCGCCTCTATTTGGGCGCGGACCATCTTTTCCCTAAGGGATTTAAAATCATCCGGCGGGTTTTTTTTGGAGAAGATGCCCAATGAAATTCCTTAATGTAGAAAATAGGGCGCTAATGGCAAACAACAAATTACAATTACCGAATGTCAAAAAAATAGCCGCACTTCAATATATCACTCAAAAAAGGACAAAATCTATTTATTAACAGTCTCCGCAGGTGAAAAAAATTTGCGCGGACAAGGCAAATTTCTGAACGTAATAATATAAGAAGCCTTTCACGCGTCCTTCTTCTTCAAGGCGTCTTTTATCATGGAAGCCAGCTTTTCCGGGTCTTCCATTGCCAAGTCCCGCATGCGGTCCCGATGCGGGTCTTTTTTTCTGATTTCATCCGGCAACGCGGCTGGAGACTTTGGCCGGGATTTCTTTTCCTTCGGGCCGGATTTTTTTTGTATGGCCTTGGGCAGCGTTATAAGGACCACGGCTCCGGCTATCAGAAAAAGAAAAAGTATAAAGGCGCTCATCGGTTTATAAAATCTCCATCTCCACGCTCCTCAAGGTCCTGATTCTGTCACGCAGCTTCGCGGCCTTCTCGAACTCCAGTTTTTTCGCGGCCTCGAACATTTCCTTCTCCAGCTTCCGGATGGTTTTTTCAATCTCCTCGTCGGACAAATACCTGTCCTGTCCTTCCACCACCATGGGGACCTCATAGTAATCCGCCTCGTACACCCTTCCCATCTCGCCGTGGATTATGCTCTTCACTGACTCAGGCGTAATGTTGTGTTCAGTATTGTATTCCAATTGAATTTGGCGGCGGCGGTTCATCTCCTTTATGGCGCTGTCCATGGACCGTGTGACCGAATCAGCGTACATGATTACCATCCCTGCGAGGTTCCTCGCGGCCCGGCCGGAGGTCTGGATCAAGGAGGTGGTTGACCTGAGAAAGCCCTCCTTGTCCGCGTCCAGTATGGCCACGAGTGAAACTTCCGGTATGTCAAGTCCCTCTCTCAACAGGTTGATTCCGATCAGGACGTCGAATTCGCCCAGCCTCAATTCGCGTATGATTTGCACCCGCTCCAGGGTCTGGATGTCTGAATGAAGATATTTCACCTTGACCCCCAAATCCTGGAAGTGCTCCGTGAGGTCCTCGGCGAAGCGTTTGGTAAGGGTGGTCACCAGGGTCCGCTCCCCTTTTTCCGTCCGCCTGCATATCTCCTGGTATAGATCATCGACCTGGCCACGGATTGGCCGGACCTCTATATGCGGGTCCACCAGGCCGGTCGGCCGCACGATCTGCTCCACCACGTTGCGCGCGGATTTTTCCAGCTCATATGGGCCTGGCGTGGCCGAGATATAAATGGTCTGGTTAGAGCGTCTCTCGAACTCCTCGAAGCACAAGGGCCGATTGTCCTTGGCGGAAGGGAGGCGGAATCCATATCGCACAAGGGCCTCCTTCCTGGCCTGGTCTCCGTTGTACATTCCCCGGATCTGGGGAATGGCCACATGAGACTCGTCGACCAGGAGCAGGGCGCCGGACGGAAGGTACTCGAACAGGGTGGGTGGCGGCTCTCCAGGGGCGCGTCCAGTGAGATGCCGCGAATAATTTTCTATACCCTGGCAATACCCCATCTCGCGGATCATTTCAATGTCGAAATTGGTGCGCTGCTCGATGCGTTGGGCCTCTATGAGGAGATTTTCCGACTCGAAAAACCGTATGCGGTCGTGGAGTTCCTCCACGATGGTCTTAACCGCGCGGTCAAGGGTGCTCTTTGGGGTGACGTAATGGCTTCCAGGATAGATGACCGCTTCCTTCATCCTGCCAAGCACCTCGCCGGTGAGGGGATCTATCCTGAAAATGCCTTCTATCTCGTCCCCGAAGAACTCCATTCTTATCGCCTCTTCCCTTTGGTAGCTGGGCAGAATTTCCACCACGTCCCCGCGCACGCGAAAGGTCCCCCGGTGAAAATCATAGTCGTTCCGTTCATATTGAATTTCCACCAGCCTGGAGAGGACCTCTTCGCGGTCCACGGTCTGCCCCTCGGCTATTTTCAGCAGCATCCCCTGGTAGGTCTCAGGGGACCCTATGCCGTAAATGCAGGAGACAGAGGCCACGATCAACACGTCCCTTCGCTCCAGCAGGGAATGGGTGGCCGAATGGCGCATTTTATCTATCTCCTCGTTTATGGCCGCGTCCTTTTCTATATAGGTGTCCGTGTGCGGGATATACGCCTCGGGCTGGTAGTAGTCGTAATAACTCACGAAGAACTCCACTGCGTTTTCCGGGAAGAAATTCTTGAATTCATTGTACAACTGGGCCGCCAGGGTTTTATTAGGCGCTATCACCAGCGCTGGGCGTTGAAGCCTCTCCACCACGGAGGCCATTGTGAAGGTCTTGCCTGAACCAGTGACGCCCAGGAGAGTCTGGTGCTTTTCTCCATTGAGAATATTTTCAACGATTTTTTCAATGGCCTGGGGCTGGCTGCCTGAGGGGCGGAAGGGAGAGGAGAGTTTGAATGGTTTCACTGTATGGGAATTTCAAAGTGTTTCTTTTAAAATCAATTTGCGAAGCTATGTTCTAATCACTCTAATATGAAGTGAACTTAGGGCGTGGCTGCGTCAGATATTCAGGAAAAGCCTTTGAGAAACAAAACCCTCGGCGAACTTCACCCTTCCCTGGACCCCGCGAAAACGGGCCGCGGATAGGGCGATGTCCATGATGGAGGAGCCTTCAACGTTGGTTTTCATTATCTGGGAGGAATGGGCCTCAAGGGATTCGACCTTTCTTTCCATCACGGAGGTGATGTCCACGAAGACGTTTGGAGTAAAATCATGGGTGGTGGGGACTTCATAGAACAAAACATTGCGAATGTTTCTGGTGGCGGAAATAGTGGCCTTTGCCAGGGCCCGGTGGTCCTGGTGGGTGTCTTCCTTATAGTTGACGAATATGTATTGAGGCAGGATTTTATGGATGACTCGTTCTATCGAATCCACCGTTCCCTTGTCCATTGGGAGATTGGTGTCTTCGTATCCCTGGAAAAAAACATCCGCCGCGCCCAGGATTTCAGCGGACTTCATTTGCTCCGCCTTACGCTTGGCCGTATCTCCCCCCTTGTCCCCCAGGGTCATGACCATCAGGTAAATGCCGTGGCCCTCAGCGGCGAATTTATGCAGGGTGCCGCCGCAGCCTATTTCTATATCGTCCGGGTGCGCCCCGATGGCGAGTATGCCCATGATTCGAGTCCTTTTAATTAACTTGACACTTTAGCCACTCAGCTTTTTGGGAAAATAATCTATTTGCAGCACAAAGTATAAAATATTTGTATTAATAATGGAAGTATGCGCCCAAATCCCGATTTAGAAAATATGGGAAGCATGTAGAGAGACAATTTTTTCATGCCAATAGCCCCAGACCCCTGTGGTCCTTGCGGACTTTACGAGAAAAAATCCGCTACCTTGCCAATTCAGACACGGGCACGAACCGGATGCCGCTTGCCTCGAATTCAGGGATCATGTCACGCAAAACCGAGATGGTGGCGGGGTTAGGATGTCCGATGCCTATGGAACTGCCCAGGGACAAGGCGGAATTTTTCAGTTTACGAAACTGCGCTTCAATAAAATCCGGGTCCAGGGTGCTGTCCAGGAACACATTTCTCCTGGCGGTCCTCAACCCCATTTCCCGCGCCAGTTGAAACGCCTTGGAATTCGGCGATGTGACGCTGTCTATGAAAAAGAGGTCCAGGTTTTTAAGGTGGCCGAGGACCAGCCTCATGATCCTTTCATTCTCTGTCAATTTGGACCCCATGTGGTTATTGGCCCCCACGATGTAAGGGACGAAGGCCAGGTCCGCCTTCAAGGCTTTTTCGAGGCTTTGGGTGTCCATGGAGGAAAGCAGGGAATAGTCGCCGGCATTTACCTTCGGGTACTTGTAAGGCTCCATCGGGATGTGGCAGAGGACGTCCCTGTTTTTTAAATGCGCTAGCTCCGCTATTTCCCTGGAGTGGGCCAGGCCGGGAAGAATGGAAAAAGACACCGGGACCGGGAGATCCAGAAAGGATTGCGCCAGGGCCAGGTTCATTCCGAGGTCGTCGATTATTATCGCGACCCTTGGGGCTGCCGCAGATGAGGCTGGTCTATTGGGGTTTAACGGCCTGGACAAAGCGTGGAGATAAGATATATCGTCCGCCAAGCCGGTGGAAGAACAAAAGAGGGAAAGAACAATTAAAAAAAACGCGGTCCTGAATGAGCGGATTTTAAAATGCAAATAAGCGGGTCCTTAATTTTTTATTTCCTAACGGATGGGGTGTCAGATGCGCTGTGGAGCATGTCCCCTCTGCGCATGAGATTGAGTCGCACCCTATGATTTGAAAAGCTAATATAGCCTGTTAATCCCACCGGAATTCTTCAGGGGACATTGGGATTTTCTGAACGCGCCAATTGGCCTTATCTTTCAAGCGCGAGAAACTTAGTCGAACTCGGAATTCTTCTCCCAACGTGGGCGCGTCTCGCCCTGCAAGCCAAATAGTGTCGTTAGCGTTGGGGTTATATCGAGCTTGTAGCATCCCACTCGGCACTGCGGCGACTGTAACGGTTTTCAGTACGTTTACACCGTCTTCTTCGTCATAGTTGTACTTCACGAACAAAGTAGTAGTGATGTATTGTTCGTTTCTGAGCGTCAGAACAGTGGGCAACTTTCCCGACACACTGACTTCTTGTCCAGAACGAATTTGCCGAACGGTCATTGAGAGCTGTGAGATTTGAAGAGTAGCCGTTCTTTGTCCACTGACTTTTTCCGCCTTTGAGTCAACAAATAGCGCTTGTTTTGCGGCGTATTCTGAATGAAAGAGATAGCGGGCGCGTTTGTAGTCAACTTTTCCAAAAAGACGCTGGTCTATCTTGGACATTCCAAGCCGGTCAAGGGCCTCTCGTGTTACATCTTCGCCAATGTCTGCAACTTGGTCGCCTTCTTCTCGAAAGATTACGAGGGCATCTTCTCTGTACTCGTAAATTGCCTGAACCACCAACCGCAGAGATGCCTTTTCAATCTCTTCCAGCCTTTCCAAGTTGTCTTGTAAATCACGCGGGTTGATGAGCATATCAGCGGTTCTTTTCGGCGGCTACGTGGCGACGGGCAAGGGTCACATACTTTTTTTCAAGTTCGATGCCAATGTATTGGCGGTTTTCACGGACTGCGGCAACGGCTGTCGTTCCGCTACCCAGGAAGCAATCAAGCACAATCTCGCTGGGGTCTGTTAGCAAGCGAATAGTCCTCAAAGGAAGTTCTAAAGGAAACTTCGCTTCGTGGTTATCATTGGCTCGGACTGATGGAAAAGTCCATACGCCCCGTGACCCCCAGTTTTTCCAATCATCGCGTGAAAGTCTGTTCCTGTCAAATTTAGTTATTCCAGGTTTCCAAAAAAAATACAAATACTCAAACTCGTCCACAGCTCGATATGATAGACTAGCCCAGCGCGAATTCTCCCATGCGGCGTCCTTCACCCAAACGCGGCGGTCGTAAGGATAAAAACCTGCGTTGAGTGCCCAATCTTCCACAAGACCGCCGATAATTTTTACTCTGGTCTGTGGTTCATGCTTGCCGCCACGTATATTGTTGCCGTGCAATCGTCGGTCTATAGTCTGTTCACTACACTCAAGCAAAGCGGCAAGTTGATAGCGACTGTAATTGGGATGTTCTGCCAATGCCTTGAGAACATCTTCTTTTGTGACCGATGAGCGTTTTCTATGCACTGCATCGGCTTGAACTCTCGGCATTGAAGGGTCTTTAAAGCAAAGAATATCTGCTATGTTGATAACTAAGAATCCGCCGGGCTTGATTATGGGGTAGTGTAGGCGTATTACTTTTGCAAGTAAAACCTGCCAGTCGTCAAAAGTTAAATGTGCTTCGTAGTCTTTGCCTACAAAGTACGGGGGAGACCACACGCTTAGAGCAATGCTGTTAAGCTCGATTTGGGGCAGGAGGTCACATGCGTTTCCTTGATAGATTTGATTGGGACTCAAATACGAGGAAGTTTCTTCCTTTCTGGAATATAATACATGGAATGCAGCCTGCAAGCTTTTGGGCAACCGTTCAATTTTGAAGTTGAGCTCGCTTGTTGGTGCGATCATGTTTCACTCTCTATCGTGGGCTTAAAAAACATATTATATGCCAAGTCCATGAACAACGCATTGGCGAATCCGAGGATATGGTACGGGAAATTACAGGCTGCGGCTGGCCTAAGTGAGCAACCCAGCCGACTTTATCCGGCCTTTTTGGGTGAAAATAATTTGTCCTTGAAAATCGCCACTCCCTTCAACAATCCGACCGCCCTTTGCAGTTGAACGTCCCTGGAATCGATTGCTTCGAGTGACTCCCCGGTAACGCTTTTCTCCTGCTCGGTCTTGTCAGCCTTTTCCTTGGCGGCTTCCCCCTTGAGGTGCTGGTCCAGGTCCTTTTCCCTAATGGCCTTGAATTTCGTGTCCTCTTTTTCCTCTTTCTCGGTCTTGGCGGGTTCAAGGATATTCTCTATAACGATATCCGGGGTAATCCCTTTCTCCTGGATAATCGTGCCGCTTGGCGTATAATATCTGGCCGTGGTTAGGCGCAGGCCGGCCCCGTCGCTCAATGGAATAATGGTCTGGACCGAACCCTTGCCGAAGGTCTGCGTCCCGACAACCAGAGCGCGTTGGAGGTCCTGCAAGGCCCCGGCGACAATCTCGGACGCGCTGGCGCTTCCTGCATTGACCAGGATCACCATCGGAAAATCAGTGCGGGCATTGGCGCCCTCGGACACAAAGCGCATGTCCTGCTCCTTAATCCGTCCCTTGGTGTAAACCACAAGCTTCCCCTTTTCCAGGAAGCGTTCGGACACTTCAACGGCCTGATTCAGGAGTCCGCCCGGATTATTCCTGAGATCAAGGATCAATCCCTTTATGCCGCCTTTTTGCTTAGCTGCGCTTGCCAGGGCCTCGTCCAGTTCGCTATTCGTGGTTTTGGTGAAGCTCCGGATCCTTATGTAAGCCACGTCCGGGTCTATCTTTTTTGTCTTGACGCTCTTGATTTGTATAATGGCCCTGGTTATGGTGAAGTCCTTTGGGGCCTGGAAATCTTCCCTTATGACTGTGATGGTCACATTTGACCCCGGCTCGCCCCTCAGTTTTTTTACTGCCTCTATGAGTGACATGTCCTTTGTTGATTGCCCATCGACCTTCAGTATCTTGTCGCCTGCCTTGATTCCGGCGTTGTAGGCCGGGGTGTCCTCAATTGGAGAGACGACGGTGAGTAAATCATCCTTGATGCTTATCTCTATGCCAAGTCCGCCGAACTTGCCCTCGGTCTCCACCTGCATTTCCTTGTAGGCTTCGCGCGGCATATAGGACGTATGAGGGTCCAGTTCCCTTAACATGCCGTTGATGGCGCCCTGGATGAGGGTGTCGGTATTGACCTCGGTCACGTAATTTTTTTGGACAAGGGACAGGACCTCGGAGAAATTTTTCAGGCTTTCGTACGCGGCGCCGACGGCCATCACCTTGGACGAGCCTGAAAAACCCAGAAACAATGAAGCGGCAAGCAGGATCAACAAATTGATATAAACCAGTTTTCCCTTGATTTTAGACGCCATTTTTCACGATCTCCTAAAACAATGTTTAAATTTCTGTAACTGCTCAGGCACAAAGGCAGAAGGCACAGAGTAAAATCCGGCAATAACTCTCTTTTTTCTTTGTGCCTCTGTGGCTTCTGCCTTTGTGCCTGAGCAGTTACAATTTTTTTCACTGCCTGGAAAGCAGCCGCGATGGATCCACCGGCCTGCCAAGCTTACGGATTTCAAGATACAGGGAAGGGCCGCGCATGGAGCCGGTGTCTCCTACCTCTCCAATAACTTGGCCCTTTTCAACCGGCGCCCCGGCTTTAACCAGAAAATCATCAAGATACCCGTATAAGGAATGATAACCTTTCCCATGCCCAATTATCAATAACCGCCCATACCCCTTCAGCCAATCGGCGAACAGGACCTTGCCTCCGGCAATGGCCCGGACCTTTTCAGAAAAGGCCGATCCTATCACGATCCCATTGTTGAAGGTGGAGGTCCGGTATTCGGGATTATACGCTTTTCCGAAGCTGGAAATGATCCCCCCCTTCACCGGCCACGGGAGGTTAAAGCCAAGGCCGGCGAATTCCATTAAGGCGTCCTCACCAGCGGGCTCTCCCAATTTTCTTATCAATTCCTCCAATGCCAGGGAAGCGGTCTCCAGTTCCTTCAAGGATTTTTCGTAAAGCGATTTTTTTTCCTGTATTTCTCCAAGAAAACGGTTCTTGGCTTCCTTTTCCTCCTCGTATTTAGCTTTTTTTCCCAAAATCTCCTTTTGGGAAACAGCGAGTTGGTTATTTACCTGAATGAGGTGGGCCTTTATTTTTTCCAGCTTTTCCTTGTTGTCCAGTATCTTCCTGAACATATCCGCGTCCGCCTCCGCGATCAATTTCATGTAAGTTATGCGCCTGGTCAGATCGGACAAGCCCTCCGAGGAAAAAACCGCCTTCAGGTATGAGAGGTCCCCTTCCTTATATAAAAAACGGACTCTCTTTGCCAGGATTTTTTTTTGGTTTTCCGCGATGGCCTCAGTTTCCCGCAGTTTTTTTTCATTTTCACTAAGCTCCATCTGATTCAGGGCAATGGAACGCTCGCAGACCCTGACCTCTCTTTTTTGAAGGTCCAATTTCCTGGAGACCTCCTGGATCTTTTGAAGGACGGACTTTTCCTTGTCCTCCAGGCCGGAGATATTTTGCCTCTCCTCTTCCATGGCCTTTCTCAGTTTCGCCAGCTCATTTTTTTCCGCCTCGATTTTGCTTGCGGTGTCATCCTGATGCGCGGCGAAAAGGGCGGGGACGGGGGAAAAAAGAAGCGCGGCGGAAATAAGGGACCCAAAATAAAGACGAATTAAAATGGACATGGCTAAGGATTTTTGTTTGATTGGTTTGATTGGTTTCACTGGTTCTATTGGTTACATTGGTTCAGTTGGTTTTAACCAATCAAACCAATTAAACCAACAGGAACCAATTGAACCAACAGAAATTTTTCATTGACAACATTTTTCCGCCAGGGATATAATGCAATTGACCACAATTTAAAGCTGATTGATTCTAATGTCCACTGTCACCTTTGACACCCTGGCATACGCCAGAAAGCTTAAAAGCGCCGGTTTTACCCAAGAGCAGGCCGAAATCCAGGCCGAGGCCCAAAAGGACATGCTGGCGGAAATATTGGATTCCAGCCTGGCCACCAAGGGGGATATCAATGGGTTAAAGAACGATATTACCTCTGTAAAGAACGATATTACCTCGGTAAAGGGCGATCTTGCCTCGGTAAAGGGCGATCTTGAAAAACGAATTACAGGCGACATAGGCCGGCTTGAAAAGGAGGTAAAGGGCGACATCAACCGGTTGGAGAAAGAGATACTGGTCCTCAAGTGGATGACCGGTTTCATGCTTGCAGGCGTCATGTCGCTTATCTTGAAGGCATTTTTCATTTCTTAAAAACCGTTAAATTGGTTCAATTGGTCCAGTTTGTTCAACTGGTTTTAACCAATCCAACCAACTAAACCAATCAAACGAATCAAACTAATTGAACCAATTTCACTGCATCGGTTTATCAAACCGCATGAGTTTTCTTAATGACAAAAGGCTTCCCGTTCCTCCCACCAAAGCTCCTAACAAGACCAGCAAAAGAATAACCTTGCCAGGGAGAAACACCACGTTAACCCCCATCAAAAGCTGGGAACCGGAAGCCAGTCTGACCAAAAAATAGCCTTAAAAAATGATAAGAACGCCCAAGTAAAAAACGACCCCGGCCATGCCCTGAATGATCCCCTCCACCAAAAATGGGGCCTGGATGAACCATCTGGTTGCGCCCACCAGCTTCTTTATCTCAATTTCGTCATGGCGGGAATAGACCGACAGGCGGACCGTGTTGGAAATAATGGTTATAAGCCCCAGCGCCAGCAATCCTCCCACGGCCGTGATGAAAATCTTCAGGAAAAAAATGGCGGCCTCAAAGCGAAGTATCCAGCCGCCGCCGTAATCCACGTCCTCCACTCCCTGGGCGGCGCTGAATTTCCCGGCCAGAAGCTTGATCTCCTCGTAATTCCTGTAACCTTCCTTGAAATAAATATTGAATGAGGCGGGCAGAGGGTTGGCGTCCAGGCCCTCCAGTATGGCGCTTTTGTCCTTGAGTTTTTCCCTGAAGGCCCTTAACGCGTTGTCCTTCGAGAGATATTCCCATTTCCAGATTTTCTCCTCGTCCCGGATCATGGCCTCCACTTTCTTCAATCCGCTCTCCTGAATATCGTCCTTAAGGTAAACAACGAGTTGCAGCTTTTCGGACAAGCCGCGCAGGACATTATTGAGATTGAAATAAACCAGGAGGAAGAGTCCGAGGATGGTGATGGCGACGGAGATGGTGAATATGGCGATAAGGGACGTTTCCTTGTTGTCCCTTATATTGGCGGCGGCTTCAGCAAAGGTCTTAAGGGATTGTTTCAGGAATGGCGGCATCAGGACGCAAGGAGCTTTCCCCTCTCCAACACGATTTTTCGATGCATGACTCGTCTTGTCAGGGAAAGGTTATGGGTCGCCAATAAAACAGTGGCGCCGTATTGATTGGCCCTCTCAAACAGGCCCATTATCTCCATTGAGATTTCCTCGTCCAGATTCCCCATTGGTTCGTCGGCCAAAAGGATGGAGGGGTCATTGGCCAGGGCCCTTGCTATGGCCACCCGCTGCTGCTCCCCCCCGGAAAGGCGGAGCGGGTAAGCGTCCTTTTTATGGGCCAGTCCGATATATTTTAGAAGTTCCCAGGTCTTCTTTTTGATTTCATTCCTGGGCTTTCCCACCACTTCCTGGGGAAAGGCTATATTGTCAAAAACCGTTTTTCTGTTCAGGAGCTTAAAATCTTGAAACACGACCCCGATTTCCCGCCGGAGATAAGGTATTTTGGACTCCTTTATCTTGGCCAGGTTCATTCCCTGGATCAGGATCTGGCCCTGGTTATAGTTTTCCATCTTCATGAGGATCTTCATTAGCGTGGACTTCCCGGCGCCGCTGGGACCGCAGAGGTAGCAAAACTCACCTTTTTGGATATGCAGGTTGATTTCGCTCAGCGCGGGGATGTTGTTTCCCTCGTAGGTTTTTTGTAGATGAAAAATCTGGATCATCAGGAGACCAAGGACTCGGCTTCCACCTCATTCTCGGCGAACATTATTTCGCCTGCCGCGGAAGTTTTGCCGTTTTTTTTTGAAAATAAATCCCGGACCTGGTCCGCTATGGCGGAGGGCGTAAGACCATATCTCTCTAAAAGGGCATGGGGCGCTCCGGTCATGCCAAACAGGTCCATGACGCCTATCCTTTTCATGGGGACCGGACACTCCTCGGACAGGGCCTCGGCCACCGCGCTTCCCAGGCCGTTATAAATGGAATGCTCTTCCACTGTAATCACCGCCCCGGTTTCACGCGCGGCTTCCACTATTGTATCCACGTCCAACGGTTTGACCGAGGAGGAATTTATGACCGTGCATTGAATGCCCTCGGCGTCCAGAATCGTCGCGGCCTCCAAGGCGGAGTGAACCATGAGGCCTATGGCTATAATGGCCATGTCCTTCCCTTTTCTTTGAACAACGGCCTTGCCCAGGGTGAATTTATGGTCCTTATTGTAGAGCACCGGGAATTTTTCCCTTGAGGTCCTGATATAGACCGGACCGTCCAGGCGAACCGCCTCGCGGACAGCGGCGGCGGCTTCGTATCCGTCCGCTGGAACAATGACCCGCATATTTGGCAGGCCCCTCATAAGGCCGATGTCCTCCAGGGCCTGATGCGAGGCGCCGTCCTCTCCCACGGTCAATCCGCCGTGGCTGGCCACGATCTTCACGTTGAATCCTGGAAACGCGATCGCCTGCCGCACCTGTTCCCATGCCCTGCCTGTCGCGAAGATGGCGAAGGTGCTGGCGAAGGCTGTCTTCCCGGCGGCGGCAAAGCCGGCGGCCGTGCCCATCATGTCCTGCTCCGCGACGCCCATGTTAAAAAACCGGTCCGGGAATTTTTTCCCGAAGCTGTTGGACTTGGTCGAGCCCGAAAGGTCCGCGTCCAATACCACTATATCGGGATTTTCAGCCCCCAACTCCGCTAATGTCTGGCCATACATTTCCCTGGTGCCGAGCAATTCCACGGCAGGGCCTTTTTTTATTGGCGGGGCCGGTTTTGGGTATTCGCTTTCGTCCAGCGCAAAACCTATTTCCCTGGCCGCCATTTGAAGTTCGTCCCAGGATGGGGCGACCCCGTGGTAGCCGGCCTTTCCCTCCATGACGGAGACGCCTTTTCCCTTGACCGTATTGGCCAGGATCAAGGTCGGCGCGCCCTTGGTTTCTTCCGCCTTATCCAGGGCATGGATGATTTCCTCCAGGTCATGCCCATCCACTTCCAGGGTGTTCCAGCCGAAGGATTTCCATTTGGCCGTGATAGGCGCCACTGACTTTATGTCGGCCACCTTTCCATCGATCTGCAGGCCGTTGTTGTCCACGATACAGCAAATAGTGTCTATTTTATGATGGACAGAGGTCATGGCCGCCTCCCATACTTGTCCCTCCTGGAGCTCGCCGTCGCCCAGCAGCACATAAACCCTGGTCTTTCTGTTGTCCAGCCTGGCGGCAAGGGCCAAGCCGTTGGCCTGGGACAATCCCTGGCCCAGGGAGCCGGAACAGACTTCCACGCCGGGGGTCGCCTTACTGTATGGATGGCCTCTTAATATGGAACCTAATTTCCGGAGGCTGTCGAATTCCTTTACGTCAAAATATCCGCTTCTCCCCAACGCAGCATAAAGGGCAGGCGCCCCATGTCCCTTGGACATGATGAATTTGTCCCGGTTCGGCCATTGAGGGTTGTCGGGGAAATATTTCATTTTGTAAAAAAAGAGCGCGGCCAGTATCTCCACGCAGGAGAGGGAGCCTCCTGTATGGCCCGACTGGGCCTTGTAGAGCATTTTTAAAATATCTCCCCTGAGAACCTTTGTTAAATCCTTCAGCTTTTCAATTTGCTCGTTCATTTTTTTGAGTTCTTCCTGGATTTTAATGGTTTAAGTTTTTTACAAGAAGGGCTTGCGGCCATGCAGCGCCATGAGGTTTGCGGGACGCTTAATTTTGAGAAGTGTACCCAAGTCTAACATTTTTTGGAATTTGGTTTCAAATGAAGTTTTTGGGGCGAAAACCTGGTTTAATAAACCCGTTCCCGCGCATGGATGACGAAGAAAAATGAAAGGGAGGTGTTCTTCTGACTGAGTAAGCCGCCTTTTAATCCATGCTCTTGGGGCTCCCGGGCTGGTTGAGCTTTTTTAACTGGTCGCGGATTCGGGCCGCCCTTTCGTAATCCTCCTCGAAGACGGCCTTCTTGATTTCTATCTCCAGTTCGTCTTCGGTCTTCTCCCCGGGTTGAAACAGGGACAGGCTATCCTTAAGGGATCTCCTTTTATAATTTTCGATCTCCTGGCAAAAATCCGGATAAGATTCCTTTATATATGCCTTGAATCTTTGAAAGGTATGATATCCAAAAATAAGGGCGTTTATGGATTCCTGGGATTCCGGACTGAGGAACTCGGCGTTCCGCTTTACCCCTCTCTTGAAGTAATCCTTCAAAATCTCGTAAATAAGTTTTTTTTCCCCGGATTCCTTCAGCAGGCTTGTGTTGTAAACGGTCCTCCCATTGAGTTCCAGTTTATAGGGCACCATCGAGGTTATGCGTGATTCGAAAATATCGCGTTCGTATTGGTAAATATTCAGGGCCGCGCCCTCCTTTTCCAGCTTCAGGCAGGCGTAACCTGTTTCCGCGTTAATGGAATACATGGCCTTGCTCTCTTCAAAATTCCCGTTCCAATAAAAGGCCTCATTTTTTCCATCGAAGGCGACCATGGCGGAATCTTTTTTTCTCAAGGCGTTTTTTATGCGTTTGCGCTTGAGCTTTGGTCCGAGGGCAATTTCCATTTTCCTTAAAAACCGCCTGGTAATGAAAAGCTGGACGCACAAAAGGCATAAGGACAAAAATCCCCATGCCAAAAACATAAGCCTCAGAAGTTCTCTATCGGACATAAATTTTCAAATGACAAAATCCGAATCTTAAGAAGCTGTCTTGAAAAAAACGTTTACCCTGAAAAGCAAACATGCGGTTGCAATAAGAAGCCCGCTGACACACCCCGGCCTTCGGCCACCCCTCTCAAGAGGGGAATTTTTCAGAGGAAAAAATTTTTAATCGCCGGCGGTATGATTTCCCGCGGTTTGCCGCGACGCCTTACTCCTTAACCCCATATTGAAAGGGCGCCGGCGCCTATAAATTCCCCTCTTGAGAGGGGTGGTCGAAGGCCGGGGTGTGTTAAGATTTCCACTTTGTGCTTTTTTTGCCAAGCTTTCCTTTAACAACCTGTTTTCATCCTAAAGGAAAGAGGCCTACTTTTCAAGTTTCCTCCGGGCATGCGTATTCCTTGGCGCAGGGTTGGCCGCATCGAGCCAGGGTGAATTTGTTCTTTTCCCTATCTCACTGATATATAAGAGAGAACCATCGACTCCTGGACATTGAACCGCGAATGGGGTATAGTGTTCTTCATTAGCGTCTAATCTTGGAGGACAGTATGGACATTAAACAAAT